>CAZIXI010000099.1:0-11458 GCA_964543115.1 uncultured bacterium
GTTTCTGAATGCTTTTTCTGACAAAATACCACTGTCTGGATCAGCAAGCGCCTGTTTGGTTGTGGCTACTGAGAGGCCGCTGCTGCCGATCTGCACCGCCAGTGAAACGGCAATTTTCAGCATACTGCTCCAGACCATTTTACTGTGCAGAAGATCCTTATCCGCCCGATGATCATACTGGTATTGAGCAATTTTCGCCTCAAGTTCCAGGCACCTGCCTGATTTGAAATAATCCGCAAAAGCTCTTTTCCACTCTACATCGGAAAGTTTGACATCATACACCCCGCAATCTACAAGCACAGAAACCATATAAACAACATATTCCAGCACAACGTCCTTTAAGGCCTCCAGCGTGGCCCGTAAGACGGCGCGGGCAAAATTCTCCACGCTTGCCTCGACCGTGTATTTAACGCCACTCCTGAAAGCTTCCTTTACGCCTGCCTCCACTGCCGCTTCACCCGCCTCTTTTGCCGCAACCTCAACCAACTCTTCCGTGCCTGTCTCTACCCCTTCCTGGAGCAGGTCCTTGCCGGCGGCAACGGAATCATAGGCCGCGCCAAAAATGGTTAGGGCAAAGTCAATAATAAGCAAGGCGATGGCAGTGGCATCATAGATTTCATCCCAGTCCTTACCCAGCACCCACTTGTCAAAAGCAACATCAATCGCTTCATTAATAAAAAACGCTATGAACGCACCGCCGGGAACAAAAATTGTTAACAGGATTGTGCCGATTGCCTTACAAATTCCAATAATTATTTGTATCGTATTAGAGTTCCACCATTCCTGATTTCGTTCATACTTATAGATTTGCGTATCGTCAGCAAGAATAGTGGATGACTGTCTAACCCTGCCGTTAAGGCCATAGCTGTAGCTGGTGGCCACTTTCTTGCCGTCGCAATCATAATCGGTGACATCGATCCTCCCTTTGGAACCTTCCTGCACAAAGGTCTTGCTGCGGTAACTGCTAGTAGTAACAACGGTAGCCATCAGGCCGAAGGCATTGTAGGTATACCTCTGTTCCGTTCTGCCGGTCTTGGTCTTGGTCCAAACACGTTCGTCTTCCACTTCGATCTCAAAATCGCGCGCCTGCTTACTTCCTTTATAGATAAGCTGGCCGCGACTGTTGTAGCGGTACTCATCGTTTATAGTGCCGTTTTCATAGGACCAGATCACTTGATTATTTTGGTCGTAGAGGTAGATGGATTCACTGGAAGAATTATTGGCATTACTAAGGCCATCGGCTTTGGAGGAGATAAAATCCCAAATGCTACTTTCCAGAATCTCATCATAGGCCTCCCGTTTTAATCCTATTGTCTGCAGTTCGTCAAGTGCCGCATAGTATTCCGGCGGGTAACTATAACTATCATCCTTATCTTTCTTCCTCTGACAAGCTCTTACATAATCAACTAAGTCTTGTTCCTTATCTTCCGGATCGGCAAAATTTTCGCGGCTTCCGGAAATGACATCCATCTCCACACCCGTATATTTCACGGATTTATTGGTAAGGTTGCCGTTAAGATCATAGGACATGCGCACGGTCATATAGCCACTAACCTCAAGGCCGTGTTCCAATATGTAGTCATACGCCTCTTTAACTTCATCGCTCCAATCGGAGGTGTCCAGACCGTCAAGATAATCTCCGGCATTAAACAATTGATAGGTAAAATTTTCCTGGTAACCGGTAACGTTACCGAACACATCATAACAGAAATTCCGCCGCTCATATTCGTACCTGGTCAGGCCGCCGTCAGTGGTCATCAGGCCGTGGATATAGCTTATCCGGCCGTATTCATCATACTCGATATCCTGAACCTCCCGGGTGATTGAAGACATCTGCTCCAGCACCTTACCGTCTTCGTCAACAACCTTACCGCTGGAATAGACAAGCGTAACGCTATGCTCTATCTGACCGTCTTCATTATAGCGGTAACGGTTTACCGTCACTTCCTGCAGGGCCGGCGCGGCATTATCATAAAGCAGTGTCTGCCGGGATTCGATCACATTACCGTTTTCATCATACTGGTACTCGGTATAGGTTTCCCGCCGGCGGCCGTCTGTGGCTTTATTATTAATAGTTTTGCAGGCAGTCCAGACTATATTGGCAATATTGAGTTCCGGAATCATTTCCGCCATTTCTTCATAAAAATCCTCGTCCACACCACCGGTTAAATACGCATCAACCAACTCGCCGGCTTGTTCTGAACGCATAATGATTAATCTTTTCAGGTCGTTTACATGGTCATAATGTCCATCAAACACATCAATAGAAGAATCCAGATCAAAACCGCGCATTTCCCCGCTGGCCTCATCATATTCAATATTCTCAATCCGCTGCTTTCCCTGGGCGGTATAGAAAGTAAAGGCCTCCACCCGGCCGTATTCATCCCACTCAATATCCGTAACCGCATAGGTCTTTCCACCGATCACTCTATCAAACGACACAAGCCAGCCTTCTTCATCATAAACGAAATTTTCCAGCTTCGCTTCATCTTTACCCGTTTCTCCGCTCACGGTCCAGGTTTCTTCATTAACAGAAACCACCTGGTTAAGGCCGTTATAAACATTTTCCACATGACTGGTTGATCGCTTGTTTTCTTCAACCGCGCTATCACCAAGATACTTAGCGGTATCTTCCACGATTACCCGGCCGAACTTATCGTATTCCTTGGTTGTTTCCGTATAAGTCTCCAGTCCGGAAACACCGATTGTCATGGTTTCGTCTTCTGAGAGCCACTCGGTATCTGTCTCAAAAAACCACAGCCCTAGTATCTCATCACCCTCATAGGTGGTAGTGTCCACCGCATCACCCCAACCAGTAAAAATGAGGTTTGTATCATTCGCCGCATCTGTAAGCGTATTGTATTGCGCCTCAAATTTCTCTACGGTTACGGATTCAACATTGCCCTGGTCATCAAAGTTGATGTATATTTCAAACTTTACCGTATATTGGCCGTCTTCATCTTTCTCTAGCCAGCTAAGTTTGAAAGTATTTGAACCAATCCATTCCCCTTCATTCAGAAATTCTTCCGAAGTAAGATCAATATACAGTTCCCCTTCCCATTCTCCCCAGGCACTAACACCGACAATATTGCCGTGATTGTCATACTCATACTCTTCAATCTGCGGGTTTTCTAAATTATCATAACCGCTCACATAGCTATGGGTGGCCATCCGGCCGTATTCATCATAGGTATATGAACCCCAGGTCTCTCCTTCTTCAGGCTCCCCGGCAATATAGTCCGGCCAGCCGGCACCGCTGTCCAGTCCGGGCATATCCATTAACCACATTACAGAAACTTCCCTATTCGTACCGGCGAAATAGGCCCCTAACAAAATCGGCGGCACATTCTCAAACAAGCCCAGATAACCAAAGGCCTCCTCCATGTCTTCCGGTCCCATATAATTGCCCTTGGCGTTGCGGAACTCCACTTTAAAAGACATTAATTGTCCCTCATCATAATTAAAATCTGTGAATTCCACGTAACTGCCGTCACTATTGTAAATGCGCATTGAGGCAATCAGCCCATCTTCGGTATATGTTACTTCTGCTTCATGATATTGCCCGTTCTCATCTATAAAGGCATACTTGGTTACCCGGCCCTGTTCGTCGCGTTCCAGCACCTTTAGGTTATCCGCATCAGTAAAAGGATCTTCGGCCACCTCTTTCCCATCCGGTTTAGTGACCCGGTGGTAATCCTTTACCTGACCGAAACTGTTGTAGTTGTATTTGGCGATGGTTACCGTTGTTACTTCAGAACCCTCCGCCTGGGTTTCAGTTCGTTCATAAACTACCTGGCCATGAATATTGTACTGGTAATAAACCTTGGTATGGGTTGTGGAATCAAGGACAGAAACCTCGGGCAGCACATCCAGCACACTAGTGGGATCAAGAATGCCCAGGGATTCATCAAAGAAAAAGCCCATCACACCTGAAGCCAGCACTGAGGCCTCGGAACCAAGGGTGGTCTCAGTTTCTTTATTTACATATAAATAATGTGATTTACCATCACCATCCGCGTCAACTTCATAAAAAATAGTGTCCCAATCCACATTACCGTTTTCATCCCACAACACTGATTCCGGAACATCATAAACCGTGTACACAGTTTCCATCTCACCATCATCACCTTCTTCAGTTGTTACTTTAACCAGCGCGGAATATTCATTTCCGTCTTCATCAACCGAAGTAATCAAGTAGTAAGTGCTGTCCTGGGCGGCATCCGCGGGACAGACCTCCACCGAATACCAGTTGGTTTCACCGGTCTCGTTGTTGGTATGGTTATATTCCCAGGAGGTAATCGTGCCCTCTTCATCCCGGGTGATATCATACTGCCAGGTGTTTCCTTCGTCATCGGCAATGACAATCTTGGTTATCTCCTCATTATCGTCTTTCCACACCGTGTAGGTTTTACCATCATACTCATAGGTATAACTGCCGTTTCCATTATCAGTCATTATTAATGTCTGCTCATCGCCGTTTTCGTCTATCCATTTGATATAGCAACCATCATCTGTTTCTATTATTTCATAATCCTCCCAATCCTCATTTACATCTATTCCCGCTGTAGTAGCGGTACGGTCCACCCAGGAAATCTGGCCAAGTTCATTGTAGTGATAAATTTCATCTACCTTAGTGCCGTAATCCAGTTCGGTATTAAAACTGTAGACTGATTTACCGCGCAGGCGGCCGTGGATATCGTAACTGTAATTTGTTATTGTCACATCGGTTGTGGTTTCATACTCCTCTGCCAGTGGGAACATTACCTGAGCGGCTGTGGCCGCTTCTTCCGCCCGCACTGCTTCAGCCTCAGCCTCAGCTGCCGGCGATACCCCTTTCTTTTCCTGGATTTCTTCTGCTATTTCTTCTTTTCTTTTCGCACTCAACTCCTTGCCTTCTTCTTCAAACAGAAAGGTAACGGTGGTAGCCAGTTCCCGTATTACCCGGCCCAGACTATCATATTCATATAAAGTTGTAGTAAGCGTGGAATCAGCTGTTTCGTTCGTGTGTTTTTCCTCGATTTTCTTGGTCATCCGCCCCTGGTCATCATATTCGTAGCGGATAATGCTGTAGCTCCAGCTATTCAGCACATCAAAAAGGGAGACAGAAACCTTTGTCCCCGGGCCAGTAGCCGTTTCCCTGTCCTGCAACGCTGTGGAAAATAATTCCGGCAGCGCCAACAGTAAGGCAGTCAATTCTTCGGATCCGGCCCCGCCGTGATGATAGTCATCTTCATCTTCTCTGCCTTCACCGGCACGCTCCGCTATAGAAAGATCCAAACTGTTACCCAGCAGGTCACGCACCTTGATATCCAGGAACTTTTGCCTTACGTCCGGCAGCGGCGTAACCAGCACTCCGGCACCGCCTTCAATCGTCTTCCAGTCTGCTGCCTCGGGTATTGTCGGCAAACCAAAGGCAGCAAGCAAAACATTTCGCAGCGGCACAAATACATCAGTTTTGTATTCAACAACCAGTGTACTGCCAGCCAGAGGAACTATTTCTCTTACCACCCCCGGAGCGACTGCCTGGCGCCGGATTCGCTGATCAGCAGCAGCCAGCTCTTCTTTTGCCAAGGGCTGGACAATTTCTTCAGCAGCGGGTTCGACAGACGGCTTTACTTTTTCAGCGGCTTCTTCTGCTTCAAGTTCCTCGCCCACCTTAGTTTTGGCTACTTCAGTGATTTCCAGATCTGTAATTTCCCTCTTTTCCGCGGGCTTTTCTGCCGGCGCTATCTTGGCGCTTTCCGCTTCACCCAGTTTGGCCCGGTCTTCCTCTACTATGGTGCGTTTTTTGGTAACAGGTTCGGCAGCCACTACCTCTGCTTTTTCATCGGTAATCTCTGTTGGCTCGGCAACAATTACCGCGCTGGCTGACTTGCCTAATTTAGCCGGTTCTTTTAATTCTGCCAATACCAGCTCAGCATAATCTGCAGGCTGGGCTATTTTCAGTTCCGGCAGTCCCTCCGGCTGAACAATAATGGATTTACCAAGTTTGGCCATTTTATCACGCAGGGTATCAGGATATAACGGCGAGGAAGCAATATCAATCGTGGAGGCCAAAACCGGCTCGGAAACGCTTAGCAGGCGGTCAGTTATTTTATCAGCAAAAACACCTGCAGGTTCAGTAATCACCACTGCCGGAGCAGCGGCAAGGGCTCGATAACCCAATACGGACAGATCATCCTTGCGTGCCTCTAGCGGTTGGACGGCGCCCAAAGACAGTACATCTGCTAATTGCAATGAAGTTATCTCTGCCGGCACGGCAAAGGAAAGAGGCAATGTATCTGTTAACGGCTTAACTGCCGGAGCAAATTCACCCGGCGTACTCAACTCAAAATCTACTAACTCTGCCGGCGTGAAAAATTCGCCGCTAAAATCACCGATCTTTGCCGGTAATAATCCAGGCGTTAAAATTAAATCTGTAAGCGGCGCTGTCATAAGGGGCATTTTACCTGCCGGGATAAATTCACGATCAGGCGCGGGCCTGCCTTCTTCGGTATCCACATCTGAACTGATTGGCTGGGCCGACCCCGGATAATCGGTTGTCCGCGGCATTTCTACGCGCGGCACTATCATTACCGGCACAACCTCTGCCCTGCCGACTTCATCAGCACTTCCGCTAACCGGCGCGCTTGTCGGCCTTTCTCCGGGTTTATCCACGGCGATTTCTTTAACTATGCTTATCTCCAGTTCTTCCTTTAACAGTTCTTCCGCTCTTATTCCCGTCATTGATTTGGCTAACTCAGCCGGCACGGCCTTAACAGCTTCGGCGCTTGTGGTTACCCCGACCTCACCTTCGATTCTATATTGCAGTGAAATCTGCCCCAATCCGTTATACACATTTCTGGTAACAGTAATGGAGGTCACGTCTTCCCGAGAGTTGGTTACTTCTTTTCTTTCCGTGGTGCTGATCTGGCCATGATAATTGTAACTATAGTTTTCTTCTGTTTCTGTTATGTTATAAACCATATCAATCCAGCCAAACAAATACTTTTGATCCTCATAAGTAGCATAAGCTTCATCCTGTGATTTCAGCGATCCTTCATCTTCTACCGCAATTTCCGCTCTGGTCAGAGTCACTGTATCGGCAACTGTGGATAATTCACTAATATACCTGTCAATCGGCAATACTGTGCTATCTTCTTCATCATCGCCAAATAATGATCTGGTCATGGAAGTATCTATGGTTCGGGCAATATAATCCCCGCTGCCTTCATCGCTTACCGTTGTACTAGTGGCATTGGCCTCTGTAAAATTCACCACCGTATAGGTCCAGGTGCCTTCGTCTTCGTTAAAGGCGATATCAAAAACGTAATACGTCGTTACATCATAGTCAGAACCGTTCCAAACAAGCGTAGTGTACCAATAAGATGATATATCATTGGTAAAACTTTCCTGCGAATCTTCCGCCGGAGCATAATATTGGATGTCGGAAATTATATAGAAATTCTTATTACCGGAAGAATCTTCTTCGGTATAATAATAGCTCAATAACCTTCCATTTTCGTCATAGGTAATATCATCCCAGACCACTTCATAGGTCTCCTCCCCACCATAAACATCTACCTGCTTAATGTACTGGCTGGAACTGCTGATATCGCCAAGGGTGTTATATTCATTCGTGCTCCAGGTATAGGTATCATTGCCGCCATCTCCGTCTGTATCCTCAGCCACATACTTGCCTTCCATCTGCAGCTGATTGTTATAGGAATACTCTGTAGTTGTTGTTTCTGTGGTATCCAATTTACTGAAAATAAGCACGGGAATATCTCCGCCAGTATAGGTACTATATGTCAAGCCGGCCAGGTCCAACGATGAGGGATCGCATTCATAAGCCAGCAGAGGCGCGTCAACAATATCCACATCCTCTGCTTCAGGATCAATGTGTGCGGCAGGGTGCGACAAATCCAGGCTATCAATATCCAGATAACCATTTTCATCGTATGTTGCTTCCACGCTGATGGAGCCATAATCAAAACTGGCATAATGATCAAGATCATAGCCAGTGGCATCAATCGTAATATCATTACTGTATGAACCATATAAACTATAAAGACCAGATGTTGTCTGGTAATATGATTCATAAGATAAAACATTACCCAACTCATCTCTGGTAATATCTGTAACATTATATTTTGCTCCAGTAGTTGGATGATGATCAGTATAAAAATAAGAATCAATATCCCCTGAAGTATCATATGTTATGTCGCTCACACTGACACAAACGGCATCTGTTGCCGTATCACTCCTAAAATATGTATTATTAACATAAGAATAACTAGTTAAATAACCATCATCATCATAATCACAATCAGCTATATACAGGACAGAAGCACCGCTTTGGTCAATACTGTAAGCAACCAGATTACCGTCTTCATTATAGACAATATCACTCATCGTATAGCTGTATTCGGAAGACGTATCATCGGAATAAGTAACAGCGATACTCTTAACATTGCCAACCCAATCAGCGGTCACGGTTTCAGTAGTATAGGAAGCGGAACCATCATCTGTGATTTCACAGGTGGTCACAGTGGTACCGATATCATCTTCTGTGTAATACTCATACTCAGTAAGCGCATAATCTGAGCTGCTGGGATCACTGACTGACCAGCCGGTTACTGTTTCAGTCTCGGTTGTTTCCGCCAGGTCACCGGAACTGTCATAGGAATAGGTAGTTGACGTTTCCGTAATCTGGGTTGGGGCATTTGAATCATTAATGGACTTAGTTTCTTCGGTTAGCTGATTTTGACCGTTATAGGTGTAGGTTATATCTGTCTCCGTATAAGTATGATCAATTTCTGCCGCTTCATTATCAGACAGCCCCGGCAGATAAAAACAACTGTAATCAAGCACCCGGGAAAAATTATCAATATCCACCGCGTCATAGGTAGTAGTTGAGCCAGCGTGGCTGTCGTAGAATGCTACTTCCTCAATTTCCTGTGAGGTATCGCTATAGTATGTAAAGGTATATTCATCACGGCCACTATCTTCATAATAGATAATCCGGTATTCATCATCGCTATCAATGCTTCCATCACCGTTAGAATCATATTGCTCCCATTCAATATTATGCAATTCAAAACCGTGCAAAGAAGTGCTGCGAAAGTCACTGACCAAACCGGTTGTCGCGTCATAATATATATACACAGTGCCATAGTCATCTCCATCAATACTTATATCATAATATGCCACGTCGCCATTATCATTGTATACTATACCAGATACGCTAATTACTTCACTTGTGTCATCATCACCATCAATGTCGCTTGTATCCACCAGGTCATAGGAGGTCAATACGCCGTCTGTATAAACGGTATTATAAATTTCCGAACTGTAACTGGAGCCGGTCTCATGGATGGTCAGGTCCTTGGTACGTACATTACCAACAGAATCATAAGAGGTAATTACTTCATCAGTATAAGTCACCATGCCTTCAGAATCATTGCTCACTTCTGCGGTATGCTGCAAAATAACATGGCCCTGGCTGTCATAGTTCATGGTGGTGGTGGTAACAGTTACCGAGCTCTGGGCGCGCACAAACGGTATGCTGCCGGTTGATTGGTGTTCTGTCTGGTCTTCCAGCCTGGTAATACCATCATATGTATCACCCTCAGCATATTCTCCCGCATACGTCATCTTGGCACAATCAAAGGTCAGTTCCCCGGTACTATCATAGCTGTAGGCAAAATTTGAATAAACATGAGTGTAATCTACCGTACCGTCTTTGCCCGTATCCACGGCAACCGTATAGCCGCTTAGCCAGTCCATATTACTTTCATACTCCTCATCATCTGTGGATGCATCATCATCCGCATAGCTGATCGTATCGGTACCGTACTGTATATCGGTTACCGAATAGCTTGTGGTATTGTTTGCCCAAGTGTAGCTTTTCAAATAGCCAGCATATTCATCACCCTCATCGTAATATACAATGTCACTGACCCGGCAGACCAGGCTGCCAGTATCGTCTCTCAGGGTAAAGTCGGTTATTTTATATACGCCATCAGCATCCAGCTCAATAGTGATATTACTCATGGTATAGGTATAATCAGAGCCGCTCCAGCTGAGTTCCAGTTCCAGCTCATCCACGCTGGTGGGATCATTTTCGTCCCACTCCACGTTAGTAAAGAGTTCCGTAAAGGCATCAATATTGGCGTCAAACAGCTCGGTGCCTGATTCAGTTATGGTTTCTGTCTGGGAAACAACATTGCCGATATTGTTTCGGGTCAGAGTTGTTTCGGTAACAACCATTTCAAAGGGGTTATTCTGGTCAATGTATTCTTCAGTGGTACTGACTATCTGTCCACTGGTATCATAGGTGTAGCTGGTTTCACTGTATTCTGTCTGGCTGGCATTCTCCGGCAGCAGGATGCCATCAAGAACGGGAAGCTCTATATCCGCTGGCGCTGTCCCGTCTTCAGTATACCCGTCCACCGCATTATCGTCATCATAGGTAATAGCGGTAATCCGCGTTTCCGAATCGGTCAGATAATAGCTTGCCAGCTTTCCTTCATAGCTCGTATCATACTCATCACAATAACCGCTCTCGAGACTTTCCTCGGTATAATAACGCATGGTGGAAACACCATAGGTAGTGCCCTCGGCATCGGTAATCCTCATCGTGGTTACCCGGCCGTCGTCATCATAACCGATTATTTCTACGGTATATTCTTCATCAGTACCAGCATCAATTATCATCTCACTAATTTCTCCATCTGTATAGGTAAGATCCATCGTATGGATATCGCCGTTCTCATCCTCATAGGTTATTTGGGTACAGGTAGTACCGTCAAATTCCGCGGAAATCACTTCTGTCAGATCCAGCGAACAAGCAGCGGTTTCCGTTGTTACAGCTGTAGTCTCGATTTGATCCAGGCTGTTGTAGGTATAATCTGTTGTAGTGGTAACTACCTCTGTGGGCTCTGAGCTGGAAACACTGGTGGTTACTTCCTGGGCCACAGTACTGTCAGTATTATAGGTAATATCTGTTTCTTCTATTTCCGTGTATTGAATAAGCGTATAATTACCGCTTCTGGCATCACTTTCACCGGTCTCGTCAAAGGTAACGGCCGCCACAAAACTTCCATTCTTCGAAACAGCAAAATCGGTGATTTCCAGACCCGTGTAGTTAATGCCACTGAGTGTGATCTCATCCCCCTCACTATCAGTAAAAGTGATTGCCTTTACCTTTAACGGATTGCCAGTAGTGTAGGTTACCTCAACCTCATCCGCATCAATACTTAGCCCGTAATAATCCGTTACCGTTGAGGTTTCCGCCGCCCGGCCAAACCCATCATAACTCTCTACTGTATAAACACTTTCTGTAATCATCAGTGGAGAATCACTGCTGCGGCTGGTAGTGGTCACTGTTTCCTGCCGGCCGTACTCATCGTAGGTCATGTCCTGCACTGAATATGATTCAATATCTTCATACTCCGGAATTACTCCCCAGAAGAAA
>CAZIXI010000100.1:0-11455 GCA_964543115.1 uncultured bacterium
ATAAATTTGGCGCGATTACTAGTGAGTTAGGAAAGAGAAGGCTTTTCCTGCTGAGTACGGAGGAAAAACAAATAATTCGGCAATTATGCGATGAGGTGTTAAATGCCGGGGGAGAAGCGGAATTAATTGATAAATGCAGTAGATTAATCTTATATATGGATCTGCGTAACAAGGCTAATCGGAAATTATATGCCCAGGCCTGTATCTCCACCCGGCAGGTGAGTTCCACGACTACTATTCATCTGCCGGCAGTGCTTAGCCTGGAAAACAAGCATCTAGTACCTGCTCTATTTGATAGCCGGGGTGCTGGATTTTACAGTCAGCTGGTAGAATTAGGGCGGCTGGCGGAGATGAATGAAGAAATTGGCGGGGAGTTTCCGCGGGCAGAAGATTTCGCGGTTAATTTGTTTGAAGAGCGTTGTTTGGAATATTTGTGTAATTTTAAAGAAGACGCTAGAAATGGCTTGGGTTCTTGTTTGGAAAATTCTAAGTTGAAGAAGCTTATCTTACCTGTTTCCCGTTTGCCGCGGAAACAGGAGGACCTGTACTTAGCGCGGATCTGGTTTCTGTTGCAGCGAGACGATGAGCAGGTGATTAGCAGAGAGATGCAATCGTTAAAGATGCTTTATGAGCGGGGAGAAGAGGCGGCTATTATTCAGGCAAGGATGTTGTTCTCTGCCATCGTGAGTGTAGAGAAACACGCGGCTGATGAAGAGGTAAGAGAACAATTCGTTCAATTGGCAAGGATGGCCACAGATATATTGCCAGCGGAAATAGGTAAGGCGATTGGTGAGGTGGAAAGTAAACAATGGATTGCCAATATTTTTCTTGAGGATATGGTGGATGTGTTGGAGGTTGTCAGTAAGGATGTTTTAATCACGGGGAAGGACAAGAAGGCCCTGGAGCGGAGGGTGAAGCAAAGTGCTGTTTACCGGATAAGGCTTCTGTTGGCGATTGCCACGAAAATGAGCCTTGTTTCGGATACAAGGCCATTAGAGATTTTGAGTGAAATCAGTAAAAATGTGATTAAAAGAATAGAGTCTCCCTATGAATTAGATATTTTGCTGTTAAGTGATATTGACGCAGAATGGTTGCCGCCGGAATTACTGGAGCCATTGGCCGGAAAGTTCGCGAAGTTAATGGGGCGGGCGGCTAACCGGCAAGAAGCGGAACAGATCTTCAGCAGTGGCTGGGGGAAAGGACGACGCTGGCCGATATTTTTCTGGATAACAGTGCTGGAAGATTTTCCTGCTGTGGAAAACACTCTAATTGATTGGCTGCTGTTCGCGCCGGACCCGCGCCTGCGCAATGCCGCCTATGAGATGATATTCTGCTACATTGTCAGCAGGGCAGAGGAAGAAGACAAAACAAGAATACAGGAGATTGTCCGTAAGGGACTGGACCGCTACCTGGAGAAGACCCAGTTAACGGAGATAGATTACCGGTCCTTTGTTGTTTTTGAGAATCTATTCAAGCTGGCTAAGGCCGGCAGATTAGATATGGAAAAAGAAAACGATTATGTTTTGGCGAAAATAAGGGGCTGCTATGAGGAAAATATCCGTGCAGGGAAGATAGAGGGAGTGGACATGCGGGCGATCCTGACCAATTTTGGTTTTGCGGCGATACAGGCGGAGATGATGGCCTGGGACTCTTCGCTGACGCATATTGACCAGTTAATGCCGGATAAGGAAGAGAAACATGGATTATTATTGGTTTTGGCGGAGAAGGAAGCGGTGAGGTGGTTTAGTGAGAATGGGGAGCAGGACAAGAGGGTTAAGTTGGCTTTTTTGTTGGAGTTGATCAGGAAGCTGAATTTAAATTATAGTGATTTAGCGGATATTATTGCTGAGGTTTTCGGCGGTAAAGAAGAACATACTGAAACCCTCCCTGATGCACGGGAGGTTGCTGTTTTAATGGAAGTGGCTATAGACGAGAAGGAGCAAGAGGCTATATTAAATTTAATTCTTGATGTGTTGAGGGGGCCTTCAATTCAGGGAGAATTATTATGGCACTGTTTGAAGGAAAGATATTATATTGGCCGGGCGCCGGCGGATGGATTAGAATGGTGGCAGATTGATTTTATGAAATATATTTTACGGGATGCTCGCCGGTATCGCGAAATATACGGGCAGAGGGGATATGCCTTGCCTTTTGAGCCGGAGGAATGGGATTATACGCGGAATATTGCTGATTCACGGATAGTGTTCCGGGACTGGCATCCCGGATTCAAGGAAATGTACCGGGTAGTAGAAGCCTATTATACCAGGGAAGATGAATCTTATCTGGATCTCTATCGTAAACTTAAACAAGCGGATGCCCTCTATGTTAGCCGGATGTTGTTGACTATGGTTGTTTTTGAGGAAGAGAAGTGTTTTCATATTAGGCAATGGACAGAGGCTGTTTTCCGCGAGCGGCGGCTGCAGAGTTTGCTGGCTGAGGTATTTTCTGGACAAGCCATGGCGGCTGGTGTGTCTCTTTTCGATGTAAGTCAATTTCAGGCGATTGAGGGTGAGCAGGGAGTAAGATACGTGCCGCGTGAATTATCAACAGCAGATTTATGGGGATTTTTCAAGCTGGGGGAACTACCTTATCCGCTGGTTGGCCGGGAGGGGGGCTTCATGTTGGCGGATGTTGAAGGGAAAAAGGTTTTGCAAATTGGCGGGACCGCGGAAGAGATAGTGAGTGTAGAAATAGCGGGCGCGCAGGAAGATCTTGTCTGGGCGGTGTTTGAGGTAGCTGCCGGGCAGCGGGTAGTGTTGAATTTTTATGATGATCAGGCATACCAACGTTGGTTTGCTGATCCAAAAGGAAATGAGAAGCCTAAGCCGGCAGCTACTTTTGCTAAGGATGATTGGGGCCTTTACGCAGAGCAGATAGCGGTAGTTGAGGCTATGGCGGGTCCGCCGGATCCATCGGTGGAAGGTGAATCTGACGCTGACGCGGAAGACAACCGGCCGGCTGATCCTGCGGGATTGGAAGATGACGGGGACGGAGAAGCTCCGCCAGAGCCGCCCTCTTATTTACCGCCCGGAGGTGGTTTTGCCGGCGGTGGGAGCAGTATAGTCTGGAATGAAAGTCTGGAGCGCGATCTGGCGGCGGTTATTACCCGTTGTGTGCCTGATCCGGAACAGCGGCCGGAGGAGGCGGTGCTGCTAGAGCTGGTTTTTGCCGATGCCTGTTTTCACGCCCATCCGCTGCTTAGTGGGATGGAGCAAGATACTGTTGCCCGGAAGGTGAGTGAGCTTTACCAGTCAGCTGATTGGCAGCCATATGTTGATCCGTTAATGGAAAAACTGCGCGGGCAGCCGGGGTATGATTTTAAGATGTTGGATGGAGATTATGGACCGGTAGGGAGTTTTATCGGTGATTCGGATGGATTTATCGATTTAGTAAATAAGCTGGAAAATGAACAGGTATTTCAGCTGGAGGATGAGGAAAAGCAAACCATCTGTTTTCTTACCGACTGGCTGTTGACAGCGGGAACGGCGGACCGGTTAAGGGAAAGGGCCCAGCGGGTAAAACTTTATCTGGACCTGCGCAACAGTGATAACCGCGCCCTTTATTTTCGCCGTTACAGCTATTTACATCCCGGGCGGAAAAAAACTGCAGTTTCTTTGGCGGAGTTTTTGGCAGTGGAGACAGAAATATTTCCTTATGACTATTTTGACCGCACTGACAAAAGTATCTTCAATTATTTTCTGGAGCTGCAGCGCCTGCAGGAGCTAACGGAGTATGAGGATCGAGAATCTGCGGGAGCGGAGTTTATTACACTGCTGGCAATCTATGGAGATATCTTGCCGCGGATGGAGAATCTTCTCAGCCGGGTGGAGGAGCATTTCGCGGTCCTGAGTGCTATTCAGAATAAGAAATTAAGGCTTTTTCTGCGTCCCTTGCTGGTGGCGCCCCAAGCTTCGCTTGGGACTGCTGTAGAGGAACATTATAGACTGCCAGCAAATGATGCGCAGTATTACTTATTTAAGGCCTGGTACTCGTTGAGGTTCTTTACTGCTGAGGGCTGGCAGAAAGAGTGTCAGCGTTTAACCACGGCCTATCAGCTACACCGGCAGGAAACTGTTTCTTATCTCCGGGATGTCTTGAGCGGCATTAAGAGTATAGAACAATTTGGCCGTGAACTGGGTATTGCTGAGTTAACAATGAAGGGCATTGCTGAGGCGGCAGAAGTGATCAGGCGGGAGGGCAGTCTGCCGGCGGAACTGCTGGCGGCAGCGGAGCAGGGGGCCGTTGCGAATGAGGAATTCGTGGCGCACTTTGATCTGGTCAAATTATCTGATGTTGTGGAGCAGTATTTACAAGAAGAAGAATTATCCGCTGAAGCGGAGGCGGCGCTTAGCGGAGAGGAAAACACGGCTGCCCGCCTGAGTTTTCTCTGGCTCTTAGATGAAGGTTTTAAACAGGGATCATTAGCCTCAACGACAGTGGAAAGAATGAGAAGATTCAACAAATTGTTGGGTGAGGTTGTTAAGTTAATAGAATCACCTTATGAAATAGATATTTATATCAGGATTTTTGGCGATACAAAAATAAGCGTTAAAGCAAAGGAAAGATTACGCAAGCGCCTGGCGGTATTTCTGGCTGATGAGCGCCGGGAGCAGGTAACGGATATGATTACGCGCAGTCATACGCAGTTGAAAGAATGGGTGCTGGAGTTTTTCCGGGAAGGTATTGAAAGGGATCAACGGTATGTTGACTACCTTATTAATTTGTTGTTGTCCTCTGACCTGCGCCAGAGTTTTTTTGCCGCGCAGATTTTACGGTCTTATGTAGCTATTGCCGCTGGTGATAATATACTAAAGAAAAGGAATATTATGCTGGCGCTCTGGGACCGGTATCTGCATGAATCTAAACTGGCGGATCCGGATAAGCAGCTGTTTCTGGTCTTCTGGCGCACTCTGGGGCTGGCGGTTGATGGTGAACTGTATCTGCCGGGAGAAGCGGAGAGGCTGCTCGCGGGTGGAGCTAAGATTAGGGGTGTGCAGAACGGTTACGAGGATAATCTTGGCCACGGATTTGTTCCGGGCCTGGATTTGGCGGGGGTAAGATTCGCGCTGGAGTATGCCACCCGGCGGTTAGCGGAGACTGATCCCGGGGATAGTTCCCGCTATAAGGGTGTTTATGAGAAGCTGGCAGGATTAACGGAGTTGGTGCAGGATAATAGGGAAAGATTAATTGAAATTGCTGTACAAGAATTGCGGCGGCATTTTCAGCAGCAGGGAAAAAAGAAGACGGATATTGATTTAGCGACAACAGAATTTGTTTTGGAACTCTTAGCACTGCTTGATAAGCTTGGTCTTAATAATGAGGATCTGCCGGAGGTGCTGGCCCGCGGTTATCCCTGGTTTAAGCGGGAAATTGACGAGCAACGAATTGCCGGCAACGGAGATATAGTTAAATTATTAGCGCTGGCAGTTAATGCGGAAGAGAAAGTTGGCATAGTTGGCAAAATTATGGATTATTTAAAAAGAGATAAAATTGACTTAGGTTATTTCTTTCAAGAAGGGTTCACTTCCCTGGAGCAAAGATATCTTATTGGCCGACAGGAAATAGATAAATTAACTGCTTGGCAGAGGGAGTTTATAAGAATGATTTTGCAGGCTACCCAGCAGGCGCAGCAATCTCCCGGTTACGCGCTGCCCAGCCTGCCGTTGGAGATAGCTGAGGGGGATCTTGAGGAAATAATCACTGATCCTGATATTATGAGCAAATATATTTTCTCTAGCTGGCCGGAAGAGGCAAAGCAGGTATACCTGTTAATTGAAAAATATTATACCCAGCCGGATGAATCATATATAGATATTCTTAATAATGACTTTTTTACCAATATCTTTCATCAAGGATTTCGTAATTGGGCGGTCAGGGCACTATTGACCCTGGCGCTGAAAGATAATTCAACTGATTACCGGCAATGGCTCACCGCCTTGCTTGAAGAGCATAGATTGGAGCCGCTGCTGAAATTGTGTTTTAACGGCAAGCCGGCGGAGGCGTTTATATTTCTTTACGGCCATGAGCGGTTTCGCCAACTCGCGGGAACGGACGGAGAAACAGAAGACAGTGAGGATACGGATTTCTTATGGATGGATTGCCTGCTGGAGGATCTGGCGGCGGTGATCAGTCATTGCTTTCCGGATCTGGACCAGCTGCCGGAAATGCCGGAGCTGCTCGAGGCGATCCGGGAGAGTGATTATTATCGCTGGCATCCGCAACTGAGTGAAATGGATAAGAGTGTTTTTGAGGGTAAGGTTGAGGCGCTATACGCTGATTCTAATTGGTATCCCTATCTTGACGTGGAGGAGGCGGAGTTGACGGAATTATTCGGGGCGGATGAGGTTGATCTGGCGGAAGGTTTGGTGGAGATGCGTAAGGACGAAGGAAAATTCATTGAGTTAACAAAGAAGCTGGGGGAAAAGGAAATGTTTCTTCTGGCGGACGAAGAAAAAGAGATAATCCGTCAGTTGGCCGATCGTTTGCTGGCAGAGAAGATTGTGGTTAACCTGGCCCATCGGCATGAATCTTTGCAGGCCTATCTGCAATTGCGTAATAGTGCTAACCGCCAGCTTTACTGTGCCGCCTATATTTCTACACGGGAGGAAAAGTATACGGCGCAACTCTCTCTGGCTAAACGCGCGTATTTGAAAACCACTTATCCGCCAAGTCCCGACGGCCTTTACGCGTCCCTGGCGGAATGCCAGCGGCTGGCGGAATTGAGACTGGAACTGCGTGAGGAACTGCCGGCGGCGCAAGAATTTGTTTTCTCCCTTCTTTACCGGCAGCTGCATGAATTAAGGAAAAAAATAGGTGTTAGTGATTTTGAATTTATCTGTTGGCGGATGGAGAATACGTATTTAATGGAACTGGTTCCGTTTGGTGTGTTTGAACCTTCCGGGAATTTGCAAGTGGCCAAAATGAGAATATTGGCTGATATCAGTCCTCTGCTCTGGGAAGAGGAGTGCCGGGTCTTGACTGTTATACAGGAGCTCTGGCCGGAAGACGCCAGCGCCCGGGCGGAGGCAATATTTTCTATTTTTGCTAGTATGCAGGGAGTTGTCGCGGATGATCAGGCAACGATTAAAGTGGATATGTTGGAGGAAGTAGCGCGACGTTGTTTACCGCCGGAACTGGTTAGTGAGGCGGAAGCCTCAGCCAAAAAAATCGAATCATTTAAGGGATTATTTATAGCTGATCATAAAGAATTGGTTACTAACCACGTTCAGAATTTAGTTCGAGGGGCGGGAGCAGATAAAGATGGAAGGCGTATACTGCGGCAAATAAAACAGGATAGGCTTTACCGGGTAGTATATTTATGGGCAATAAACGGTGTTTACCAAGTTACCGAAGATGCGCAGGTGAAAAAGCAACTGCTGAAATTAGCCGGCCGGATTGTGCGGCTGATGGATTCTCCGGCTGAGGTGGATTGTGGGTTGAAGCTTGACAGATATGGAGAGATTAATGTGGAGATAGCGGGAATGCTTAATCGGCGATTCGCGCAATTTTTAGCAAAAAAGAATACCCGGACAAAGGTAGCGAGAATGACTACTAGAAATTATGCCGAGTTTAGTTTGTGGAACGCCCACTATTGGCCTTTCCGGATTAAAAACGATGAAAGATCCAGAAATTATATAATTGAATTAATGCTCTCAGGTGATAACTTTCGCCAGCGGCAATCAGCCTTTCAGATACTGCGAAGATATTTTCTTTTTTACGCGTCGAAGGAAGATAATGATCATGTGCGCGATGTTGTTAAACAACTCTGGGAGAAGTTCCTCCGGGCGAATAAGCTGGAACAATTGGATTACGGTTTTGTTTCCACCGTAGAGAATATCTTTACCCTGATTAAGGACGGTGAGTTGGATGTGAACATGGAATTGGACAGGTTGGGGCGGATACTGAGCCGGCAATATGAATCAAATTTAAAAAAGAAAAACATAAACGGCCTGAATCTTTGGCAGGTGTTGAGGTTGATTAGTCAGGTCGGAGCGGAAGCGGGATTAGGGAAGGTGGAAGAAATTTTTGCTAGGTTAGAGTTTGTGGAAAGATTGCCCCTGTTTCACGCGACGGCCCTGCAAAGAATAGCGATTAGTGAGTTGCGAGGAAAGATTAAGGATTTGGATGTAGCTGAGGTTGGGGAGGTGCTCTCTGCTAATTTGGATTTGCTGGACAATCTCTGCCTGGCGAGGAGCGACCTGGTTGATGTTCTTCTCGGATTGTTTCCTCGGCACAGTGTTGCTGAACGGGTAGTCAGGGAAATGCGGGAATCTGCGGAGACGCTGGCCGTGGTTTATACTGATGATGAAAAAAAGGTTATTCTGGTGGCGTTAGTGCTTACTATTTTTCAACAGGAGATACCACAGGGGTTACGGGATAAAATATTGGCGTTAAAGAAAAGGTATTATCTGGGCCGCCGGCCGCACGCCTTGGACCAGTGGCAAAAGGAATTTCAAAAGGCTGCAATTGAAATAGGCAGGGTTATTCAGGAGGCGGGTCAGGGATGGGCAGCGGCTTTGTTTTCTGAATGGGAGGAATGGGAGGTTTTGACCGAGACTGAGACGGTGTTTTCAGAATGGGCTTATAAGTTAAAGGGTATTTATTGTCTATTGGAAATATATTTTTGTGCGCCGGATTATGATTTTAGCCGGGTTGATTTTTCCCAGCAAAATATATTGACGGTATGGCTGTTCTTGTATCTGGTCTTGCACAGACGGGAAAAACTATTTGACCGGGGGCAATGGACAGAAGCGGTGTTCGCGCGGCTGGGGCTGGAAAATCTGCTGGCCGCACGTTTTGCCGGCGATCCGGGCGCGGCCTATGATTTTTTGCATAGTTGGGGGAACATTGTAGAGATAATGGAGATAGAATTAGCCAAGGAAGAGGGAACGGTGCCGGCGGAGGAAGCTGAAGGCGGTTCGAAAGAAGAAGCGAAAGTTGAACTTGAGGGTGGTTGGAATAGTTCGTTGGTTAATGATTTAGCGGCAATTATTACCAAGTGTATTGCTGATCTGGATGAACGGCCAAAGCTGTCCCCCGATGTCCATCGGGGGACTGCTGAAGAGGAAAATTATAAACTGGAAGAACTCGTCTCTTTGATAGGGGATCATTGGCAATTTATTAGTCATCCGCAGCGGGAAATTATCGATCTGGAAAATAATCGCGATCAGCTTGCCGCTATCTATCGTGATCCTGAGCTGGTTCCTTATGCTGAGCAGGCAGAGGAAGAGGTAAAAGACTGGCTTGAGGAGGTGGAACTTTCACGGGAAGAGGGATTGGCAGTTGTAATTGATAATCCGGCAAAGTTTAGTGCCTTAACGGCTGAATTGGGCAAGAAACAATTATTTCAGTTAGACGCGCAGGAAAAAGAAACGCTCCGGCAATTGGCTGATCGCTTGCTGGCTGCTGATAATCGGACGGAACTATTTGCCTGTTTTGCCGAAGTTAAATTATATCTGGAGCTGCGTAACCAGGCTAATCGTTCTCTTTATTTTTATGTTTGTTATGCCGCTGGTAGACGGAGATTTGCCTTGAAGGTTACGAGAGATGATTTATTAGAGATTGATAATTATTTCAAGGAATATATATATAGTGCTTCAGTTAATGGATTTTACGCGAGATTAGCCGAACTGCAGCGGGTTGCTGAAATGCTAATTGAGGTTCCGGAAGAAATTCCCGGTAGTGAGGCGCTATTGTTGGGTATACGTAATGCTCACTCCGACAGCCTTACTGTGGGCGCTGGTTATGATGGTCAAAATTTGTTTAGTAACCATCTGGCTAATCCCAAGTTGACCAATTTTATCTATCTGGGAGCTTATCTGCCTGAAAAGCAGGAAAATATGTATCTCAACTGGTTGTGGATGTTATTGCTGCGCAATGAAAAAGCGGAACTGTCGCGCGAGCTGCAATTATTAGCTATTCTGTCTGAGGCGGGGAATAAGGAGGCCTTAACTAAGGCCAAGGTGTTCTTTGGGGCGATAGGAAGCGTTGAAGAGCATATTACTGATTCGCAAATAAGAACAAGGTTCAATCAGTTGGCGGAAATGGTGCAGGCGGAGCTGCCTGAGGAATTAATTGAGAAAGCCCAAGCAGAGGTAAAAATTAGTCAGGGAACAGCTAATCTTTTCAAGGTTATGGATAGAGCGGTTTTGCTGAAGGAGATAGAATCTCTGTTGGTGGGTGAGGACCAGGAAAAGCAAAAAAGAATAGAAAAAAAGATAAAGGCGGGGGCCGGCTACCGCTTTAAATGTCTCTATGTCTGTCTTGACCATTTGAATGAAGATCCCCAGGCTTTCGCGGAAGAGAAACTGAACAGATTCGTTAAGCTCTGTCTAAAGGCGATGAAATCACCGGCGGAAATAGATATGATCTTAAAAGCGGTTAGCAGCAAGAGTGTGAAGCTGACTATCATGAATATGTTTGCCGATCGCCTGGAGTGGTTTATTGCCCGCTCAAAGTTCCGGCCGGAAGTAGTGGCGATGATCAGCAGGACGGAAAAAGAAATGTGGCAATGGCAGAGAGGTTTTATTGCCCTGGTGTTGGGGACGCATCCGCAGCTGCAAAATTTTCTTATGGATCTGTCTGTGAATTCTCCTGTTCCCGGTCAGCGGCTGGTGGCGTTGGATATGCTGCTTAATTATTTGAAGACTGCCGGTAAGGAACCGTTAGCGGATCTGGTTAAAGTTCAACTAAATCATCTTGTTACCGCGCTCTTGTTGAATTGTGTTTCTGCTGATAAGCTGGAAAAGCTCGATTATGATACTTTTGCCAGTTTGAACGGAATATTCATACTGATTTATGCGGCAAAGCTTGATTCTGCTGACTTCGCGCAGACGTTAGTGCAAATAGTGATTAATAAATATAAGGAAAATATCCAGCAGGGCCGGACGGCGGGCCTGGATATCGAGAAGATTAAAAGATTTGTCAGCTATGCCGGCGCAAGTATTGGAACTGAGTTTGATGAGCACATGCAAGCAGAACTGCCGCGCCTGGAAAAACTGCCGCAAGAGAATCGCCAGGCATTGTTAGCGCTGGCTGTTCAGGAGCTGAAGAAGTCGCTGGCGAGGGATCAGGCACAGCCGGTTAGTGAGGTTATTGCCGGAGAGCTGGAAATGATTAACAGTTTTGGCCTGGATGCCCGTTTTCTGGTTGAGGTTATTGCCGGGGCGGTTTATGGGGAAGGGAAAGTGGCTGAGGACTGGATCACTGAGGCCTGTCAGCAGGCTGTTTATCTGGAGGTTGCCCTCGGGGCAGAAGAAGAGTTGATTGTTGAGGTAATTGTACGTATTTTGGCGGGAGATGAGCTTTCAGCGAAAGAGGCAGAGGGAATCGGCTGTTTGCGAAAAAGGTACGATATCGGCCGGCGGGAAATGACGGTGTTAGCGGAGTGGTAGAGGGTTCTTCTTAAAGCGATTTTGCAGTCAGCCCGGTTTAATAAAGATATGTTTAATACAGA
>CAZIXI010000101.1:0-11432 GCA_964543115.1 uncultured bacterium
AAAATAAGACAGCCAGGCCCGAACACAAAATTGCCATCACCACTGATCCGGCAAGACTGAAATAATAAGCTCCGTAAAGTATCGGCAGAATATAAAAATTAAGCGTATAGGCCTTTTCCCCCATGTAAAAAGTAAAGGAAACGGCCAGCACCAGGCTGTAAAAAATAAACAAATATGACCTGAAAGCGCCTTTTTTCATAACTTAGGTAGTATAGCAAAAACTCTTAGCGCATCCCACTCTTTTCTAGCGCTAAGAAATACTTCTTCCATTTCAACCCTGAGCTGTAACCGCCGAGGTTGCCGTTTGAACCAAGCACGCGATGGCAGGGAATAATTACAGGGAGTGGATTTCGCTTACAGGCCTGTCCCACCGCCCGATAGGCCCGGCCCAGCCGCAGGGCCCGGTCAATATCTTTATAGGTTATTGTCCCGCCATAAGGGATCTTCATCAACTGCCGCCAGATTTTCTGTTGCCAGGGCGTTCCCGCAGAAAGGTCCAGCGGCAAACTGAATCCTACTTTCTCACCGCTGAAATATTTTTGCAGCATAACAGCTAGAGCAGTGCGGCCCGGCCCCGGCACTCGCTGAGGGCGCATCCTTTTCGGTAAAGACAAAGAAGCTATCTTACCAGCTTTTTCCAGAACCTCAACCCGGCCGATTACCGTATTAATTATATATTTCCTATCCATTCTACCACTTCTTCAATTACCTGCTGCGGCGTTGATGCCCCGGCTGTAACGCCGATGGTCTTATAGTTCGCTAATTTAGCCAAGGGAATTTCCTCTTTCTTTTCCACAAAAAACGTCGGGCAGCCGGAATCCTCACAAATCTGCGCTAACCGAATGGAATTGGCGCTGTTTTTACCGCCAACCACAATCATTGCCTCTACCTGTCCGGCAAGCCTCAAGGCCTCTTGCTGCCTCTGCCTGGTGGCGCCACAAATCGTATTATGCACGGTAACCTCAGTTGCGGAAAATTTATTTTTCAGGCCCTGAACTATCTCCTGAAATCCCTGCTCATCTTTGGTTGTCTGGGCAACCAGACAATATTTGTTTTTAGCCGGAACCATTTTCAGATCAGCGGGCGCGGACACAACCATTCCCTCCTCCCGCGCATAACCTTGATACCCTTCCACCTCCGCGTGGCCGTGATCACCGACAATAATGATATAATAGCCTTTTCGGGCGTATTTTGAGATTATCCGCTGTACTTTAGCGACAAACGGACAGGTGGCATCAACAACATTTAATCCCGCTCTTTTTAATTTATTTTTCAATTCCGGCCTGATCCCATGCGCCCGAATAATCACCGTACCTTTTTCCGGGATGGTGTGCTTATTAATGATTTTTACTCCTTTTTTATTCAACATCTCCGTTACCTGGGGATTATGAATTAAGGCCCCGTACATATATACCGGCCCGGCATCCTGCGGCAGCAACTTCAGGGTCATCTCCACCGCCCTTTCCACCCCCAGACAAAATCCCGCGCCTTTTGCCACACGTATTTTCATTTTAATACTCCGCCCTTCTGATGCTCCGCCAGGCAAGCAGCAGCGGAACAATAGTTGCCGCCGCACTAACCGCCACCAGGGCGGTTACCGTTGCGGCCATCCATTTTACAAACAGTGCCCGAGAGATTGCCTGCTTGATATAAAATAAATGCACGGGAAACACCTCCAGGGAGAGCACAACAACAATATAAATGAGACTCAACACCAAGGTTAAGGTGCCGCCAAAACCGGAAACAATCTTGGCCATATCATCCTCTTTTCTGTCAGGAAACACCGCCCCCAGCCCCAGGGCCAGCGCCGGCAAGGTTAAACCAACTAATACTACTGTTAATAATGACAAATAGACCATAAAGGGCGAGGCCTCGATCATAATATTTGAGCCAATCATTAGCGGCAGGGTAATCCCCAGACTCAGCAAACAGCTGACCAGATATTTTATCAGCAATACCCGGCCCGGCCCCACCGGGGTTAGGCCCAAAATCCACATCCGGCGCGATTCCAGGCTCCACTGCGGATAAATAAATCTCGTACAGAGAACCCCGAGAGTGAGCATGATCGTGCCCAGGTTTAGATAAGAAATAAGATTTTTCCAGAACAGGGACTCAATATCATAATTCATACTCCGGAGATTAAGAATGTAAACACCGATAATCCCGAAAAAAATGGCAAACTGCGACCATTGCACCGGATCGCGGCGAAACAATCTCAGGTCCTTCCAGACAAGTGTCAGCCATTTACTGCCGCTCGCCGCCGCGGAACGATAATACCTGGTTTTCTCCCTGCCGCCAAGTTCCTGCCAGCTGGAATAATACCACTTTTCACCAAGACGGAAACAAAACCAGACGGCAAACAGGGCCGTACTGAGTAATAATAATAGATTAAAGACAAACCCCCTGCCCAGCAGTCCTTGTGTCAGCCAGTAACTGGGAAGAAAAGGCAGCATCCCTGCCCTGGTATGCCGCATTACCTGATCGACTACTATTGTTAAATCATTGGTCTGCCAAGGAATTGCCCGCCGGGCCCATTGATAATAAATAAATGTACCGGCAGCAAGAAGCAGAGCACTGCCGATCAACAGACGCTTAAACCGATTAGTGAAGACCTTTACCAGGATCACGCCCAGCAAGGTACCCAGGCCGGCAGAGACAAAGATAAACGGCACCGCCAGACACAACCCGCCCAAATAGAACATAACCCCCAGAGAACGATTGATCCCGTAGGCCAACAACAGGGGCACAACCAGAAAAACAAAGGCCCAGGAACTCAAGAATGTGGCCTCCAGAAACTTACCGGCAAACGTTGCCTGCGGGCTCAGCGGCAGGGAAAACAAAAATCCCGTCTCCCTGCTTTTATAGAAACCGATATAGGTAATGATTAACTGGCTGACAGTGAGCATCCAGAAAAGTACGAGAAAAAAGAGATAAAACAACCTGTCGATGAGAAAATAGCCCAGGCCCATTTTATGGGCAATATAATCGATCCCGTGCCAAAGAATGAGAAAACTGCCGATAGCATAGCCGACAATAAACAGCAGGATAACGATTACCTTAAGATTAGATTCCCTGCTGACAGAAAAGAGCTTATTCCTCAGCAGCTTCCTCTTTAGACTTGATAATGACAATAAATCCCTCATATTGAATATATTATAAAATATTTCACCACATATTGACAAGCAACAAATATATGCTATATTGCCTTAGCATCCCCCCTTTTGGGGGGACTGCCATTGCCCGAAATAAGGCACGTAAAATATTATGTGCCCGATAATTAAGATAATCATCAGTGTTGTTCTTGTTATTAGCATATTAGTTGGGGGGCCAACGGTTACCGCTCAGGAATTCCTTGCCCCTTCCAGTATGCTTCCGTCCTTAGCCGCTGCCTATAAGTATCTGAAACTGTACCATATCCTGCCCGTTAAATTGCCGGAAAACCTAACTGAAATTCTAGGCAACGAGGATCTACCGGAAAATCCCGCGGTAATCGCCCTGGCCCTTAACCATTATCTGGTCAGTTCCCAACACGATAATGAGGCCTATACCCGGCTGTCCAACCTGGCCTTTTATCATTTACTCAGACAGATTGCGCCGGATTATTTCCGGGGAGAAAAGAAAAGAGATTTCGAGAAGATCCCTTACCACCAATATCTACGCAGCAATCAAAAATCACCATTAAAAAAACAACTAACCAACGCTCAGGCCAGCGGAAAACACTTTGAGGAATTCCTCATGCTCCATTACGCCCGCACCCACATTGCCTTGACCGAATATGCCTTCCATCGCGGCCATTATACAGAAGAACAATTAATTGCCCGCTATAAACTGGCCCAATCCGGCAGGGATAAACCAATAAAAAACTCTCTCTTTCCTGAACCGGCCTGGAAAGGATTAGACTACCTCTGGCAACATGGTTCTACTGATATTCAGAAGAAGGCTATACGTTTAATCACATTTGCCCGGAAGCGGACTAAAGCTCTTTCCGATTTGATAAAAGTAGGCACTTGCCCCGGAGAGAAAGAAATGGCTATTCTGGAACAATTGGTCAAAGAAAATCCTAAGGATCCCTATATCCTCTCCATCATGGCCCAGGCCCTATCCGTAGCAAATAAATCAACTGAGGCCCTGCCCCTGGCCAAAAAAGCCGTTCACCTGGAACCGGAATGCGGCGCCGCCCAGCTGGCCCTGGCCAGAGTGCTCCTGGCGCTAGGCAATGTACCTGAGGCCCTGGAATATTACGAAACCACAATTAGTGTGCTGCTAGATTACTATGGAATTTTTGGTGATCAGGACCTGGAAAATATGCTGAATATAATTTTTGGGGACTTGCAGGATCTGAAGATGCCGGCTGAAGAAAAGGAAAAAGTGCAACAGGAACTGAGGATCAAATACCTGGAACAGATTATTGAGCGTAATATACCGGCTTTCAGTATTGCCATCGGCCGCCTGTTTGAAGAAATAACCGCCTATTGCGTCAGTCATGGCAGCTATGAAGGCAAGCACGAATTGCTGGAAAAGGCGGCGGCCTGGTTGGAGCCGCATAAAAAACAACAGCCCGCTGAATATGTGCGCGTGCTGGAGGTGCTCGGTGAGTCCTACAGAATCAAGGGGGAAACGGAAGCGGCAATTACCTGTTACGATAATGCGCTCAGCTGCCCGATGAGCGATGTGCGCCGGGCACGGATCCTTTACGGAAGAACCGATTACCAAGGCGCTATCCGCTATGCGGAAAAATCACTGGCCGGAGGAAAGGAAAGCATTACGGAAGCACTGGTTTTCCGGGCGCTGGGTTACGCCAGAGCGGATTTAAGCATCGCCCGCGCCGAGGAAATATTCCACTGGCTGGCCAAGGCCTCTCTGCTTGATCACTGTGAAAAAAGCAGCAGTCTGGAATTTTATTATCTGGAGCTGGCCAAAATCATCCTGGGCACCATAACAATCGAACAGGAATCCTGGCCCCAGGCCAGAAAGATCCTGACCGGCATCCTCCGCCAGGCGCTTAATTTTCAGGGAACAAACTTGGCTAAAACTATCTGTGATATACTGACAGAATCGGATGAATATGACCTAGAAAAAGTGGCTGAAGTAGCGGAAGCGGTTTACCAACAGGAAAATGATCCTCTCATCAAAACCCGGGCGGCCAAAATCAGGGCGGCCTGCGGCGAACCGGTTACTGAAGAAAAGTTACTGCTCAGTGCCGCAGAAGCAGAGGAACAATTCTGCCGCTATACCGCCGGCGATGTTAAAGAAGATGTGCTGGCCTCAATCCGTCATTCACTGGAGCGATCAGGATTTGAAAATCCGGATGAATTTTATCGCCAGTTATTGGTTAATTATTATCTGGGTAAATTTCCCTTTCTGGAAGCCCGTACCGTGCGCCGGGCAATTGATCTGGCCCGGGAAAAACACACCACCCGCGAAACCCTTTATCTCTCGCTGGCCGGCCTACACAAAGCAAAGGCCGAGGCTATTGTTACTGAGACAGGAGAATATAAGGACCTGTTCGCCCAGGGAAATAAAGCCTTCTCCCAGGCAATGATAGTGTTGGAAGCTATATTCTTGGAATTTCCGGAAATAACCACTGCCGAATGCCTCCCCCAGCCCCGTTACCAGCAGGCCAAACAGCTGCTCAGCCGGGCCCAGCAATTGTATGAACAGGCGCTTTACGGCAAAAATTACCGCAGTTCATCATTGGGGTACGAGGCGGCAGTTACTATCCTGGGCGAAGAGGCAGCGGATTTGCGGAAAGAATTGATGCACTACTATAACCAGATATTCCTTTGTCCGCATATCTCCATCCCGGGCATTAAAAAAACTATAAGATTAATGGATAACGGCATAGATATAACCGAATTCGTAAGTTTCCGCAGTGAACCTCAACAGATAATTCAGATTGCCACCATCCTCTGCCTGGGCAAAAGATACCAGAGAACGATAGACTTTTTATTTCAGCACAAATCACTAATGACTAAATTGGCCAATAATTACCACTACTGGCTGGGCCGGGCGCATCTGGGACTCTCAGTCAGTGACGAACAAGAGAAAGCTACCGCCCTGCGCCAGCTGGCGCTCTCAGAAAAGGGCCGGAACACCCTTGGCGCGCTTCTGGATACCGCCTTCCAATACCGTACCTGCGGTCAACTGGATGACTGCAAACGGGTATTAAAAAGAATCGTCAAAGAAATCGGCGCAATGAAAGCTAGCGGGCTAACAGCGGAACAATTGAGTGAACAACAAGCATCTGTTAAGGGTATTCTCCAACGCACCATTCAGGCCTGGCACACACTGCATCAAAACCAGGGCAAGTTAGGTGAAGCGCTGCCCTTTTATGAAGATCTAGTGAAACTGGCAGAAGACCCGCATTCACTTCTCCCCGCGGAGTCGATTGTCTATACTTACCTGTTTATGGGTATGGCCTACCTGGATATTGGTATGCCCCTCAAGGCGCGGGAAGAAATCAGCAACGGCATGAAAATAGCACCGGCGTTTCTGGCCAACTGCCTGCAGATTATTGGTGAAGCGGAATACCAGCTGGGCCACACCCAACAGGCAATTGCCGCCTGTTTATTAACCGCGGAATTCAGCATCACCTTCGGGGACCACACCCAGGCGGCCAAGGCCCTGCTTATTTTGGAAAATATGCCCAGAGACGGTGTGGTGCTGGGCACAGCTCAGCTGGAAGATCTAATTAAAATCGGTCAGGCGGAGATGACGGCCATCAGACAAACTGAAGCTGATCTCAACCCGCCCAACCTGCAATTACTCGATAAAATATGTAAGATCATCGCCGGCATAGACGATCCCCAGGCAACAAAGTTCCTAGAAAATTTATTTGAACAAGCATTTATTCCGCTGCTGCTTAAATCAACGCCGGCTGTCCACAAGAAAAAGAAGAAACCCAAACCCAACAAAAAAGGGACAAAGAAAAAAGCCAAACCGGCGATTAAGACACGTAAAGCCTTCCGAAAAATAAGCGGCATTCCGGAATTACGGGAACTATTTAGTGATCTAGCCGCATTGTTAGTGGAAAGAAAAGAAGCTGAACAAAAACAACAGGAAGATGAAGCAGCTGCCGAAGAAGCCTCTGTCGAAGAAGCACCTGCTGAGGCACCGGCACAACTAATGCTGGTAGCGGCCACAGCAGAAACAGAAACTTACGAGCCGGTAATAAGATATGAGCCAGCGGCGACAACGGTAGCGGAATCAGCACCAGAACCCGAGCCGGCACCAGAAACAGAACCGGAACCTGAGCCAGAACCCGAACCTGAACCGGATATAGAACAAATAGTTGCTGCCTGGGTAGCTGAGTTAATTGCTGATCCCTATTATTATGGCCCCCAGGGCAAACTCAGAGAAAAAATCGCCGCGGAAAATCCGCAGTCCGCGGCAGAAGTGGATACCCTGGCCCGGGAAGTGGAAATTCAACATTTTGTCACAACCTACGGCGCCAATCTGGACCTGGCAGAGAAACGGATTAGGCGCATTCTAGCCTCCGCCGGTAAGAACCATTGGTCGGTTAAGGTGCTAAGAAGAGTCTTAAAGTATCTACCTTACGCGCTGATCACAGACAAACAAATAACCAGAACAATTAACCGGCATCGTAAGCGAAGCGGCAGAAATCCCCAGCCGGTATTGGATGCGCTTATGAACGAAGAAGCCAGTCAGATCTCCAATAGCAGCCCCATCCGTCTAACAACACCGGAATTGACCTCCGCGGTGATGGCCGCGCGCCAGGCAGTAGCAGCCGCTGCACAGAAAAACAGGAACCACAGCGCTAATTGGGAAATTGCCCTCACAGCAGTACGCGAAGATACTGAGCGCATCAGAAAGGAAAAGGAGGCAGCCACCCGACAAGAAGAAGAAGAATCCAGAGCACGCAGAAGAAAAACCAGGATCAAACACCTGCACAGGGATTATCCGGAGCTATCAACAGAAGAGATTGAAGAGTTATTGCCGGAAGAAGAAACCGACGCCTCCGCTGCTACCCGCCTTGCCCTGGAAGTGAGAAGTTTACTCAATCTGCACCTAAAGAAATTATATTGCTACACCGAAAGACAGCATCTGTTGCAATTTATAGCGCAGCGCCATCCCCAAACCAACGCAAAGCTTAAGCGGCAAGTAAGGGAATTAATTATCGCCGCGGAAACAGAATATGTCTTTGAACAACAGAAAGAATTATTTACCCGGGACAGAATAAGAAAAATAACCAAGGCGGCGCATTCCCGCAAATGGCTTCTTTCCCGCCTGCTGGACTGTTTAACGTATCTAGCTTCCGCCTTTGTCCCGGACGAACAGATAATCACGGTTTTTGAGGAGGAAAAAGCTGCCCGGCAAAAACTCCTTGCCGGCCTTGCGCGAGTAGAAATAGAGTCTATGACCGGCAGTTTCCCCGGCTTGACACCGGAACAGATAAAAACAACCCTCAGCCGTGAGCGCCGGGCCATTCGGCAGGAAATTGACACCGGAACTATTGTTTCTGCTGACACCACAGCCAATATCAGCCGCGCAAAAGAAAAACTGCTTGCTCTGGAAGAACACGCTCTCCGTGGATGGGTTGAAACAGAACAATTAACAGAAATTGAACCGGCGGAAGTTGCTGCCGCCCTAGCCGCAATGCGCTCCGGAAATCAATCACTGACAAAAACACACGCGCGTTTAAGCAGCCTGCACACATACAGAAAAGGCAAACGGGAAACCTTGGCCGCGCTCAGGCAGTTCTTCCGCGATAAACGCAGCTATGTCCAGGCAATTGTTTTTGACAACAATATAGACAGCTTTGCAGACTACCTAACCAATAATGTTCTCGAACAGGTATGCCGGGAAAAAGAAACGATTGCCGAACGCATAAAACTGGCTGATCAATTAATTGCCGGACTGGCCGTGAGAAAGGAAAAAGATAAACCAGACATGGGACATTTACTCCTAGTGCCGGAAACAGAGATTACCAGGGCAATCTGCGCGGAAGAGAGAGTAAAACCGAAAAAGTTTCACCGGCTGCTGGCTAACTTCACTGAAATACCATTAATAGAAAAGAAACTGGCACTGGTTTATGATCCTGTCAGTCAATCGCCCTGTTTCCGTATCTTACCGCGATTCCGGGAAGAGGATTTAAAGAATTTTGAAGAAAACTTGGGCAAAAGGATAACCGCTCTCTTCACCTATTATTTCCGTGAAGGCATATTTACCGATCATTTATTTTCCATTACCAACGGAAAAGCAGTTCTGGACAGGCCCCTGCTAGGCAGCCTGCGGCTGGCGCTGCTGCCCTCACTGCGTCGGGCCTATTTCGCCACGCATGCTGAAGCGACAGAATCCTGGAGCGGAATATTCATTGAGCAATTGACACTTTATCTTCATGACTACATGCCACTGGCTAAGGAAACGTTCGGCCGGGAAGGAATCCAGGGAAAAATACCGGAAATGCTTAAATGTCTGGCAGAACAGGGCATTGATCTTACTGCAGGGGATATCCGGAGTAAGGTCAGGAAATATGCTATTCATTATTTAGCTATTGCCCTGGCCCGGCAATTAATTGATGATTCCGCCTACAGTGAAAAATTGAGGGCTGAAGAAGTATCCGAAATAACCTTAATTGCCCTGCTCAATGAAAAACCTAAGATAGCTATACTCGAAATACTTCCAGTCAACCAGTTTCAGTTGGATGCTGTGGACCCCACGGCACAGATAGCAGCAAGCGTTGAAGAACAATTAGCAGTTGAATTTAGCCCGGCCTTTTTGGCAAAGCTGACCGAAGACACCTGCACAGACACCGCCCTGCACGCGATTAACGAAACGTTATGCATGGATCATGGATTGATCCAATATTTCCTCAAACAGCTTCAGCAAGGAAAATTAACCGTGACAGTTGATGAAACGCTCATTGACCCGGAAAAAATAAACAATATTATCCGCCTTGCCCGGCAGGAACCGGATGAACCGGAAGAGGAAATGGATTTTCTCCAGAACCTAAAGGATGATCTGCAGGAAGCACTGATTATGGTATATCAGGAAGAATACCTTGAATGGATCGCGGCAATTACTCTAGAACTGGCAAAGGTAAACTTTGAGTCGAAAGTAATTAAGGTTGAAGAATTAATCCAGTTACTCGCTAATCAGCCACAGCATCCTATTTACCTCAATCTCCGCCAACTGCGGGAAAAAGGAATAGAATATCTGGATTTCTCCTGCCCGCGGCTGCCGGCAAACAAATATTTTGATTTCTTCCTGGAGCTGGCCGGCAACTATGAGCTGGCGGAAAAAGAAGTAGAGATCTGGGATGAAATAATTATCGTGGAAGGCGCTGAAGAAAAAAGAGCGGATTTTGAAACCCGGATCATCCGCCGGGGAAATACGATTGTTTACGAAACCACAAAAATCCGCTTCCTTAAACCCGGTGAAAGACCGCCCTTCCCCAAACCGGAAGACTTCCAAGGTGAAACTTCAGTTTAAAGATTTTTTATCAGGAAACCAGGAATATAAAAATATTTTCCTGTCTTTCCTGATTTCCTAATAAAAACCTCATCATGCTATCGGCGGCAATTCCACTCTTTTAAGCTGTACTTCGTTTCTGTTAACCTCTCAGCCATCTCCTGCTCCGACAAAGTTAAAGAACTCATATACATCTCTCCCGGCCATTTACTAACAATCGCTTCCTTAACCGCCTGTTTATCCTTTTGGCAGATGGCCTGAAGATAAACCGCCCTTTCCTGCAGCAGCCGACTCATTCTTTCGTCGCTAACGTATTTGGCCATTCCGGCAGCGTTATCATAATAGATATACCCCTGACACAAAATCCTGTTCTTGATCCGCCGAATGGCCATCCCGGCCAGCTTCTTGCCGCCAACCATGATATCGCCGATGTTCGGGGAAACATAACAATAACCGGCGGCAGATTCTTTTTGCGGATGCTGACCGGCAGTTATCCCCAGATTGGCCAACGCCGCAATCAGATATTCCTGTAACTGCAAATAAATTGAATGAATATTATCGATTTTCTTTTGCGGGAAAATTACCGAATAGGTAAGATCGATTCCGTGGAACACCACTCCGCCGCCGGTTGGCCGGCGGATAATAATGACATTGTCCTGATTACAAAGTTCCGACTTGAGGACTTCATCTACCTTCTGGCTGTAACCAATACTGATTGCCGCTTGCGACCAGTCGTAGAACCTGAGCACAGGCAGGCTGTCAATCTTCATCGCCTGCAAAATGGCCTCATCCACAGCCATATTCAGATAAGCATCATTATAACCAGTATCAAGCAGCCGCCATTGTTCACGCATAAAAACAGATTTACTTACTATAATTTAATGTATCCTGTTCCTTCCTTTTTTTTAAATTATACCACAATTACGCTTGAGTATTCAATCAAATGTGGTAAACTTAATTGATATGAAAAACACTTTTATCTTTTTTATTATTATTTTCCT
>CAZIXI010000102.1:0-11420 GCA_964543115.1 uncultured bacterium
TCTCCAACCGGATTCCCGCCGACTGATTCGTATTGATGTTGACGGGGAGATTATTCTTGATACGGTGTATCCGGATGGTTTGGTGGATAAGGAAATAAACGCCTGGTATGTTTATCTGCTTACAGATGAAGAGGAGCAAAGGTTAACTGCTGATAAAACGGAAATTGACTATTTAGAATTCCGTGATTTTTCTACTGTAATTGCAGCAGTGGAGAAAGGGAAAGAAAATGAATATGCCAGTGATCTTAATATTACTTTAAACCGCAGTGGAATGAAGGAAATGATTCTGGCCGCTTTGGAAAGAAGCCGGCGTGGTGAGGCAAGACAGATAGCTAGAGAGTATGTAATTTCTGAGCGGAGAGAATATGTTAATGATTCTTTAACTGGATTAATCAATGAAGCAATGGTCATGTTAACAAATACCTGTGCTAAAGATGAAACCCTATCTGTTTATTGGGGAGAATTGCTGGAACGGGAGGATAATGTCACTGCTTCTTTACAGATCAGGGTTTCTGCCAATTTGCCAGCAAATTCCGCCCGTTATTTTAATCCGGAAACCGGCCAAGTAGAGATTATCTTCAACCAGGCCTTTGTCGAGGAATTATTAATCGCTGAAGATAGAAAAGTAGCTGCCTGGTTATTAGCCGAGCGTCTGTTTCACGAGTTAGGGCATGATAACGAGAGACGAGGGGCGACGGACGAGAGACGAGAAGAAAAACAATGTATATTAAAGGATCTTGCCCTGCACCAACTTGTGCACAGGTTGGGCCTCCAGGAAGAAATTAATAGCTACTTTACCCGGTTTAAATCATCTTTCCGCTCTGGTTATTATTTCCGGGATTTTATCCTGCAAGAGTTGATGCCGTTAGTGGGGGACCTGGAGGAGCTGATGACAAGGATAGATATGTATCTTGATGAAAATTACCCGGGAATTATTAGTGAAGGGCAGGTTAAGATGATGGGTTGGGAGGAGAAGGGAATGGCACGGGATATTCCAGCTCCGTTAGAGGATGAGCAATATTATAGCAAAGTTATTATCGGGCAGGATCACGAAGTGTTTAGTATACAGCCGGAGGCCGCAGCTTTATTCAGGGATGTATTAGTTCCCGCGTGGAAAGATTTACTGGCCAGGATTAAACAGGTGCTCAACCCGGATAACCGGCCGTTAAAAGGCGCCTATATTGGCTCCGGGCCTGACCTGTCGACGTTTATGCTGTTAAGCAATGCCCGGGTCGGCTATTTAATTACCAGGGACAAAATGAAGGATGCGGGGAAAGTCAATGATCGCGCGGCCTTAGAGCATTATCTTGCCGATAAGCGCAGGGATAATAGCCATAAAAATATGCCGGCGATATTTACCTCCGAGACATACTTACTTAAGAATGATTTTGATATATTCAGCCCTTTAATCTGGGAGCTATTGGGAATAGGCGCCCGGGACATAGTCGTACGCCAGCATGAGACCTATCCGCATATTTATATGATTGATTGTCAATGGCGGCATCCTGCTGATGACAAAATGCAGCCCCGGCGGTTTATCGTTATGTCGGAGACAGATCTTAATGATACGCAGGAATACCTGCCGTTACTTCCCGGCGGATTTGACTTCTTTTTGGAGAAGGCTTTATGGCAGTCTCTGGGAGAGGTTATGACTGATTTCAGGGGGTGGCTATTGCGCCGCCTGCGGCAGAAGGGATTAGTGATTACCGATAACAACACCGCCTGGGGGGAAGGTTTCAGGGAGCGGATTCCCTTAACTGTTGTTGGTGAATCTGAGGCTATTCGCGCTGATTGTGATGAGGCGGCGCATTTTGGCCATAGCGCGCTGGCGATTGTGGAATATGATCCGGAATGCCCGCGAAATGTAGAGCCGGAAAGCTGGACGGATATTGTCAACAGAATAATCGATTGGCAGTTAAATAAGCCGGCGATGAAAAAGGCCAGGGCGATTTTACAGGCGGCGGAAATAGCGGAAAGGAAACAACTGCTGGCAGAATTAATAAAACATTTTAGTGAATACCGAAGCTATAATCGGACATATCGCTATGCCAACCTCTGTATATTTATCGCCATGATCGCTGATTTGATTCCTGCTGATTTTGTTGATCGGGTACGCCGGGGAATGAAGAAAAAGAGTAGATATCATTATGATGATTATGACAGTGAGTGTGATGATTGGCCGTTTATAGCGGCAAAAGGCCTGGCTTTAAGAATAATGGACGCGATTGCTAAAAATGAAGATCTTGGATTGTTAGGAGATGAACACGAAGGAAAGGTAATAGAATATCTACTGAACGCGGCGCTTTTGTTGAAATGGGATACCCCTGAGTTTCGCGCTGAACTTAGCGCCCTGGACGCGTGGCACTATTCAGAGTGTTTGCGGGGAAAGGCGAAGTGTCTTTTGGCGAGATTGGAAAACAATGATGGGAGTGGGACAGTAACGGCGGAGGATATGGTTGCGGCGCTGAATAGGGATTATTTATTGATTTTTGAACACTGGGGAATTGTTTTTGATACATCTCCCGGTATTGATGCCGCCAGCGGGGTTCGGGTTTATGAAGCAGCAGCTGGTTTTAATCAGGCACGGATACGGCAATATTTAGAAGAATTGAGGAGATTATTATTTGAGCAGCTCATATTGGCATCTTCTGTGGAAGCAGTAAAAATTGCTGATAAGGCATTTTACCAGGATGTGCGAGGAATTACCCTAATAACTAGAGAGGAAAATTATGCCCTTCTAGTTCATACAGCTGATTATATATTTGTCCTGCCGTTGCTGCCGGAGGAGGAGATTTATGGTTATCAGGAGATAGATGGTTCTTTTTATCCTGGCTATGAAAAATGGCCGTTATTGCCTTCGGAAAAGATAGATGCTGTTAATAGTCTGGTGAGAGAAATTCATGGTGGGAAAAAGCAAATCGTGAATTTAGGTTCCCTTATGGGTTATTGTCAGCTGCCCTCGTTCGAGCAAAGATTGATGAATGTGCTGTTAGTTTTGGATGCTAAGAATGTGGTAAGCAGGATATATATGCATTTGTTTGGCCTCTTGGCACTGGATCAGCCCGCGGAGGAGATTGATTTTAGTGCTGTGAGAAAGGTGCTGGATGTAGGTTGTGGTTCGGCGGTGCTTTCTCTGGCTGCTTACGAAAAGACAAAAGGCCGGGCGGAAATTAAGGCTGTAGATAAAGATCCTTTTGCCGTCAGGGTCGCCCAACATAATGCCGCTAGAGTCGGGCTTGCTGATCGGGTAACTATTGCCGAGGGAGATTTATTCAGCAGTGATATTATTGGTGAAGAAGAAAGATTTGATTTGGTTCTCGCTTCTCTGCCGCAGGATCCGGGGGAACTAGCGGGGAGGTTTATTGAGGAGTTGCCACAGCATCTTTCTGCTAATGGCAGCGCCCTGGTATTTTTGCCGCTGGCAAAGTACGTTTCCCGGAGGGAATTGCGCGGCTGGCCGTTAACGCGTTTTAAGGAATCAGAGTTGGAAAAGCAAATGACGGCTAAGGATTTAGGGTTTGAGCGCTTAGAAAAAGTGGCATTTTTCGATCATAGTGATTTATATGATCTCTATTGTGTATATCTTATTCGCCCGGTTGTTGGTGTTGTGAATACGCTAGACAGGGTAGAAGAATCGCCGCTTGAAAGATCAGTTTAGGATAGCGGAAGAAAACCTTAGTTGATTTCTCATGCTGACAGCATGTATGTATATGCCATAGAAAAACATATGTGGACACAAAAAATATCGCTCCTGCTATTGACAGAGACCATTTTATGTGTTATATTCTAATATAAGGAAGTGCTAATAAGGTATGTGTTTTTTCCCGACTCGACGGGAGGGCAGATGAAATATCTCCGTTGTATTCTTATATATATTCTTGTCTTTTTTCATTCTCTCTCATTGTATCCCCTGGCTCCGCCGTCTCCAGATATGGCTGGGATGGTGGAACAAGCGCGGGCGAAGTTGGCTGGGCCGACTAATAGGCTCGCTGCTGATTTTTATCAGACGCCCAAAGTAGTTTCGCCGTTACCCTTTCCTAATAATATCCTTAATGAAAGAAATGACAAAGGTTGGCTGACTAAACGGGAACCGGATTGGATGGAATTTTCCTTAATTGCTAAGGTTTTATTGGAATGTCTGGGAGAGAAGGGAGAGGGATTAGCGTTGGGTTGTTTACGTGAACGGGCAGCAGAAAAATACCAGGCCTACCGAATTGGTTTTTCTAACAAAAGATTTCTCCAGCTGCTTAACAGTATGCGGAGACGCAAAATTATTTTAAGTGAACAGGAATATGATTTTCTTTTAGAGGATAGTGCCAAGGTGATCCTGAACGTTAATCCGCAGGTTCTGGCGGTTTGGGCGGATAGTGCGGCAGTGTTTTATGTCCAAGAAGATTTACGTCAACGGGTAAAAGACAAAGGGAGATTAGCGGCAATTATTAACAGATATTCCGAAGTGGCTGACCAGTGGGCAATGTATGGCTTAGAGGTAATGGATCCGATTCTAAAGGCCCTGGCGCAGATGGAGGATGAAGAGAGAGCAAAGATAGTCGGTGCAATTAAAGATTTATATTGTAAGCAGGCGCGTTCGCGTTTAGTTGATACTATTTTACTGCAATTTGATTTTGAGAGTGTTAAGGATGGGTGGCTGCAGAATCAGACAGCGGATTTAATTGATAGACGAATATATATGGCAGCAGCAGAGATTACTTTATTAGCCGGCGGTCTGGGCCGGGTAATGCGTTATCATGGCAATGCCTTAAATGAATTAGGGGCGAATGTTAATTATATTGAGCCGATGTACCGGCGGGACAAAAAGGGGAATAAAATTGATTATTCAAAAAAGGTGCAATTTATCAAAAAGAATTTCTACACTTTCAGAATTAAGGTGCAGGGACAAGTGGTAGAGGTAAAGGTTCATCACGCTAAGACTAAGGAAGGGATACCAGTATTTTTAGTTGAGGATTCTTTGCCGGAAGGCCTGCCGGAAGAACAGTTGCAGAAGTCTTTTGTCTATAAATTATATACTTATCGGGACCGGGGCAATCAGGATAAGCCGGAGTTTAAGAATTTAGTGACTAATATGGAATTTACGGAATTCTTTTCCAAGGCCTCACTGGAATTATTGCGGCGTTTAGAGAATGAAAACAGGAAGCGGGAAGGTAGAGAGTGGAAACCGCCGGTTATTGATGCAAATGATGGACAGGTATTGCCGCTGACTGCCTTTGCCGAGATATTTTACCGGCAGGGTGGTAGAGATGTATTGGATGGGCAATTGAGTAAGCGAGAACAAGCAATGTTTAAGCAGATGACCTTTTGTGGTACTACTCATACGTATCGCAATCGGGTGGATGAATACGATGTTCATGCAGGAAAAGACTTTTTATCCCGGGCCGGCATCCCGCCAGAATGGCAATGGATTTTTTACCGCAAGGAAAAGGGTAAAGATGCCCAAGATTTATACGATTTTACCAGTGCGGGGCTGCGTTGTGCAGATGCGGCTAAAGGGGTTAGTGCGGTACACACTCATGAAGTAGGTGTTTTTGATCCGGATGTTGATTTAGTGGGTGTCAGAAATGGCGATAGTATTGAATATTCCAGCAGTGTTTTTCAGGAGATTATGCGGGGGCTTTATGGTGATGATAAAGATTATTATTCATTAACGCCGGAAGAGATTGGGCAAATAAAAAGTAAGGCCAAAGAGCGTTTAGGCTTAGATGCAGAAAAAATGGTGGTTTCCTATTCTGGCCGCCTAGTACCAGAAAAAGCAGGAATGGATGTTGCTTTTACCCGTAAGGCTATTTTTGATTTAGTTAAAGCCGGAGTGCAGGTGGTTATTTACGGTAATGTACAGTCTTCAAAGGTAAGTGCTAAATTAGCGGAAGACTTGCGAAAGATTGGACGTGATCTTGAGAAGAAAAACTGGCCTGGCCGGTTTGTCTTTAAGGATCATTTTTCGATTGAGGAACAATTAGAACTTTTGGCGGCAACAGACATTCAAGTACAATATTCAACGCGGGAAACTGGTGCCTGTGAATATACAGAGGCTGATGTTAGTGCCTGCGGCGGACTGCAGTGTTCACCGCCTTTCTGGGAGGGTTTGATTGGTAAGCAGGGTATCCCCATAGATTGGAAAAATTTTACGGGTAATACGCTGGTTATTCCTGAGGAGAAAGCGGGAAGAACATATCCTTTCTTAAATTTAATAAGACACGCAAATCAGGTATTTTCTGAGGAGCAAGGTAACTTTTTAAAATTACAGCGGAATTCTCTGCGCTTAAGCCGGATATTACATGCCCGGGCCACAGCGGCAGAATACCTGCGGTTTTGGAATTGGCAGGTGCAGAGAAGAGAGGCGGCTGACGGAAAGAAAAAATCGCTAGCGCCACAGGCGGATTCAGAGATAGAGAGGATTAGATTAGATCGGGTAACTGTTTATCAGCAAGCTCCTGTTGCGCAAGAGGTGATTGATCAGGGATTTAGGATTATGGGTACTGATCCGTTAAATGTGGTTGTTAAAATTGATCTGCGGCCGGAGATGGGTGACTGGGTGAATGATGCACAATCTGTTCGAGAACGGGTACGGGTACGTTTGCGTGATCAGCATGGCAGCATAAAGTATCTTGATTATCAGTATAAGAGAGATAATATGGCTGTTTTTACTACGCAGATGGAGGGCCGCTCATTTAATGGCTGGTTAGAGGTAAGTTCTGGAAAATGGTGGGAACAGACAGAATTTCGGGTAACGGCTGAGTTAAGTAATGATGTTACAAAGGCAATTGAGAATAGGATAAAAACAGGGCAAAATTTTCAGATAGAAGCAGCCGTACCTGCTCTTGGATCGATACAGGGTGAAGATGAGATAGAAGTTGAAAAGGGCAACAGTGTGAAATTATTGGTTAAGATTCCTTTTACGCCAGAAGAGGGATTAACAGAAAGTGATATGAGTTTAGTTTTATATACAGATTTATTTAGTGCAGATGAGAGATGGGATATTGTTGAGCCGAGTCAGTTAACAGGATTTAAACGAGTGGATACTGAAGATGGTTCTATCGCTTGGGAGGTTGAGTTTATACCGCAGCGTAATGGCAGGTTGACGTTCTATGTTACTATGAGAAATGCGCCGCAGAAGCAGATCTGGCACAGCGATCATGAAGGGGATGATATTGTTATTCAACTAGTTGAGCCGGAAGCAGGCAGCGCAAACGAACAAAGCGTCTAATTTTGTATAAGAGGATATGTCAAGAGGAGAAATGCTTGTTGACATATCTTCTATTATGCGCTGAATAAAAAATATTCCCACCTATTGACAACACCTATTCCTCATGCTATGTTTCAATAGCGATTCATTTATATTATATATTATATACTGATCCACGGGGGGCTTAATGTTATATCTTCGAAAAGGGGTGGTGTGTCTCCTTGCCTTTATTCTATTTACTACGCAATCATTTCCTGCCTGGGCCCTGGCGCCGGAAAGCGGTTTGCCGCTTCCTTATCTTGAAAAACCAGGGACACTGACCACTGATTTTCAACAAGCATATGCTGCTCGTGATAATGATGATCCTCTGCCTGAACATAAGATGTCTGAGCGCTGGTTGCGGGAGATCTGTTATGGAGATACTGAGCTAATAGAGATGTTAAAAATCCTGCCTGATCCTGCCTTTATCATGGGTGATAGTCAAATCTGTTTGTTTCCTCAAATAATATCTTTATTGGGGGCTCTGGAAGGTGTTTCTGCCAGCGAGGTGCGGGAAAGGTCAATTATTCATGAATTAGCGGAAATAGAATTACGTGGCACTTTCTTTTTCCGGTTAAGAGACTTTATTGATGAAAAAGCGATGTTGACTGTTTGGAGGATTTACGGATTTACAGAGTATACTAAGGATCCGGTTAAGTTTACCGGCCATCTTATTGCCGAATGGATTGATGATGCCCTTTATCCTGATTCAGGTTCGCATCTTGTTCCGGAGGTGCGGGAAATTGTCAACGATGCTCTAGAGAAATTAATAGCTGTGGTAACGAAGATGCAGGACCAACAATATGCTGTTCGTGTTTTTGATGATATTTTTACCGAAGAAAATATACAAAGAAATGATGATGGTACTGTTATTATTAATCCTGAAAGAATTGCAGTTGTAAGAAAAAATCTGTTAGAGGACAAATACGCGAAGGAAGCCCGCGAGATGTCTGTTTTTCCGGGGCAGCAAGAGAGATTGTTAGAGAATGCGCGTAAACGCGCGCTGACTGTTTTATTATCAAAAAAGGAATATACCAAGGCGGCCCGGGTGCTGGCCGGCTGGCAGGAGGATAAGGGATTGGATACGGTACTTGTGGAGCTCTGGGACATTTTTACCGATCTGCAGGCGGAAGCCGCGCTTGCTGATTTTTTATCGGCGCTACAGAAGATTACCGGTGAACAGGCGTTGCCGGAGCAGATTGTCGCCTGGTTGAAGGTTTCAGCGCTTACGGTATTGGATTGTGTGCCGGGGGAGACAAATGAGGATATGTACCGGCGGCTTGACGCGCAGGCCAAGAATATTGAAATGGAGTATGCCCGCAATAACCGCTCATCTTATGAACATTTATTAGATCATCTGGAAATGATCACGGATAAAAACCTGCTGGATTTGCTGCCGGAAGATATGAAGCGGCTGGCCCGGTATATTAGGGGTTTGTACGTAATCGGAGTATTGGGGCCGGCTGGCCAGGCGGCAGTAAAGACCGCCAATTTAATGGAAGAGGAACTGGCCAGGGAAAAACCGGATATTCAATTGTTGCGCCGGTACACGGCCGGTTTGTTGAATTTAGATATAGTCAGAGAAGGTTTACTCCGCCTGGTTGACAGGCAGCAGGAGCTGGATCTGGAAAATCCTGCCGGCCGGGACAGGAAATGGCTGGTGGCCCTGGTTGCGCAGGAGGTGAGGATGCGGATGGAAGAGCTGGCTGAGGAATTCTACCAGCTGGGATTGCAGGCCCTGGACCAGGGGGATTATGTCTTTGGAATTCGCTGCCTGAATAAGGCGCTGGATTATACGCCCTTTAATAAAGCTGATTATACGGATGTGATGGGTGAATATACCTCCTTTCCCCAGCCGGAAGATTTTCCGGACTACGCGCCGCTGCGCAATTACCGTTACGCTGATATCCGGCAGGAATGGGACAGCGCGGTTAAAAAATTTATCAGTAAGGTGGGTATTGATCAGGTGGTGGTGGCCAATCTGGATCATAATCTGAAGATTCCTTACAGCCGCCTCTTAGGCGGGGATTATATTGCCGGTTATTCTTTCTTAACGCTGGCCACTGTCTGGCAGAGATTACACAATATTATTTTTAATGAAGAAAATTCTCTGGCCCTGCGCCATCAGGCGGCCAGCTGGACGGCGCAGCTAATGAACGCGGAGATTTTCAAAGGTAAATCCCTGCGGCAACTGGATCAGGGGGGGATGGATATCCTGCCGGAATGGCATGAATTGATCAAAAGGCGGCAATTTCATGAAATTGAAATTGACCTGCGGCTTTTCTTTGCCCAGACCCGGTCGTTTTCTCTGGGAGAAGAACTGGCCCATATGTATGAACAGATTACCAGTGATATTTACGAAGAGATTTATCAACAGGAATTATTGGCGGAGGCGCTGGCGGAACAAGGCAGATTCTCTGTCGGGATCGCCCATCAGCCGCAGACGGTTAGTGATTACCGGGAAGATTTTAAGTTTACGGTTGAGGCGATTACTCAGGGGATTTATTTTGAGGTGCCGGCCAGAATTGAGTTTGCAATCGGCGGGATCCTGGATATCGGCATCATGGCCATGCATTATCCGGATGAATTTTACATGATTAATACGCCTGGATTAATGCGGACCGGGGAAGAGGAAAAACGCACAGATGGTTTTGGCAAGAATATCAAAGCGATGCTGGAGGTGATTGATACCGCGCCTGGTGAAGAGGGTTTTATTATTCAGTCCGTGGACCGGGGAATAGAAGGAGAGCTTATCCGGACAGAAGCCGACCTGAGTAAAAAAACCGATGCCTATCTTTATAAGCAGGCTCTGATTGGCTGCGGGATTATTCCGGAAAGCCTACTTAGCGGGGAGCCGGAACATGATATTGTGCGGCAGATAGTGGAGAAGCTGGTGGGGCCGGGGAAGGCGATTCGTTTGCGTTCACAGGTATGTTATATTCCCCAGCAATCCGGGTTCGCGATCAGTAATCTGGTTTGCGGGGTAGTGGCTTGTTTAATGGCCGCGGCCTGTGGGCAGGTTGAGCCGCGGATTGATCCGGATACCGGCCAGTATTATTTTGGCCATGATACGGCAGCCCTAATTGAAAATAATATTCAGAATACCATGCGCCGGATTGCCAGTCCGGCAGGCACGCAGGATAATACCCCGATATTTCAACAGGCGCCGGTTGAAAATGGTTTTGCCAGCGGCTACCGGGTAATCCGGGCGCAGGAGGCGGAATTGGTTCCGGGATTTCAGGGAAAGATCGTTCCCCGGGTGCATTATCTGCAAATGGACCAAGAGGCCAAGGCTGATATTGAGCAGGGTAGTTTTCATGTGCGGGTAGGTCTTTCCGAGGCCGGGGACTGGTCGTTAAAAACCGCGATTTCCCGCCATTTGCTGGGGGAGTCGCTGGAGGCGGTGCGCCAGAGCCGGCGGCTGGCCTGGGAAAACACCTGGCTCCTGCGGCTGGGTGCCACTGAACAGATTGCTCATGCCGGACGCCTGGATCTGGTCTGCCGGCAGGGGATTACTCCACCGGCCTATAACATGATTGTCGGTCAGGTGTGTGAAGAGATGATGCGGCGTTACCGTGAGCAGGGGCTTTACGGCTATAATGCCGTGGGCGCGCGGATGACGGGTACAGTAATCTTTTATTGCGATAAAACAAAGAAAGGGCTCTTTCGTCATAAGTTCCTTAAATTGCTTGATTATTATATCCGCGATGTTTACGGTGAGCCGGTAAAACAATATGAGGGCCGCACCGCTTATGATTGGGAAAGCACCAGCAAGGGTGCAAGTTGGCGCTATTTTAGTGCTGGTGAACGGTTGCAGCTGGCGGCGGAATTTGACCGCCGCTTCCACCTCCAGCGGGAAAAAAGAACGGAAACTGTCTTCCGGCAGATGCATCCGGGAAACCCGGAGGCGGAACGGCGCGTTTTTGGCCAATCGCCGGCCACTAGGGAATTTGCCCGGCAGGGGAAATTTGATAACCGGACATTACGGCAGCAGTACGGAAAGGATTTGGAAAATCGGTTTACGCAGATAAACGGCAGTATTAACTGGAAGTTACGGGATAGGCTGATTGCCAGAATGAAAGTTAACGTGGATCTTATTAAAAGCATTTTTGACGAAAACCAGACTACGGTTGTGGATATGGATAATCTTATCCGCTTAATTATGGAAGGTGAGCTGAAT
>CAZIXI010000103.1:0-11404 GCA_964543115.1 uncultured bacterium
AACCATTTTTCCACAAAATCATATTTATCCATTTGTCCTTGATTATACAGTTCTATATCATGATCTATCTCTGCCCTTCTCGGATGTTTCGAGCCATAAAACCTCCCACTAATTGTCTGTAAATCTTCATCCGCTATTCGATAGAATTTCATTAAATAGGCAGTAAATGGGCCAATAAGGTAAAGATACCGATTAACGTTGGCTATCCGTTCTCTGATCTCCTGATCACTAAGCATTTCCGGAACAGTTGTTGCGACGGTTGTCGAAGTACCAGAAGCAGTGGCATCAACACTTCCTGTCGCATCATCACCCGGACGCTGTCCCGGAATATGCGGGAAGGAAGATGGAAAACGGTTATCGTGCCACGGTCTACGCCAGAGAAATTTTGAGAGCACCCACGTAGTCCAGAGTAGTAATAATGGTAGTAAAATAGTAATTAATAAAATACCAATAAAGACTACTAGTAAAAGCGGCCCCCAAGTACCCCGTTGTTTGTACTCTAAAATCAGATTATAGATCCAGTTGTTCTTGGCATGTTCCTTGAAATGGATCTTAAAATATTCACGTATGCGGCCCCAGCCTTCACCTTGGTAATCGCGCCAGACACGCGGGGTGTAACGGCTGCGTACCTCAAACTGAATGCGGCCCTGAATATAGTAGGCACCATTTCTCTGGGCCAGCCGGTCGGCGCTGCTGGCCGGAGATACGCGAAACCGCGGCTGCTTGCGCCCGGCCTGCTTACCATCCACATATTCCTCCACTTCCCGCCAGGTTTTTGCCATTCCGCCTTCAGTAATATCTTCGTCCCAAACCCACATACAGCCGTATTTATCTTTAATCGCCGTCACGTAATGCAGCCGGTAAGGTTTTTCTACTCCATCATCTACCTCTGTTGTATGGGACGGAACACCGCGCATATCGTAATAAACCTTGGCCTCCGGGCGTTTAAGGGTTATCCCTTTATGATGTTCCCAGGCCATACCCATCACCAGCCGGCCGTCCGGATAGAAGGCCCGTTCAATCACACTCTTATATATCTCCCGTGTTTCATTCACCTGAAAAATAAATACCGTACCCCGGTCTTCCTTGCGTAATTTCAACTCACCACTGTTAGCTACCACATCCGCACTATCAGTCTTGTAGGCAGACTCTGTATCTTCACGGGCAGTTCTTTTGTAGGCGACATTATATCTATAGGTACGGTCCGCCTGACCGATACCCAAATAGGTGAGAGGTACACCATCTTTATAATCCATAAAGGTAATATAGCGAGGATCACCTTTAGCAAATCCCGTGCGCCCATTAATCTGGCGGTAACCGGTTTTAAGAATAACGATTAGTCCCTTGCCATTACGCACCTCTGACCAGCTTTTATTCACATGCTCAAAACCTCGGAGCATCAATAATCTCATATTGATCTGGCCTTTTCTGGCCCCGCGTTTATATTCAAATCTATCCTGCCACCTGCCGTAGCCCTGTTTAACCTTATATTCAATCCAACCCCGGCGCGGACCGCTGGTTTTAAGATCAATGGAATCGGTAATTGTGGATAGTTCTTTGCGCTCACGGCCATCTTTATCCCAGGTAGTCAACACATCCACAGTATGATCGGCAATATCAAATTTACCGTATCGATGACCGTAATCAAAAAATCTCCGGCGCACCATTACCTGTTTATGCAGTTTTCCCTGCTGCGGATAGGCCTTACCCACCTTAGGTAAGCGGTCACGAAACACCCGGTATTCATTTTCCAAGCGGCCGCGATTGTCTTTAACCTCAATATGGAATGTATCCTGCTGCAGCCTGCTATGCTTAAATACATTTTTCACCGTATAGGCAATCCGGCCATGATCATCAAAGAGATTATCTATTTTAGCGGGAATTTTGTATTTGCGGCCAATATCACCCCATTCTACCAGCGGTTTCTGCAGGTCACGGTAAATCTTTTGTGTATCCGTCTGCCGCTGATTAATTAAGGTATCCACTCCTCTGCGGCCCTTAAGATAAACAATGGTGGAAATACTTATCGGGCCGTAGGTAGTATCGATCATTTTCGGCAGATCCAGCTTAGTGCCAGGGGCGGTTGCCTGGCGTTGGGATGGTTTAACCGCCCAGGCCTTGGTGGCGTAAGGATAATCCAGAAATCCCAGCACTCCATTATCATAATAAAGCTGATAGGCCACTTCATATTTAGGCTGTAGATTACCATTTTCATCGGTAACCATATCATATTTCTGTGCCAATCTCCCGCGTACATCCATTACCTCCCGCCAATGCATATTGGAAGCTTGATTCTCAATATGATAAGTTACCTCTCCGTCAATAAAACTTTCCGTATCGGAAACCGTATACAGCCTTTTCTGTATCCGGCCGCTGCTATCCCACCAGCGGGCCCAGGTTTCTGACCGGTGAGAGATATCATAAAAACCAAACTTCTTATCGTCATAGGTAAAGAACACTGTTGTCCGAATCGAGCTGTCCGGCCGCGGTTCCTCTTTGGCCAGGATGCGGCCGCGTTTGTCTTTGACTTCATTCCAGCTAAACTTACGTAACATATGCTTAAAATTAACTTTAAAAGAACCGTATTGATCGACAAAAGTAAATTTGCCGGCTGGATTGAAATTCATGGCCAGTGAAGACTGGGAAACAAGCCGCCAGACATTGGGCCGTTCCTGAATTTCCGTATCCGTGCTGGTAGCGATTCTCAGTAAACGGAAGAGCCGCGCCGGGTAACCGCCGCTGTTTTCATATTTACTGCCGAATCTCAACATCTTCTGAAATTTCCCGGAGCGGTCCAAATACCCATCATATTTAGTTTCTGTAGCCCCGCGATTATCCTTAAATTCCCGCCAGATCAATCCCGGACGTTTTAAATCTTCTAATTGAATCAATGTGCGCCCGTGAGCATCAATATATTTACCGCCGGGCTGTTGTAACAACTTGGAAGTACTTAATTTTTCTCCCAGCTTTAACTGATACTTTACATCATAGCTGCCGGTACGGGCATTAAAGGTGGTAATCTTATGCCAGTCGCAAATATGGGTTTCGGCATTGCGGGCAATACCGACAATACCGATCAGGCTCCAATCATAATGATACCGGGTACGTTTCCGGTAGATAAAATCTCCCGGATCATAGGTGCGGTTGTTTAAGGTATACGGAACAGAACCTGTATGAATATCACCGTCATATTCCTCTACCAATCTCCCCTTATTATCAATCACGTTGCGTTTAACAATCCTGGTAATCAGATTGTGTTCTTCAGTAGAAATATATCCCTGCGCGCTGGTAAACGCGCCATTTACAAGGAGCAGCTTTGTCCGGGAAATGTGAATCATATCGCTAACGGATTTATTTTTATCATAAAGATAACTATTAGCTTCCTTAGCAATACTTAAGAATCCAGCAACTCCCCGCAGGGTATTAACAGTTAAGATCCAGGGATCAAATTTACCCTGGGCATCCAGTTCACCATCATAAATACTGGTTAATCTTCCCCAGCGGTCACGTACTTCCTGTTTGGTCAGCTTGGTTATTAAATTCGTCGTTTGAATAATTGTTTCCTTAGCCACCTGGCAGCGGCCGGCCGGCGCCTTAAGTACATTGAATATACTTATTTTAGTGCCTTTATTACCCGGTTTACTGGGATCGTACATATAGGTAGCCCCTTCTGAAGGAATACCCAGGGCGGCAAAACGCCTGTTCCGGTACAAATTCTCCGTAATCGTATCTATTTTAAAGCTGCTGCCCACCACATGGCCATCATAACGGGTAAGCACCTCTTCATCCATATTACGCAGTTCCTGCCAGACCAGATGAGTTTTTAAATTAACCCACTGGACCATTTTCTCGCCCTTGGCGTTAACATATTTACCGCTGGGCCACTGCAGCAGGGTCATTTCATATACGGGCACACCATTAATCTCTGTAGTCACTTTGGTAGCCAGCGGACTTAATTTAGAAAGATACCCGGAAAATTTGTTTACTATGGTGAAGGTTTCACCGTTGGTTTCTACTATTTCAACTTTTTCCCGTAACTGCCCGTTCATGTTGTACCATTCGGTATACTGCCGGCAATAGATATGATCATACATCCGCACACCCACAACCATCTCTTTCTTACCACCAGCTACCACTATCTCTTTGGTAACAAATCCGCCGTTACGTTTGCGCAATATCGTCCGGCTCTCATGTAATACCCCACCTTTCATCACCCGGCCCTTGATGATGACCTTGTTTGTACCTAACTGATAGGTATCACAATAACCAACCTTACGACCTAACCTGTTGCCAAACAGCTTCCTCCTGGTAACTAATTGTCCATCAAAATTATATATTTCCTGATACCGGTCCCCAGCCTTCGTATCTTCCGCCTCCAACACCACCCGGCCATCCGGCAGGCGGCCTTTTCTGGTGCGCCAGATAACCTCTCCGGTATCTTTATCCCGCACAATACTGGCCTTGGGCGCGTCAGTAACATCAATATAACCAGCCACCTGATTATCGGCATTCATTACATAGGTCTGCAGACCATTAGGATCAGGATCACCGTTATCGAGCAACTGATCATTTTCTATCGGCTCACCGCCATCCAAACGGTAATAAACATAATAGCGGCGCTTAAACGGCTGGTTACGATCAATCACTTCTGTGCGTATTGCCTTAACTGTTTTTGTCGTCCCATCTGGATTAGTCTGGTATCTGCCATTAGCGCCAAGCACCGGCACCCGGTAAACATGCGGCATACCAGAAGCATTATCCCAACTGGTGCGGCTTTCTTTGGTCACATAGGGCCGGCCCCGGTTAGGAACGGCTTTTACAACTGACCGCCTGGCGTAACCCGTCCCGCGGGCAATACCAATATTAACCGTAACCTGTTTACCAGCCGGGGAATCTGTCGGGACAGCTCCTTTAGGTTTATGCCTCACCCGGGCCACTTCATCACCCCAGACATTAAGATAAATATCATAGGTTACTTTAACCTTTCTCCTTCCGCGCAGATGATCCAGCCAGAGGTCTTCAGTCACCGTACGTTTCATGGTAGGATCCTGAATACTGCTCACCGGTTCACGCACTATTTCCGCTAATTTATCAGGCGCATACCATTTCACCATCCGGCCGGAACTACCTAACATCAAACCGCGGAATAATCCACTATAATAACGGAACGAACGCTTCAGGGCCTTCAACGTCACAAGTTCCTTTACGATTTGCCGTTGTAGAGCGGCGGGCGTTCGCTGCCCCGGGTGGGTAGCCAACTCCGCTACCGTCCTGTTCACTTCCGCCTCTTCCTGTTTTAACCTGGCAATCCATTCGGTCAAAACATCCACCATTCCCGTTCCTGTTCGCGCTTCCTGCGGCCGAAAAGCCTTAATCAAATGATTATAAACTTTCACCCATACCGCCAGGCGCTTATTAGCCTGTTTCAGTTTCCACTCCAACACCTGGTAACTGCCCGGATACTCGGCCATCTTGCTTCTTATCCGCGCCCGCTCCTGGGCAGCGGCAATTAGTTCCCGGCGCACCCGCTCTAACCACGTATAAACCATTCGCTTAGTCTTCCTCATTCTCTTAACCGCACGGCCGGCCTCTCGATTATAATCACCGTTTACCATATTGGTCAGCTTACCGATCCTGACACGCAGTGCTTCCATTTCCCGCGAAAGAAAAGATAATTTATCATTTAAATCATCAACATCGATCTCAGTGAAAACCTCTCCATCAACCCGCGTAGGCATTACCCCACCCATCTCTGTTTGTTTTAATCTCACTCGTTGAGCGTCAGGCTTAAGATAAATATAACCGCGGCCCATACCCTGCAAGCCGCTGATCTGCTGGCTTCTGGCGGTAACAATCGCGTTAAGATACTGCCACTTTGCCCGTAATTGCAGAAAATACCGTGACTGTGGTATTCCTTGTGAATCCGCCAGTCTTTTCAGATAAACATTTAATTTCCGCAGTTCTCTTTGTTCAGCAACCAGCAGCGCGCGTAATTGCGCCAGGCCCTTATCCATACCGCTGTCCAATCCCGGGAAAACAACGATTAATTTATCGCGCATGTTTTTGTAGGACCAGGCCAGTCCCTGCAGTTTGATCCGAATGGCATTGCGTTCGGCATTCAAGGATTCCGCTTCACTGCCTGTGGCCTTCGGCAATTGCGCCAGAATATCTGCCTGCCGGGCCAAGAGCAGCTGCCGTTCTTTTACACTCAGCCTCACCCATTCCAGGGCAAACCCCAGCGCTTCCTCAATACTCTGGCTGGTCTTGAGAATTGAATCATAGGACATCTGATCACCCAGCGAACTAAGATCTCTATCAATGGCCTGCAGCTTTGCTCTAAGATAAGTAGCCTCATCACTAACAACTAACGCCCGCTGCGCGCCAATATTCCGATATTCTTCCGTTGTTTCCGCCAGGGTAGAATTATAAACATGCGCGGTATTCACCGCCACTACCTTGCCGCTCTCAAAAACCACCGTCTGCCCCTTACTGCTCATATACTGTTCCACCGGCTTGGCCTGCGGTTTCAGCTTGTCAATAAAACTTATCCGGTACAGACTACGCTCTTTTCCGTGATTATCAACAAACACATAGGGCCGGGCCAGACCGCTAAGCGCGTATCTTTCCACAGTGCTTTCCTTAACAATATAGCCCTGACTGTTGATCAATACACCTTTAGTGGCCATATTCGTTCCCGCAATATGCGCCCAGCTTTCTTCCTTACGGCCGTCAGCATAACTGCGAGTGATCCGGTCACCGGTCCGGATATCAATCCGGTCGGTATAGGTAGTATTGTAAACAAAATCTCTGGTCACTACTTCTGTTACCACCACTCCCTTACGATCCCATCTGGTTTCGTGAAACACTTGCGTAAACGGAAGTCCCTGTTCTACTAATCTTAATTTACTGATCTTCACTATCCGGGAAGGATCACCTAGTTCCAAACTGATAGGAGTAATTTTAAGGTCCTCACTATCCACTACCATTGTCTTTTCCGCCACATTGGAACCATAAATCATTCCCATGCGTAGAGCTGTTTCCTTCCCCTCGATCCTGATCACCCATTTACCCAGGATATTGATATACTCCACAAAAGATTCACCCGTCTGGTTATCTGTTTTCACTATCTTGCGTAATTGCTGAGTAACAGTCTTACCCTGGTCATTCTGATAGCTGAATGGTTGGTAAAGCGGCTGGCCATTCTGATCCAGTTCTTCCTCCGGAATAACCACAGTCTGCACCACATACCAATTTCCATCTTTACCCCGGCTATACTTAACTGACTTACGGGCAATATTTGTTCCTTTAACAAAATCAGAATTAACAACCTTTACCCTGCCCTGCTGATGCCGTTCCTCTATTGGCTGCCCCTGGGCATTACGATATATCATATAGACAGCACCAGTTAAAAGATCGGTTACCTGATAGGTACGCTGCCCATTTTCGCCAATCCCAATAAAGTTATGCTCTTCACTATCATACTCCTTTCCATCCTCAGTAATCACCCGAATCCGGCTATAGGCAGCAATCGGCAAGGTACTGTCTTCCTTGAACCGGCCTTCCGTATCGGTAATAATTCTGGCTTCCCGCGGACCAACCAGCACAGTCTTCATATCCCGGCCGAGGAAATCCCGGTACTTGATCCATTTTTGGCCGGCGGCATCAACATAGTCATAAACCAATACCTGAACCGGCTGGCCATTCTGGCCAGCAAGGATTTGTAATTGCGGTTCCTTAGTCTTACTGACCGTGCGCAATTTACCGGTGCCCGCCAAAATCGGCTGGCCGTCTTTGCCCGGCACATAATCTTCATACACTAGCGGCACATCCAAAGTACCAGGTACTAGTTGCTTGTAAATGCTGGTAATATCACCAACATGTCTTTGCAGAACGCGTTTGGTTTTTAGGTCACGCATCACTACTTCCGTAACTACACTGCGCTGACCATCCGCGCCAAACACATAGTGTTTAGTCACCTCCAAAGAAACCCGGCCGAGTTTAGCAATATATCCCCGGGCCGCCTGCACATAATCATCATATTCTCCCTGACTGACCAGCTGTTTTAATTCGTTTCCATAATCATTATATTTTTCAGTCAGGCGCTTCAAATCACCCCGGCCAATAATCATTACCGCGGTTTCCGCCCGCGGCGCGCCCGTACCCTGAAACATGGTCTTACTGGTACTACCATCATTACCTTCTCCATCTTCAATATTTATTTCCCACTTGCCCGCTCTTTTCCAGGTAGTTTCGCCTAAACCATTGACCAGGATCTCTTCCGTGCGGTAAACCGTGCCGGTAACATCCAGGAACAGCGGTGAGGCATAGGCATCCTTGAGGAATTTACCTTTACGCATAAGCGGTGCACCGGCTTCTTTGCCAAGACCGTTATTTCTCCGGTATACCGCCCGGCCATTGAAGAAATATCTAATCTTGGTGGTGCCCGCCCGGGTTTCCGCCCAACTGGATACAATATCTGTTCCCGGCACAATCTTAATTACATCGGTGGGCTGAAAATGCATGCCGCCGGTAGCCGGATCAATCGAATATTCGGAACCGTCATAAGCCTTCAGGGTGATCATTCCATCATCCGGATCGGTCAGTGCTTCACCATCATGCCGCGCCTCTCTAATAGAATCGGCATTCTGGAACACCAACTGCAGGGCGCCGGAGAGAACACGCATATGAAAAGCATCATTTACTTCCAGTGCTTCCATCGGCGGAGCGATCTGGTGCAGATTCTGCAGCTGCTGCTCAGTTACCGACATTAACTCTTTATCCGCTCTCCATTTACCATAGCTCTTATGCACATAACGCATAACCTCTTTTTTGATGTGGTTGGCAATCTTACAGGTGCGGCGCAGGTCACGGCTGTCTTCCCAGAGTTTTCCGTCCGGCAGACCGGATGACTTTTTCATTTTATCAACAAAGAAGAAGATCACCTGCAGCAGCTGGGCCCGGGTCTGGAAGTTCTGGCGCACCAGCATACTGCGTTTCACCTTGCGGCCGCCGGCATCTTCGGTCTTGTAGTATTTAAACGCGCCTAAAGAAGTATCCCCGGTAAAATCACCCATGATCCATTGTGACCGCTCACTGTAACCGTCAAACCAGTCTTCTTGATCTTCCACCACACCCTTAATTAATTTACTGAATTCCCCGTCCATTAACAACAATCCCGCCGGCCGAATAGTATCACGCAGATAATTATCCACCGCCATCTCCAATTGATGTTCAATACTCACATAAGAGGTGCCTTTCTTATCCATCAGCGTATCCTTGATCCAGGATACATTGGTCAATACTTCACTGACGATCCGTTCGTAATATTTCTGCTGTTCCGTGCGCGCGCCCCGGTGCCAGCTCTGGGCATTACGGTAATCCAGCAGGCGGCGGAACCGGTCCTCACTGGCGCTGCCGTTAAACACGATGCGGTAATACATATTACTGATCAATTTATTGGCGATCCTGATGGCCACCAGGTATTCTTCAACCGAACCGAATCCCAGGCCTTTAAGTTTAGAGCTGTTTTCCCGGCTGTTACCGATCCATTTATCCGCCACGCCAAAAACAAAGGGTAAGACATCGGCACGCAAAGGATCGTTCATATACTTATCCAACACATTTTTCGGAATATTAAAGAACTCCAGAAAATCCTTACTTTTCAATAATTTCACCGCTTCACCGATATTCTCAAAATAATGATCGATAAACGTATCCAGCTTGGTGCTGTCCGGCGTTTCCAGACTAAAGGTGCGGCTAATAATGGTACCGATGGGCATGGGCGCGTATTCTTTATCATAATCAGCTATCTTATCGTAATACATCTTAATCAACTCAAAAGCGGTGGAACCAACAACCACCCCTACCTCTTCCGCTGTTTCCGCGCGGCCGAGATCATCATGCAGACTAAGATTTCCCGCTGTCAAACCGCTTTTGTGACTGGTTTGTAATTCTTTATAAAAATCGATCAGATCATCGGCACTTTTACCCCGCGCTTTCAGATAGCGCAGAACACTAACCATCACGGGAATCATCTTAGAGAACTGAAAATCCACTATCTGGTCCAGGGTAGGATTCATAATGACATTTCCACTGTCATCAATTATCTGCGCACCCGGCGCCAGCAACCGCCAGGCAATACTGCCGATCACTTCACCCGGCCAACGGTAGGCATCATCAGTAAGCGCTAACTCCCCTTTTGTTAACCGGCTCTCATCACTGCTTTTTATCTCTTCGTAGAGTTGTACTAATTTTTTAGCGTCATTGGGTTTGTTATTCAGGTGCACCAGGATCCTCCTGATCATGGGCAGCATTTTATAGGCATAAAACTGAAACTTTGCCTGCGGACTGGTAAGCGATTTACTGGTTGCTGAAATGCGGTAGCTTCTGTCTTTAGTGGGATCTCCCGGTTCGGAAACAGTTTTCAAGGCCTCCCAGGCCACCGCGCCCATTGCCTCACCATATTCAGCCGGTGCCGTTCCCTCTTCAGCCGTTAATTCAATCTTGCCCCAGGGACTGGCAGCGCTAAATTCCTGATAAACCAGTTTCAGATTCTTCTGGAACTGCGCGTCAGTCTGCGCCTTCCCCACCACCAGCGCCAGCATGGGCAGCATTTGTTTGCGGAAGAAATTAAATTTATCCTGCGCGTCATTGGCCCCGCCTTCATAAACTATTATTTTCGGCCTTTTATTTTCTACCTTCAAACCCTTCTGTTTACGGATATTCCAGGCCAGGGCGCCAATGGCCTTGCCGTATTTAGCCGCGGTAGTACCATCTTCCGCGGTCAGGGCAATTTTCCCGAACTGGGAACCGGTTAATTCTTTGTATACCTCTCCCAACTGTTTACCAAAGGCGTTACCCGTCTTGGCATTTTGCACAATCAACTTGAGCATCGGCAGGGTATGATCGCGGAATTCTTTAAACTTATCCTGCGGGCTAATGGCGTATTTCGTGTGATCCTTAGTTTTGTATTTCTTTGTTTTTGTATCATATCCCAGGATCTTTTGTTTGCGAATCTCCCAGGCCAGAGAACCGATCAGCAAACCGTAGGTCTCTTCCTTGGTTCCTTGTTCCGCCGTTAGACTGATCAGATTACCCAATAAAGAATTCACCTTTGCTAGTTCCTGATAAACAGCCTTTATCCCTTTAGCGAAATCACCGGTTTTATTGGCCTTTAATTCTGTAATTACCATTTCTAACATGGGCAGTGTTTCTTTACTGAACTCGTCAAACTTGGCCTGCGGAGTACTCAGGTTGGTGGCCTTACCCTTGGCATAATCCAATCCTTTAGTTTTCCGGATCTCCCAGGCCAGCCCACCCATCGCTTTACCGTAAGATTCTTCCAGTGATCCCGGCAAGGCGGACAATTTGATCAAGTCATATTTGGTTACGTTCTTTAATTCAT
>CAZIXI010000104.1:0-11383 GCA_964543115.1 uncultured bacterium
AGAAAGGTCTATTTTACTATGGGGTCAAGTTTTACAATTTGGGGCCTCATGATATGTTGTTGATAGAGCGGCTTATCGGTACTGAGGTAAATACCGTACCTGTATACAGGATGTGAGAGAACAGTTTTTTTAAGTTGATTGGGTTTTTTTGCTGAGGTATTAGCGCGAGAAAGGTTGCCTGCCAGAGGTAATGAACGAATTGATAAAACAGGATATTATTAACCAATTAGTCCAGCATAAGGAAGTTCCCCAGGATATTTCCAAGGTGCTTACAGCCGGTTATAATGTTAACAGGCTGCTTGATATTTTCCTCAATACGATGCAGGAGATCCTGAAGGTTGCTCGTATTGCGATTGTCTTAAAAAAGGAAGATAATTTCCGCATAAGTACCGCTCAGGGAATTTCTCCCGATGTCATTTCTTCAATTTCCCTATCTGATGCCGAAGGTCTAATGGGGTATCTCCAACGAGAAGGAACAGCGCTACGTCTGGGTTTTGACAGTGCCCTTGACGGAAGTGTAGTGGCGCAGATGCGCCAGTTGGGGGTGACCACTGCCGTGCCGCTTTGGGAGCATGGGCGTTTGCAGGGAACGATTGTTTTCAGTAATAAAATTACCGGTTCTCCGGTCAGTGACGCGGAGCTTGAACTTGTATTTACTTTAGGCAGTCAGTTATCTATTGCTATTGAAAATGCCCGGTTGGTAGAGGTTATTTCTCAGCAGAGGAACCATCTGGAAGGTATCTTGGAGCATGTGAGTTCCGGAGTTATTACTGTTGACGCCCAGGGTGTTGTCGCTACTTATAATCCCAAGGCGGAAGAAATATTGGGAATAGCTAAGAAGGAAGTTATCGGCAAGGGATTTTCTAAACTGCCGCAAGAGGTTGCGGAGTTGTTTGCTGAAAGTATGGAATCCGAGGTGTCCTGTTCCCGCAGGGAACTGAAAGTGGCTCCGCTCAATCGGCTTATCGGTGTGAGTATTACTCCAATCAGAGATGCAGACGCCGAGGTTCGGGGAGCGGTAATGATCTTTACTGATCTGGAACCGATAAAGGTTTTGCAGCAAGAGGCCAGAAGAGCGGATCAGCTGTCTTTTGTGAATACGGTAGCCATGCGCAGTTCTCATGAACTTAAGAATTGTCTGGTTTCTATTAAGACATTTGCCCAGCTGCTGCCGGAGCGTTATATGGACAAGCAGTTCCGTGAGGATTTCTATTTAGTTGTTAATAAAGAAGTTGACCGGCTGAATCAGTTAGTGGAGAATTTGCTGTTTTTCGCGCAGCCTTTGCGGCTCAGTTGTTCTTCCTGCGATATTGAAGAGCTGCTGCAGGAGATCATTGACCGCCTGGAAACTAAAGACGCCTTGTTGGGGATAACCATTCAGAAGGAATTTGCGCATCGTTCCGGCTATATTGATGTTGATCGGGATGCCATGCTGCGGGCGTTAAAGAGCATTATATATAATAGTGTACAAGCCATGCCTAAAGGGGGCAAAATAAGAATTTTGTCCGTTGATGTTTCCAGCGAAAAACAGGATTATCTGGAATTAAAAATTGTTGATGAAGGCGTAGGTGTTGCCCAGGAATCAATAAATAAGATTTGGGATCCTTTTTTTACGACTAAGGCCCGGGGGATTGGGTTGGGTTTGACGATTGTCCGTAAGATTGTTGAGGCTCATGGCGGACAAGTGACTATTTCCAGCGAGGCCCAGAAGGGTACGGAAGTTGCGATGCTTTTACCCAGGCTTTTTCAGCAGTATGAGGCGCAGAAGATGTTTTTTCCCTCAGGCCGGGAAGTGGTCGTTTAATAAAGGGCGATAGTTACGATAGGCAGAGTAAGCCCTTAGTCCTTTTAGAGGTCTAGGGGATTGTTTTTTTCAGTTGTAAATGAAACAAGCGAGGATATATGGATACACCTTTGGTTGGTAAGAAACCGGAAAATCTCAAAGATAATTATGAAAAACCGATGATCCTGGTTGTGGATGATGAAGGCAGTGTTCTTCGCGCCCTTACCGAAATGCTGAAGTTAGAATTTTCCGTTTTGACCGCGCATAATGCCCGTAAGGCTCTGGCCTTGCTGGAAGAGATAAAGAATAATAATGGTCAGACCATTGATCTGGTACTCAGTGATATCTGGATGGAGCAAATGGACGGGATTCAGCTGTTAGCGAAGGTAAAGGAGCTTAATCCTTATGTAGAGGTAATTATGATTACCGGACATCCAAACAGAGAAACTTCTTTATCCGCTTTGCGTCTGGGGGCCTCAGATTATATTGCCAAGCCCTTCAAAATACCGGAGGTCTTGAGCTCTGTGCGCAAAGCGATTGGTAAGCGGAAGAAAAGCTTGATGGATGAAAAAATCGTCCAGGAACTGAAACAGTCAGTTCAGCACAATTATGCGGCAACCACAGAAGCGCTTATTTTGGCTATTGATGCCAAGGATAATTATACTAAGGAACATTGTGCCCGGGTGGCCAGATTGATGATGCGGTTTGCGCTGGTGCTTGGTGTAGAACACGAAAATCACGAAATATTGAAAAAAATCGGCGGTTTGCATGACATTGGTAAAATAGGGGTTAAGGAGCAGGTGCTTAATAAACCTGAGCCGCTGACCGCGGAAGAATGGATACAGATGAAACAACATCCGTTGATCGGTTATCAGATCCTGCAGCCGGTAGATTTTTTAGCTGAAGTCAGGGAGACGCTGCTTTATCATCATGAGCGTTTTGATGGAAAAGGGTACCTCTCAGGGTTAAAAGGCACACAGATCCCTTTTACGGCCAGGATGTTAGCAATTGTTGATGTGTATGATGCCCTGGTGACTGACCGGCCGTACCGCAAGGCGCTTACGAAACAAGAGGCCCTGGCCGAATTAGAAAAAAATTCCGGAACACAATTTGATGCCGATATGGTGAAAATATTTGTGGAGATGATTAGGGAGAGAGAAGGATAAATTGGCAGGAATTAAATTGCTTGTCAAAAATATGGTAATGTTATATCATTATAGCCTAATGTTTTCCGTAAAAGAATCAGTTAAAAAGGAGTGTTTATGGAATCTAAGGTAAAAATTAATGAGAATGAGATAGTAACTTTTGGTCAGGTAATCACGCGTAATGCCAGAATGATCGGTTGTATACATACAGCGGAATTAGCTGCCCGGGCCGCTGATGTTACGGTTTTGCTGCTTGGCGAGAACGGTACCGGTAAGGATCTAATGGCCGAGGCGATACATAAGTCCAGTCCCAGGCGGGGCGGGGCGTATATTGCCATAAACTGCAGCGCTCTTTCGGAGACACTGCTGGAGAGTGAACTTTTTGGTCATGAGAAAGGCGCCTTTACCAGTGCGGACAGGAGACGTAAGGGTAAGTTTGAACAGGCCGATCAAGGAACGTTGTTTCTGGATGAAATCGGGGATATGAGCCTTTCCGCGCAGGCAAAAATTTTACGGGCCGTGGAACATCATGAATTTGAGCGAATTGGCGGGGAGGAGCGGGTGCATACCAATACGCGGATAATTGCCGCCAGTAACAAGAATCTCTCAGAGCTTGTGGCTAAGGGAAAGTTTCGGGAAGATCTATATTACCGCTTGAATGAAGTGTGTGTGGAACTGCCGCCCCTGCGGGAGAGAAAAAATGATATTCCGTTATATCTTAAGGTTTTTATCGATGAATTTAATGGCGAATTTGACAAGAAAGTTACAGGGGTTTCTGATGTTGTTTCGAAATATCTCATCCAGCATAAATGGCCCGGTAATGTCCGCGAATTAAAAAGTGTTATCAAGCGGGGCATGTTAGTGACCAACAGGGACCAGATGTGGCTCGAGGACCTTTCTTTCAAGGTAGAGCTGCCGATTGAGACTCTGGAGCATATGGGGCACCGTGATCTTTCCCTTTCGGCAATGGAGAAAGAGCATATTCAGAAAGTGTTGCAGCTTTGTAAGGGAATTAAGAAACAGGCCTGCAGCCTGCTTAAGATATCGCGTTCAACTCTGGATAAAAAATTAACGAAGTACAAAATCATAGTGCCGAAAATATAGTGTTTTTACAGGTGTTTTTTTCTTGTTAATAAGATTGTTTTTTGATATATTTATGGACCTGAATTGTGGAAAAAGTGTTTTACAAGGGAGGAGGTGTTTCCATGGGTAAGCTTATCAGTGTGATTGGTGGTGGTGTGGCGTTAGTTTTGGGGTTAATCCTCATTGTGTCCTGGTGGGATCATTTTGTGACAGTGCTTCTGGGTACAATCCCTGTGCTGTTGGTTTTTGGCGGACTGATTGCTCTTTTTCTGGGAATTAGTGAAATTAAGGACGAGATGGCAGCCAAAAAAGAGGAGAAAAAGAAACCGGAAGAGAAGAAGGAATAAATAGATTAAGCAGCAGAAAATGTTTTTTGAGGCCTTCTGCTCTCTTGTCAGGGCAGAAGGCTTTTTTATATTGATGATGAACTGCAGTTTTTGTTAATATATGCCCCATGAAAATGACAATTACAGAAAAGATACTGGCCCGCGGAGCGGGCCTGGAGAAGGTTGTTCCGGATCAGCTTGTTCTACCTCAGGTAGATCTGAGTTTAGCCAATGATATTACTGCGCCGCTGGCTATTGAAGAGCTAAAACGGAACGGGATTAAGGATTTAGCGGATCCGGATAGGATTGTGCTTGTTCCTGATCACTTTACGCCTAATAAAGATATTGCCAGTGCCGAACAATGCCGGAAACTGCGGCAGTTTGCCTTTCAGCATAATATTTCTCATTATTATGAGGTAGGGAAGGCCGGTATTGAACATGCCCTGCTTCCGGAAGAAGGTCTGGTAATTCCTGGATCGATTATTATCGGTGCCGACAGCCATACCTGTACCCATGGGGCCTTAGGTGCCTTTGCTACCGGGGTAGGCAGTACCGATGTTGCCTTTAGCTGGATAACCGGTAAATGCTGGTTCCGGGTGCCGCAGACCATTAAAGTTGTTTTTAACGGCCGGCTGCCGGAGGGGATCGGCGGTAAGGATCTGATTATATTTCTTATTGGGCAGATCGGTGTGGATGGGGCCCTTTATAAAAGTCTGGAATTCTGCGGGACGGCGATTAGTTCCTTGCCCATGGATGAGCGGTTGAGTCTTTGTAATATGGCCATTGAGGCTGGTGGTAAGAACGGCATAATTGCCCCGGATGCTGTTAGTGCGAAATATCTGAAGGCGGTAGGTGTGCCGGAGAGCCGGTTGCCGGATTTTTCTGAGTTGCAGAGTGATCCTGATTGTGAATATGCCGCGATAAAAGAATTTGATATCAGTAAACTGGAGCCGCAGGTAGCCTTTCCGCATTTACCAAGCAATGCCCTGGGGATTGCTGAAGCGGTCAAGCGGGATGTGCCGATCGATCAGGTGATTATTGGTTCCTGTACAAACGGCCGGATTACGGATTTGCGGACAGCTGCCGCTATTTTGCGCGGCAAGAAGGTTCATGCCGGGTTACGGTTGATTGTTATTCCGGCAACCCAGAAAATTTATGTGCAGGCCATGGAAGAGGGATTATTAAAGACATTTATTGCTGCCGGTGCGGTTGTTTCACCTCCAACCTGCGGGCCCTGTCTGGGCGGGCATATGGGGGTGCTGGCCTCAGGTGAACGGGCATTAGCCACAACCAACAGGAATTTTGTCGGTCGAATGGGCCATTTGGAAAGTGAAGTATATTTAGCCGGGCCGGCAGTAGCCGCAGCTACGGCGATTAAGGGTAAGATTGCTGATTTCCGGTAGTCAGGTTAAGAAGTTAAAGGCGCAGAGTGGCAGAAAAATTACTTTTTGCTCTTAGGAGTGTCAGGTTATGAAGAAAATTAAAGGCAAGGTCTGGAAGTTTCGGGAAGATATTAATACCGATGAGATAATTCCGGCGCGATATCTTAACACTACCGATATTGCTGTATTGGCCTCACATTGTATGGATGGGATTAAGCCGGGTTTCAGTAAAGAGATCTCTGCGGGTGATATTATAGTTGCCGGAAAGAACTATGGCTGTGGTTCCAGCCGGGAGCATGCCCCGGTTTGCATTAAGGCTGCCGGGATCAGTTGCGTGATCGCGGCGAGTTTTGCCAGGATTTTTTACCGTAATAGTTTTAATATCGGCCTGCCTATTTTTGAGATTGCTGAAGCGGGAGAAATCAATGAGGGCGATCAGCTGGAGGTTAACCCTGATCAGGGTGAAATAAAGAATCTCACTAAAAATAATACATATAAGGTAATCCCAATCCCCGAATTTATGCAGGAGTTAATAAATTGCGGCGGGTTGATGGCCTATGCGAAAAAAATATTGAGTGCTAAGTAAGGAGTATATTCTAAAACCTGGAGGATGATTTATGGCAGAAAAAAACTATGATATCGCGGTAATTCCCGGTGACGGTACCGGTCCGGAAGTAATTAGGGAAGGGGTGAAAGTATTAAAAAGTGCCGGCAGCAAATACGGGTTTAAGCTGGATTTTCATTATTACGATTTTGGCGGGGATCGCTATCTGCGCACCAATGAAGTTTTACCGGCAGGGGCGGCAGAGGAATTGAAGGAGCATGATGCCATTTATTTAGGAGCTATCGGTCATCCTGAGGTCAAGCCGGGGATCCTGGAGCAGGGTATCCTGCTTAAATTAAGGTTTTCTTTGGATCAATACATTAATTTGCGTCCGGTGAAGTTGTATTCGGAAAAATTTTGTCCCTTAAGGGATAAAGGGCCGAAAGAGGTGGATTTTGTGGTTGTCAGGGAGAATACCGAGAGCCTCTATGTGGGGAACGGCGGGTTTTTTAAGAAAAATACCGCGGATGAAATTGCCCTGCAGGATATGATTTGTACAAGAAAGGGAGTAGAGCGGTGTATTCGCTATGGTTTCAAGCTGGCCCAGAAAAGGCCGAGGAAACAGGTTACACTTTGCGGTAAAACTAATGTGCTGACCTATGGCTGGGACCTCTGGGAGAGGACATTTAATGAGGTGGCCAAAGAGTTTAGCGATGTTAAGACTGACTATGCCCATGTGGATGCCACTTGTATGTGGATGGTCAAGAATCCCGAATGGTTTGATGTGATTATTACCGATAACATGTTTGGCGATATTATTACCGATTTGGGGGCAATAATTCAGGGTGGGATGGGGATTGCCGCCGGCGGAAACATCAATCCCGAAGGGGTGAGCATGTTTGAACCGATCGGCGGTTCAGCGCCAAAGTATACCGGGCAGAATGTGATTAATCCGCTAGCCTGTATTTGTGCCGGGCAAATGTTATTAGAGGAAATCGGTGAAACAAGAGCCGCGGCGAAAATTGAAGAGACGGTCATTAAGGTTGTTAACAAAAAATTAAAAACCTTAGGTGCCGGGAAAATGGGCTATTCAACAAGTGAAGTAGGGGATTTGATTGCGGAGAGTCTCTAAGATACTGCCTTTTTAAAAAAGAAAGAAAAGCGTTATTAGGGCTATTTATAATTCGGAGGGAAATTTATGTCAAAACAATACAAAGTAGCGGTTGTCGGGGCGACCGGGGTTGTCGGCCGGGAGATGATGAATATTCTTGAGCAGCGTAATTTTCCTGTGGCTATGTTACGGCCGCTGGCTTCGGAACGGTCGAAGGGGCTAAAGGCAAAATTTAAGGGAGAAGATATCCCGGTAGAAGTTTTAAACAAGGATGCCTTTAAAGGGATAGAGATTGTGCTGTCCAGCCCGGGGGCGAAAGTGAGTAGGGAGTTCAGTCCGCATGCCGTTAAGGCCGGAGCGGTAGTGATAGATAATACCAGCGCCTTTCGGATGGATCCGGAAGTGCCCCTGGTTGTGCCGGAAGTAAACCCGGAAGATGCTAAAAAGCATAAGGGTATTATTGCTAATCCGAATTGTTCCACCATTCAGATGGTTGTCGCTTTGAAGCCTATTCATGATGCCGCTAAAATTAAGCGTGTTATTGTAAGCACATACCAGTCAGTTTCCGGGGCGGGTAAGAAGGCGATTGATGCCCTGGAAAAAGAGGTGGGGGCGGCAATTAATTTAGTGAAGAAAGAAAGCAGCGGTGTTTTTCCGCATCCGATAGCCTTCAATCTTATTCCCCACATAGATGTTTTTCTGGATAATTTTTATACCAAAGAAGAGATGAAGATGGTGCTGGAAACCAGGAAGATTATGGGTGTGCCCGATATGAGGGTTACCGCTACCTGTGTGCGGGTGCCGGTATTTATCAGTCATTCTGAATCCGTGGCGGTGGAAACGGAAAATAAACTTTCCCGTAAAGAAGCAATGGCGTTACTGGCGAAATCACCCGGCATCAAGGTGCTTGATGATGTCAGTAAGAATGAATATCCCGTTCCGGTAATGGCTGCCGGTAAAGATGAGGTTTTTGTCGGCCGGATCCGAGAGGATGAAAGTGTTGATAATGGTCTCAATCTTTGGGTAGTCAGTGACAACCTGCGTAAGGGTGCCGCCCTTAATGCCGTCCAGATCGCGGAGTTGTTGATTTAGTATGCGGAACTTTAAGTTACTACTAGAATACGACGGAACCAGCTATTTTGGCTGGCAGGTTCAGCGGAATTCCAAAAAACATCCGACTGTTCAGGGAGCGCTGGAAAAGGCGATAGCGGAATTGTTTGGCAGCCCCCTCCGGGTTGCCGGTGCCGGCCGCACCGATACGGGAGTGCATGCCCTCGGCCAGGTAGCCGCGTTTCAGGTGGAAACCAGAATTTCCGTAGAGAAAATTCGCCAGGCCTTAAACAGATATTTGCCTCAGGATATCCTGATTACTGATGTAGCAGAAGTGCCGCTGGAATTTCATCCCCGTTTTAACGCCTTGAAGAAGCGTTACCGCTATGTTATTTATAACGGTATTTACCCGTCAGTTTTTTACCGCCGTTATGTAGATCACTGTTCTTATGCCCTGGATTTGGACTTAATGAATGAGGCGGCGCGGATATTAGAGGGAGAACATGATTTTTCACATCTGGTAGATGAAAAAGAACAGAACAAGGTTAGAATCGTCTATAAGATAGAAATTGAGTCCCGTAAAAATATAATTCATGTAGATGTTACAGGTAACGGTTTTTTGTACAAAATGGTGCGGAGAATGGTGGGCCTATTAATCGATGTGGCCAGGAAAAAAATAAAGCTTGAGGATGTAGAGAAGATACTGCAGGGCAAATACAATGGAACCAGAGTAGTAACTGCCCCCGCCCAGGGCCTCACCTTAATGGAAGTTGAATACTAGTCGCTAGTCGCTAGTCGCTAGTCGCTAGTCGCTAGTCCTTCGTCTCTCGTATCTCGCCTGCCCGCCGAAGCCTTGGCGAAGGCGGGTCTTTCGTAATGTGTCTCACTAGTGACAAATTGGCTCTTCATTTTACCTTCCCCTGTTCCTATGTCTTTTAATGCCAGCATATTACGATTTAATAAATGTTGGCATTATACTTGCTCTTTGTTGAGGTGTAGGGTTATGCTCAGTGAGGTAAATATAACGTTTAAGAGGAGGGAATTATGAGTGAGGAAAAAAAGGTAAGAAAGGGAAAGGTGATCGGTATTGATTTGGGAACCACTAATTCCTGTGTGGCGGTGTTGGAGGGTGGTGAGCCAACGGTTATTGCCAACAGTGAAGGCGGACGGGTTACTCCGTCTGTAGTTGCTTTTACAAAAAGTGGTGAACGCCTGGTTGGCACGCCGGCAAAAAGGCAGGCGGTAACCAATCCGGAGAATACGGTATTTTCTATTAAAAGATTTATGGGCCGGCACCATAGCGAGGTTTCTTCGGAAGAGAAAATAGTGCCTTTTAAAGTTGATGAGGACAGTAAGGGAAATGTTGTGGTTAAGGCCGGAGGAAAGGAATATACTCCGCCGGAAATATCCGCGATGGTTCTGCAGAAAATGAGGCAGACTGCCGAGGAGTATCTCGGCCATCCGGTTAAGGATGCGGTTGTCACCGTTCCCGCCTATTTTAATGACAGCCAGCGGCAGGCGACGAAAGATGCCGGGCGGATCGCCGGGTTGAATGTTTTAAGGATCATTAATGAGCCCACGGCAGCCAGTCTGGCTTATGGTCTGGATAAGAAGAAAGACGAGAAGATTGCCGTTTATGATTTTGGCGGCGGTACCTTTGATGTTTCTATCCTGGAAATCGGAGAAGGGGTATTTGAGGTTAAGTCCACAAACGGTAATACGCATCTTGGCGGAGATGATCTTGATCAGCGGGTTATCGATTATCTGGCTGATTCATTCAAAAAGGATCAGGGGATAGATTTACGTAAGGACCGGATGGCCCTGCAGCGTTTGAAAGAGGCAGCGGAAAAGGCTAAATGTGAATTGTCCAGCACCATGGAGACGGAGATTAATCTGCCCTTCATTACTGCTGACAGCAGTGGTCCAAAGCATTTAACAATGAAGCTGACCAGGGCCAAGCTCGAACAGTTGGTGGGTGATTTGATTGAATCAACCCGCGGGCCGGTAGAACAGGCCCTGAAAGATGCCAAGTTAAAGGCCGGCGATATTGATGAAGTTATTCTGGTCGGCGGTCAGATCAGGATGCCCATGATTCAGCAGCTGGTTAAGGATGTTTTTGGGAAGGAACCGCATAGGGGAGTTAATCCTGATGAGGTAGTGGCTATTGGCGCCGCTATCCAGGGTGGTGTTCTTGGCGGAGAGATTAAGGATGTGTTGCTATTAGACGTAACTCCGCTTTCATTAGGGATTGAGACGTTAGGTAGTGTATTTACCAGATTGATTGAACGTAATACAACCATTCCCACAAAGAAGAGTCAGATATTTTCTACCGCCGCGGATAGCCAGCCGGCGGTAAGTATTCATGTCTTACAGGGAGAGCGGCAGATGGCCAACGATAACCGCACCCTGGGAAGATTTGATCTGGTGGGAATTCCGGCGGCGCCGCGCGGTGTTCCGCAGATTGAGGTTGCTTTTGATATTGACGCCTTCGGCATTGTTCACGTTTCAGCAAAGGATCTGGGTTCTGGGAAAGAGCAGAAGATAAAGATCGAGGTTTCCAGCGGCTTGTCGGAAGACGAGATCGATAAAATGGTTAAAGATGCCGAAGCTCATGCGAGTGACGATAAGCAGAAAAAAGAGGAAGTAGAGGTGAGGAACCAGGCGGATACCTTGATTTACACAACCGAGAAGACGCTGAAGGAGCATGGGGACAAGGTGAGTAAGGAAGAAAAGGAAAAGGTGGAACAGGCAGTTGCCAAGTTGAAAGAATTGGCCAAGGATGGATCGGTTGAGGATATCAAGAAGGCAATGGAAGCGGTAACCACAGCTTCACACAAGATTGCTGAGGAGATGTATAAAGAGGCTAGTAAGGCGAAACAAGCCGGGCCTGGTGCTGGTGCTGGTCCTGCTTCTGCTTCTGGTCCGCAGCCGGAACAACCACAGGCAGAGTCGAAACAGG
>CAZIXI010000105.1:0-11294 GCA_964543115.1 uncultured bacterium
GCTGTTACAAAATTAAAGAAACAGCTGGAAAGCTTTGCGGAATCGGATGTATTTTGGGACGAAATAACGGAAATAAAAAAGGTATCTTCTCCAGAGTGGGTCTACGATCTTTGCGTTGCGGATAATCATAATTTTGTTGCTAATGATTTTATAGTACATAATACTAATATTGTTGACAGCGTCCGTTGGGTGCTTGGTGAGCAAAGCGCTAAGAGTCTCCGTGGAAAACGGATGGAAGATGTAATTTTTCATGGAACTGACAATCGTAAAGGCGTAGGGATGGTAGATGTTTCACTGGTTGTTGATAATGCCGATAAGGCCCTGCCGCTGGATTTTTCCGAAGTGACTATTTCCCGCCGTATGTTCCGTTCCGGTGAGAGCCAGTATTTCATTAATAAAAATCTCTGCCGTTTGCGTGATATTGACAACTTGTTCATGGATACGGGTGTGGGTACGCGGGCTTATTCTGTTCTTGAGCAGGGAAAAATGGATCTAATCCTCAGCTCTAAACCGGAAGACCGTCGTTTTGTCTTTGAAGAAGCGGCCGGGATTACAAAATATAAAGAAAGGAAGCGAGAGGCCCTGCATAAACTGGAAATTACCGAAAGCAACCTGGTAAGGTTGAACGATATTATTAAAGAGGTTGGCAGGCAGATCGGAGCGATGGAAAGAAAGGCGGCTAAGGCCAGAAGGTATAAAAGGGTGCAGGAAGAGTTTAAGGGATTGGAAGTAAAGATGCTTTCTTCGCAGTTCCATAAGCTGCAGCAGGAGAAAAATGAGTATAGCAACAGGAAAGAGGATACGGAGAAAGAAGCGGCCCGGATGCAAAATGCCATAATGGAAAAAGAAGAAGAAGTGGCCGCGCTGAGAAAAACTCTTCAGCAATTGAATCAGGATGTTATTGCTCTTCATGAAGGAAAATTGGAAGCGGAAACGAATCTGGCTACCAGCCGGCAGCAGCGGCAGTATAAAAAAGAGCGGATTGATGAGTTACAAAACAGGAACAGCGAGATAGAAGCGGAAGTAATCCAGCTAAGCAGGGACATTGAAAACTGGCAGCGCCAGCTGCAGGAGGCAGAACAGGAATTGGCTGAGGCGGCGGAAACCCGTTCTTCGCAGAAAGAGACAATGCAGGCTAAGCAGCAGGAGATCAATCAGTGTAACGAACGCGTTGAAAAACTGACTGCCGATATAAATGATAAGCGGGAAAATCTCCTCCAGGCAAACGCTAACGGGTCTCAGCTGAAAAATGAGCTGGCCCGGGCAGACATGGAGCATAAGGATTTGATTTTGAAGGAAAGGCGGCAAACGGTTGAGCTCCAGCAGAGGCGCAAAGAAGCGGAAAAATTGGCGCGGGAGATTGCTGAGACAGAGGGAATTGTCCGGAGTCAGCAGCGTTCCCTTTACAGCTTAAGACATACAATAAAAGATCGTGAAGAGAAAATGCTGTTGTTGAAGGATGAAGCGGTAAAGGCCCAGGGCAGGGTGCACGAACAGCAGCAGCAGCTTTCGGAAAAACGGTCATGTTACGAGATATATTCTAAGCAAAAAAGGTCGCTGGAGGGATATGCCGATGGCGTCAAGATGGTCTTACAGGAAAAAGAGCGTTTTCCGGGAGTGCTGGGCACGGTTGGTGAGCTTATCAGGGTGCCGGTGGAATACAGTCTCGCCGTTAATGCCCTGTTGGGTGAACGCGCGCAATGGCTGGTGTGTGATTCTCTGGCCAATGCCCGGCAGGCCGCTCTTCTTTTACATCAGCATTCCGTTTCCCAGACAACTTTTGTTATTTTAGATTTACTGGAAGAGGTGCCGCCTGTTTTACAGGAGCAGTTATCTTTTGAGGGATCTTTCCCGGCGTGTACAGTAATCGGGGCGGAAGACAGTTGTCAGAAATTAACTAATTTTCTTTTTGGCCGGGTGGTAATCTGCCCGCAGATTGCTGTAGCGGAAGAGATTTACCAGCGGTTGGCGCTTGTCGCGGTTACCCGGGACGGACTGGTTGTCGGTTCTCCGGGTATTGTTAAGGCCGGCAGAGGGATTGAAGGCGCTATTAATCTGATTAATCGGGAAAGCACCATTGAGGCCCTTAAAGGGGAAATGGGCGTGCTCTCCGAAGAGATCATGGTTCAGACACAAAAGAAGAAGATGATTGAAGATAGACTTAAGCAGGAAGAAGGTCAACTTGAGGGCGCCCGCAATAATCTTTACCGGGAAGAGATTAGCCTGGCGGTACAGGAAAATGATCTGCTTAAATATCGTTCTACTCACAAACAGTTATTGGATACGGTGGAAACAATAGAAGTGGAATTAAGCGAGCTGAGCGGCCGGAAAGAAACATCCGCCCGGAAACAGACGGATTGGACAAAATCACTTGAAGATAATGAGAAACTTAACGGCATGCTTAATCTTGACTACAAGAATATGACCGAGGAAATGTCACGCGTGGAGCAGGAGCGTAATCTAAAGGAGCGTGAGTTTACGGAATTAAAGATTAGATTGGTTGGCGCCGAAGAGAAAGAGAACCATCTAGTGTTTAAACAGCAGCAGCTTCAACAGCAGATTAGCGGTTGTGAGAACAATCATAACAAAGTCCGGGCGGAACGTGAGAGTAATAAAAACGCGATAGAAAGGTTAATTGCTGAGGCGCAAAGTCTGGAAGGGGCCATTGAAGGCTTGATGAGCCAGGGCCGGGAACAGGAGAGTAAACTGGTCGAAGTCCGGCAGCAAAGCAGCCGGAGTGAAGAAGAGCTGCGGCAAAAGGAAGAGTCTGTGCGCCGGGAACGGGAACAGCGCGACAAGGTAGGTACTCAACTCAATGAACGACAGCTGAGGCTCTCGGAGATTCAGCTTAAAATAGACGATATCACGAAAAAACTTCGTGATAATTACCATGTATCTTTGGAAAGCCTGCCGGAACCGGTTGTCGATAGCGCCGCGCTGGAAACATTGGAGCAGGAGATACTCACCATTCGTGACCGGTTAGAGTCAATGGGCGAGGTTAGTCTGGTAGCCATTGAAGAATATGAGGAAATGCAGGAACGATTTCAGTTTCTGACTACCCAGAAAGAAGATCTGGTTAATAGTAAAGATTCCCTGCTTAAGGCCATTGCCCAGGTTAATAAGACGACAAAACAGATTTTCTGGGATACTTTTCAGGCCATCCGTGTTAATTTTCAGGAGCTCTTTGCTAAGTTATTTGGCGGCGGTAAGGCGGATCTTATTCTTTTGGATGAAGCAGATATTCTGGAAAGCGGCATTGAGATTATTGCCCGGCCCCCGGGAAAGCGGCTGCAGAATGTTTCTTTGTTAAGCGGCGGTGAAAAGGCCCTGACGGCAATTTCTCTTTTATTTGCCATGTTCAAGGTGAAACCGAGCCCTTTCTGCATCCTTGATGAGATTGATGCCCCGTTAGACGATTCTAATATTGATCGTTTTGTCGCCCTGTTAAAGGAATTTTCTCAATCAACGCAGTTTATGGTGGTTACCCATAATAAGCGTACAATCAGTGCCGCTTCCGTACTTTACGGCGTAACAATGGAGGAGAGAGGTGTTTCGCGTGTTGTTTCCGTGAAGTTCAGTAAAAAAGAAGAATCTCCCCAGCCGACAGCGGCTTAAATTATTAAACTCCGGTAAAAGACTTAAAAATAATCCCTAATCAAAAAAATATTATTTTATTATGCACTGTGTAGAATTATTACGATCAAAAGCCCTGTTTGGCGGACTTGACGATAAACGGCTGGAAAAAGTTGCCTCTTTTCTGAAAACGGATCACTTTAAAAAAAGTGAAGTTATTATCAGAGAAGCGGAGGCAGGCGACCGGATGTATCTGATTGTTAAGGGCAGCGTAGAGATCACTAAACACCAACCCGGTGATGTGGACGAAGAAGAGCAGTTAGCTATCCTAAAAGAAGGAGATTCTTTCGGTGAAATGGAACTGATTGATATTCAGCCCCGCTCCGCTACCGTCAGAGCCCTAACGGATATAGAAACAGTATCATTGTGCAATAAAGACCTGCTGCACCTTTCCCAGGATGACCTGGAGGCCTTTTCCATCATTATCATCAACATTGCCCGCATAATCAGCCGCCGCTGCCGTAAAATGGATAACCGGCTGGTATCCCTGCTGCATCAGTAAGAAGCTGCTAAACAAAAAGCATTGCCGTTCAAATAGTTATAGCTTAATTTTATCCTATTGACCTTCCTCTGTTATATTTGCTAATATTTATATCTTCTACTAATATATAATTTAAATTAATTAATTAAAAGAAGAGAGGCTAATATGATTACAAGATATACCTTAGAGCGGATGGGGAAGATTTGGTCGGATGAGAATCGTTTTGGTAAATGGCTGCAGGTGGAGATTCTGGCTTGTGAGGCGCTGGCGGAGCAGGGTAAGGTTCCGGCTGAAGATCTAAAGAATATCAAGACGAAGGCAAAGTTCGATCTCGCCCGCATTGATGAGATTGAGCGGACGGTGCATCACGATGTTATTGCTTTTGTTACTTCCGTACAGGAATTCATCGGCGAGAGCGGCCGGTTTGTTCATATGGGGCTGACTTCCAGTGATGTTGTGGATACGGCGCTGGCGGCGTTGATGCAAGAAGCGGCGGATATTCTCATTGCGGATATGGATCAGCTGATAGAGGCGGTAGCTGTCAAGGCAAAGGAGTATAAGATGACTCCGATGGTGGGCCGCAGCCATGGCGTGCATGCCGAACCGATTACACTGGGATTAAAATTCCTCTTGATGAAAGAGGAAATGCAGCGGGCGAAAGAAAGATTGCAGCGGGCGCGGTCGGTAATCAGTTTTGGCAAAGTTTCCGGGGCGGTGGGGACTTACGCCCATCTTGGTCCGGAGGTAGAGGAATTTGTCTGCCGGGGGATGGGACTGCAGCCGGCGCCTATTTCCACCCAGGTGTTGCAGCGTGACCGGCACGCGGAATATATGAGTATGCTGGCTTTGGTGGGGGATTCCCTGCAGCGTTGGGCGCAGGAAATAAGATCACTGCAGCGTACGGAGGTGCGCGAGGTTGAGGAGCCTTTCCGCAAGGGACAGAAAGGATCTTCGGCGATGCCGCATAAACGTAATCCGGTTATCTGTGAGCGGATCTGCGGATTGGCACGGGTTCTTGTTGGTTATGCATCCACTGCCCACCAGAATGTGGCTCTCTGGCATGAACGGGATATATCCCATTCTTCCGCTGAACGGGTAATTGTCCCTGACGGAACTATGGTGCTTGATTATATGCTGCATAAAATGACAGAAGTGATTAAGGATCTGCATGTTTATCCCGAGAATATGCAAAAAAACCTGGATTTAACCAGGGGGCTGGTGTTTTCTCAGCGGGTACTGATGAAAATGCTGGAAAAGGGCCTTTCCCGCAACGATGCCTACAAGGTTATTCAGGATAATGCCATGGCCTGTTGGCGGGGTGAAGGGGCGTTATTGGAACTGTTGTTAAAGGACCAACGGGTAGGTAAATGTGTTCCGGAAAAGGAATTAAAAGAATGTTTTGAGGCTGATTATTATCTGCGGTTTGTGGATGATATCTTCAAGAAATGTAATCTATGAAATATAAGGATGCCGGGGTTGATATAGATAAGGCCGAGGTTTTCAAACGGAAGGTAAAGCAGCTTGTTCGCCGTACCTACAATAAATCTGTTCTTGCCGATATTGGGCTTTTCGGCGGTTTATATTCTTTGCCAAAAAAACATTCACAGCCTGTTTTGGTGTCTAGTATCGATGGAGTAGGTACAAAGACAATTATTGCCCGGTTAATGGGTGAGCATGAAGTGATCGGTTATGACATCGTTGCCCATGGAGCTGACGATATTCTTGCCCAGGGCGCCCGCCCGTTATTTTTCCTCGATTATATCGGTACGGCCCAGCTTGATAACCGGATTGCCATCCAATTGATCAAGGGCATGGTTAAGGCCTGCCGGGATGTGGGCTGCTGTCTTATTGGCGGGGAGACGGCCCAGATGCCGGATGTGTACAGGAGGGGGGAGTACGATCTGGCCGGCTGCATTGTCGGGCTGGTGGAGAGGAAAAAGATAATTGACGGTAGAAAAATAAAGCCGGGGGATAAAATAATCGGGTTACCCAGTACGGGATTGCATACTAACGGTTTTACTTTAGCGAGAAAGGTATTGTTGAAAAAATATAGGGTTAGTAGTTACCTGCCGGAATTAAAAACCACAGTGGGCAGGGCCCTGCTGCGGCCGCATCGCAGTTATGTCGGGCAGGTCTTTCGCCTGGCGCAGAAGACCGGCATTAAAGGCATCGCCCATATTACTGGCGGCGGCTTAATTGATAATATTCCCCGGATACTGCCGCCTGGGGTAAATGCGGTGCTGGACCAGAAATGCTGGTCCGTTTTGCCTGTCTTTAAACTGATTCAGCGGCTGGGCCGGGTACCGGTGGAGGATATGTACCGCACATTTAATATGGGTATTGGAATGGTATTAATTGTGGATAAGAAAGCCAAGGTTAATGGCAAAATTATTGGAGAGGTAGTAAAAGGGAAACGGAAGGTTATAATTAATTCTGCAGGCGTGGGGCTGTAGAGGAAATAAGGAGAACGACTATGGCAACTGTTGGGAAAGTTTTATTAAGCGTGTATGACAAAAAAGGTATTGTGGAGTTTGCCCGGGGGTTGAATGATCTGGGGATTGAGCTTATTTCTACCGGCGGTACGGCCCGTAAGTTAAAGGAAGCGGGGATCCCGGTTATGGCCATATCTGATCTTACCGGTTTTCCGGAAATGCTGGATGGCCGGGTAAAAACCCTGCACCCCAAGATTCATGCCGGTCTGCTGGCCCAGAGAGAAAAACCTGAACACCGGCAGCAGTTGCTGGACCATGAAATTGAGACGATTGATATGGTGGTGGTTAATCTCTATCCGTTTGAGGAAACCGTGGCCCGGCCGGAAACAAAACTGGAAGAGGCAATCGAACAGATAGATATCGGGGGAGTGGCCCTGCTGCGTTCGGCGGCCAAGAATTATAATGATGTGGCTGTTGTGGTTAATCCTTCAAAATACGAGTTGATTTTAGAGGAACTTAACAATAATGACAAATCCTTAACCAAGCATACACGCTTACGTCTGGCGTCGGAGGCTTTTAAGTATTCATCTTTATACGATAATCTGATCCATAATTATCTCCATAAACTTACCCAGCCCAAATCAGTGGATTTCCCGAATGAGATTACTATGACCTACGCTAAGGCCATGGATCTTCGTTACGGGGAGAATCCGCATCAGAAAGCAGCCTTTTACCGGGAGGTGCACAGTAAGGGGCTGGTTACCGGAGAGCCGCGAATCAATCTGGCCAAACAACTTCATGGCAAGCAGCTTTCTTTTAATAACCTGATAGACGCTGATGGCGTGCTGGCGGCGGTGAAAGAGTTTTCTGAGCCCACGGTGGTTATTGTTAAACATACCAATCCCTGCGGAATTGCTTCGCATAAGGATATCGGTAAGGCCTATCTCAAGGCGCTGGCCACAGATCCGGTAAGTAGTTTCGGCAGCGTGGTCAGTCTTAACGGGGAAGTGGATGACGCCGTGGCTCTAGAATTGAATAAACTCTACATTGAGGTATTGATCGCGCCCTCGTATACGAAAGAGGCCCTGGAAATTCTTAAGCAGAAAAAAAATATCAGGATCATGCAGCTGCCGGAACTGCAGCAATGGCGCGAGCAGAAGAAAAACGAGTGGCGGCAGGAGATGGACCTCAAGAAGGTGTTGGGCGGGGTGCTGGTGCAGGAACGTGATGTTTTGGGTGAACCGGATGAAAAGAGCGTGAAAGTGGTCACGGAGAAAAAGCCCACAAAAGAGCAGTGGGCGGGACTGAAGTTTGCCTGGAAAGTGGTTAAGCATGTGAAATCAAACGCGATTGTTTTTGCCAAAGAGCAGGAAACTGCGGGCATCGGTGCCGGTCAGATGAGCAGAGTGGATTCGGTAAAGATTGCGGTGATGAAGGCCCAGAAACCGCTCGAAGATACGGTAATGGCCTCAGATGCCTTTTTCCCCTTCCGGGACGCGATTGATGAGGCGGCCAAGATTGGCGTGCGGGCGATAATTCAACCGGGCGGTTCGGTGCGTGATCAAGAAGTGATTGACGCGGCCAATGAGCACGGCATCGCGATGGTGTTTACGGGTGTAAGACATTTTAAACATTGAGTGATTGTAGGGGAGGGCCTCTGCCCCGCTTTGCGGGGCTGCCATTATAGGAATGGATATAGACTGTGCCCTCCCGATTAAGGGTGATATTATGAAGATACTTGTAGTCGGAAGCGGGGGCCGGGAGCATACGCTGGTTTGGAAACTGGCCCAGAGCAAACATGTACAAAAGATTTATGCGGCGCCGGGGAATGGCGGCATTGGTGAACTGGCTGAATGTGTAAATATTAAGGTAGATGATCTAGCGGGGTTGGCGGATTTCGCGAAGAATAATAAAATAGATCTGACGGTAGTCGGACCGGAATTGCCGCTGGTGCTGGGGATTGTTGATGAATTCCAACGGCGGGGACTGGCTGTATTCGGGCCGTCCAGAGCAGCCAGTCAGCTAGAGGGCAGTAAGGTCTTTGCCAAGGAACTAATGCAGAAATATAATATTCCAACCGCCAACGCTCAGGTATTCAGTCACAGTAAGCAGGCGATAGATTATATTAAGCAGTGCGGCGCTCCTTGTGTGGTGAAAGCGGAAGGATTAGCGGCTGGTAAGGGAGTTAATGTTTGCTCTGAAGTCCCGGAAGCGATTACGGCGATTGAAGATATAATGGAGAAACAGATTTTCGGTGATGCCGGCCGCAGGGTTATTGTTGAAGAGTGTCTGCAGGGGGAGGAGGTTTCCATTCTGGCCTTCAGTGACGGAGAGACGGTAATCCCCCTGGTTCCATCTCAGGACCATAAACGAGCCCTGGATGGTGATAAAGGCCCGAATACCGGGGGAATGGGGGCCTATTCGCCGGTAGCGGTATTTACGCCTGAGTTAGAGCAACGTATCCAAAGAGAGATCCTGGTGCCCACTATTCGAGGAATGGCCAATGAGGGGATTTCCTACCGGGGGATTATTTATGCCGGCCTGATGTTGACCGCTAGCGGACCCAAGGTGCTGGAATATAATGTGCGTTTTGGTGATCCGGAAACGCAGGTAGTGCTGCCTCGGATGGAGTCAGATTTATTGTTCCCGATACTGAGTACCGTTCATGGCGGCCTAAATCAGGTTCAGTTACGCTGGACCAAACGTCCCTGTGTGTGTGTGGTTGCGGCCAGCGGAGGTTATCCGCAGAAGTATAAAAAAGATTTGCCGATTGAAGGTTTAACGGAGGCGTCTTCTCTGGCTGATGTGCTGGTTTTTCACGCGGGTACCAGGAGAGCTGAAGGCAAGTGTCTTACCAGCGGCGGCCGGGTTCTTGGCGTTACCGCTCTCGGCAATACTCTGGATGACGCGGTTAAACGCAGTTACGAGGCGCTGGACAGAATAAAATTTCCGCAGATGCATTACCGCCGCGACATCGCCCGGCGATCATTAAAAATGTAGGGGAGGGCCTTGCGCCCTCCCGAACAGGGAGAAATAGAGGAAAAACAGTAGGGGAGGGCCTCCGTGCCCTCCCGCGATAGAAGGAGGATTTATGAAACCGTTAGTAGGTATTATTATGGGTAGTACGTCGGATTTGCCGATAATGAGTCAGGCACAGGAAATGTTGACAAAGTTTAAGATTCCTTATGAAACTAAAGTTCTTTCGGCGCATAGGACGCCGGCGGAAACGATGAAGTATACGAAATCCGCGGCAAAACGGGGCGTTAAAGTGATTATTGCCGGAGCGGGCGGCGCGGCGCACCTGCCCGGGGTTATTGCCAGCCACACCAATCTGCCGGTTATCGGCGTGCCGATCTATACCAAGGTTTTTCAGGGATTGGATTCATTTCTTTCGATTATGCAGATGCCGGGAGGTATTCCGGTAGCCACTATGTCCGTTGGCAGTGCCGGGGCAAAAAATGCCGCTATTCTGGCAGCGGAAATACTGGCGCTGGTTAAACCCCTCTATGCTAAAAAACTGGTTGAACATAAAAAGGAATTGGTGACTAAGGTAAAACAGTCACAGAAAAAGATGGATGCCTCGGATTATCGGGAGAAGAGGATCAGGAGAAAAATAGTCAGGTAGCTATTTTTGCTGTGTGTAGAAAGTAGTGATGAATCTTTTTTTAAAACGCAAAGATCGCAAAGTAAGCGCAGAGAACGCGGAGAAAAAAAGAGTTCAATAGTAAATTTAAAAAAAAACTTTGCGAAACTCTGCGTGCTTTGCGCGCTCTGCCCCAAGCTCTGCTTGGGACTGCTATTATAGGAATGGGTATAGACTGCGTTAAGAAAAACTATTCTATGTGTAAAACACAGGTTGTTAAGATTGATGCTGAATGTCCCGACAGGAAAATTATTGCCCGGGCCGCTGAGATTATAAAAAAAGGCGGGTTGGTTGTGTTCCCGACAGAAACTGTTTATGGTATAGCCGCGGATAGTACGAATAAAAAGGCTATTACCCGTTTAAATTCCATTAAGAAACGTCCCGACAACAAACCCTATGCTATTCAAATTGCCTACAAAAAGGATTTGCCCCGTTATCTTAAACTGATTCCCAAAGAGGCAAAATTATCAATAAAAAAATACTGGCCCGGTCCCCTAACCGGTATCTTCCCGGCACGTAAGGGCGGTACAATTGGAGTGCGGATTCCCGATAATAAGGTTGCTCTGGCTCTGCTGAGAAGGGTGGGGCGGCCGCTGGCCGCTCCCAGTGCCAATGTCAGTGGAGGGAAGAGTCCGGTTAATGCCCGGCAGGCCGGCAGGCAATTAAATGGTTTGGTGGACCTTATCCTTGATGCCGGTCCGACACGCTATCGGAAGGATTCAACAATAATAGATTTTACCTCTAAGCCGGTAAAGGTTATACGAAAAGGAGTTCTTTTTGGCTAAATATAAAAATATCCTGATCGTTTGTACCGGAAATACCTGCCGCAGCCCAATGGCCATGGGCCTGTTGAAAAAAGCGCTGAAAAACAAGCGGGGTGTGAAAATATCTTCTGCCGGTGTGCTTGCGGGTAATGGGTCCAGGGCGAGCAGTCATGCCATTGGAGTAATGAAGGAAGAGGGTATTGATATTTCAGGGCATCGGTCGCAGCCATTAACCAAAAGTTTAGTGGCTGCCGCGGATTTGATACTGGTGATGACCCAGGTACATAAACTTGAAGTTATTAATTTGCTGGATTATCCGGGCAAAGAGATATATCTATTAA
>CAZIXI010000106.1:0-11168 GCA_964543115.1 uncultured bacterium
CCTTACGGACAATGAAGGATTATTTTTATCAGTTGGACCAGCTTTTTGGCCCGCCGAGCAAGGAAGATGCTGCCTGGGTAGAAAAGACGCTAAAAAAGGAGTTAGAGAGTTTAGCGTCAGTTCTTTTTGGCGCCTCCGTGCTGGATTTTGAACCGGCAGAGGTTACCGACCAGATGGGCTTGTGGAAATACGAAAAACAAGATGAATTTATCGCTACAGTAAGGCATTGGCCCATGCATCCCACGCACAAAGATGATCCGGATAGAGAAAAATACCGCCAATTGGCCGCCAAACAGGCTGAAGGTAATCTGTTATTAGCCTATTATCGCTCAACCTACGGAGGAGAAGAATTAGGTGAAGATCAGGAGAAAGAGGAATACTTTTCTTTATCGCCGTTCCAGACGCTCTGGGAGTTTTTGGTAATTCCCAGCGCGGTTTATAAAGGTACCACTGATATGGATGAAACCATTACCCGGCAGAATGCCGGGGAGCATGTTGAGGCGCCGGATTTTATTAAGGTGGTGTTTGAGCGGATATTCAATTTGGGCAATCCGGAAGTGGAACAGCAGTGGTTTGATTCTTACCCTCTTCACCTGCAGTTTATTAATACATTATTGCGGCGCTGGAGCCAATTTGATAAGAAAAATCCCAGCCTGGAAGATCCCCGGGTAGCGGAAGGCAGTGAAATTGATCTGGCCGTACTGGCAACAAAAGAGGCCTGGAAAAAGGTGTTATTTGAGCTGCGGGAAAACAGTGATTTAGAGAATATCTATACCATTATTAAAGATGAAATCTGGCCGGTTTATAAAGAACTGTTTGATAAAGACCTGGAAACTGAAAAATACCGTGATTTACTTAAACGGCTGGAAAACGAAGAGCAGGCGGATGTGCAGCCGGGAGAATTCGATCCAGATGATCTCACTCAGGAACAGAGGGATATTTTGGAGGCAATCTTTAATGCCCTGCCGCCGGAAGTGCAGCAACAGATAATCGAGCAGGCCATGCAGGCCATGAGTCAGTGTAGTATGGGAGGGCAGGGGCAACAAGGCCAAGAGGGGCAAGAGGGCCAAGAGGGCCAACAGGGGCAGCAAGGCCAACCTTCACCGGGCCAGTCAGGCGGAGAAGGCGTTTCCGGAGAATCCTTAGAGGATCTGGAGGGTAAATTAGAACAACTGGGTCAGTCGCTCCAGCAGATAAACGATCTATTAGCGGATATTTCAGATGGGATGGAGGGTGTGGGTCAGGATGCCAAAAACGTCAGCCAAGGTTCCCGCCAGGCAGCCGGGGATAAGGATAAAGACAAAGCGGAAGAAATTGTTGATAAAACCCAATCCATTGTTAATCAGGCGCAGGAGGCGCTGGAATCAGGGCAAAAGATCAGTAGTACAGCACAATCGGCAAACGATGATGCTTTTGATACAGCGGAGAACAATCTTTCTTCACCCACAGACGGCCAAGGGGTTTGTGAAGGCACTTCAGAGTTATCTCAGCAGACACAAGAGCAGGAAGAGAAAATCCAGGAACTGTTGGATAAGGCCCGTGAGCTTAAGGCCAAGGCCCAGCAGTTATTGGCTGCTGTTGGCAGGCAAGACAGTGTGGGTACACAAGCGGCCAAAGATGATATTCAGCAGGGCAGCCGGCAGATAAGAGATCAGGCAGGAGAGATAAAGGATCAAGCCGGTGATTGCCGGGATTTAGCAGGAGAACTATCAGCTGAACTAAAAGAATTGAAAAACCTTCAGGACAAGATAAAGCAGGCCCTGGGTGAAAAAGCAGAAGGTATTGGTGATGAACTAAGGGAAGCCGGCGGTGAACAGGGAGAAGGTGAGGGCGAAGGTGAGGGTAAAGGCGAAGGAGAAGCGGAAGGGGATGGAGAAAGTTCAGGCGAGGGAGGAGAAGCTGATGGTGATGCTGCTGATGCATCACCATCAACAAGCAGGCCAGATGGGCCGGGAACAGGTACCAGTGACCGTTTTGGTGTGCCGCAAGCGCCCACTTCGTTAGACAATATCTTAGACAGAGACAAACCGGAAACTACTCCGCAGCCGGTTACTACCAGCAAGGTCCAGCGGAATTATGATATTGATCTTCCTTCAGCGGAACAGCTGGCGGAAGCGGAATTTGAAGATGAAATGCTGCAAACCGGCCTGGAAAGGCATGAGTTAATAGAGTATCAAGAATGGCGGAGTGTATTGACTGATGGAGAGACAGATCATATCGAGGACCTGGTCGAATGGATGCGGGTATTGCTCAATCCTGAACAGAAGATCAAGTGGAAAGGCACATCCGATCCGGATCATGAAATTCGTGATGTGGTTTCAGTTTATATGGGTGATGATGAAGGTGCCTTTGAAAAACTAGTAAAAACCGAACCAATGCCGGTACGCCTGACCCTGGTATTTGACAAAAGCGGGAGTATGGGTTGGAAAAAGCGCCATGAATGGGCAAGATTAACCATGATGCTGTTATTGGAAGCAGTTTATGAGATTAATAGTATGTATCATGGCAGAAACCAGCCCCTGATCGAATTTGAATTAATAATTTACGATGGGGAAACCAGAGTTCTGCTGGATCATGAAGGAAGCAAAATGTTCGATGGCGAGACAAAAGAACAGCTGATTTATCGTACATTGAAAAGATTAGAACCTGGTGGAGGTACTGATGATGTTCAGGCAATGGTTAATGCCTCAGAACGAGTAGAAAAGACCATTCGTCAGGAGGCGGGGAAATTGCTTAATATCCTAATGAGTGTGGGGGACGGTAATTTCGGTGATATCGGCATGCAGCAGGTAGTCAAAGACAATATTGAAGAACGAGGAATAGAGACATTTATTGCTAGTACTGGTGATGCCGAAGCCCGCAGAGATGTGAAAAAATCTTTAGGTGAGGAACACCAAGACCGGGTGATTTTACCGAAGAAGCTCGAAGATCTGCCGAAGATGATCGGTGAAAAGGTCGTCAAAGTCTTTAAAAAATACAGTAACGACCCGCGTTTCCGGCAGCAGGGATTTTTCGGGGAGCCGGAAGAAGAGCTGCATCAGGAATTAAGAGAGGTATTTAAAGATCAGCAGAAATTTCATTTTGTCCAGGACTGGGAAACAGCCGGTAAATCGGATGAAGGAGAAACCGGTAGTTTACTGGAAACACTTCCCGCTGCCAAGTCCAGCAAATATAAAGAGTTAGTATTGGAAGCAATGACTAAATTAGCAGCACAGGAAGAGTATGTGAATTTAAAACAATACAGCCCGGTAATAGTAGACATAGACAAATCCGGCCATTTCAGCGCGGGCCGGCAGAGGATATATATACCATTGGTTATATTGGAGATTGCCGCTAAAAATCTGCAGTGGCAGAAGGCTTTATTGGAGACGTTTATTCTGCATGAATATTTGCATAGTATAAAGAAACGAATGGAAAAGAGACTGGATATAACAGAAGAGGAAAAGGCGTTAACTGAGCAAATAGATCTTAGTTCTCATGACAGCATAACAGCTTATCTAAAAGAAAGGGAGCGTGGGTTAGGGCAACTAGACGATCAGGGTAGAAGTACAGCAGAAGTTGCTTACGAACAGTATCTGGAAAGAGACAGAAAGACTGCCTATCGTAACTTTTATCTGCAGACCAGGGAAGGGAGAGAATATCTTATTTATAAGAAATACGACAATGACGGCAATGAAACAAGCCGCCGCGAATGGGAACGAGGAGCGGGCGGACGGTTTGTGCCGGATACTATTACTGTGGATGATGATGCCAACGAGTCATTGATTTTAGAACTACTGGACCGGATGTATGATAAAGGCGAACAATTCACCTCCTGCAGCGCGGACGGACAGCTCTATATCCGGGAAGGCGCCAACGGCGAACTGCACCTGGTGAAACGCACAGCCAGCGGGTTCTGGGAAGAAGAACCCTCAGAAAAAGATATCTTCCGGCCGCGCGCAAAACGCCTGCATTATCAGCAAAAAGGAAAGTACAAACAGTTTGAGGGTAAAGATACGCGGATAACTTATCGTTTAGATGAAAAAGGCTGCCTGGAAATACTGCGCGAAGAGGATAACTGGTTAGCAGTGGATGCGCAAGAGCAATTCAGTGAATATGTACAGGTACGTTATTTAAGCGATATTAAACGTTATGCAGTATATGATAATGAAAGAAAATTAATTTTAGTTGAGGCCGAAACCGGCATTGTGGAAACACTGGCCATCACCGAGCACAAAGAACAGAGCCTGGTGCTGATGAAAGGGGAGACCGGGTTAGGTAAAGATGAGATTGTGCGGGCAGCGGCAAAGTTAATGAACGAAGAGGTATTCTACATCACCTGTCATGAAGAAATGACCAGAACCGGGCTGATAGCGCGCCGGGTACTGATAAACGGTGAAAGCCGGCCCTTATATTCTCCCTTAACCTATGTGCAGCATAACGGCGGCTGGTGTGTGTTAAGTGAATTTAACTATATGGCCCCGGAAGCCAAAGGCACCTTAAAGAAGTCCCTCAGTGACAATACCCACAGTTGGTACTATAGCAATAAAGGCGGTCGCCGTCAGCGCAACGATCATGTACACAACCATCCGCGGGGCCGTTACCTGGCCACTACCAATACCGGGATAATCGAGCGGGAAGACTGGGCAATATCTGATAGGCAGGAAGAGATGCATTTTGTCTGGCGCTACCCGCCTGACGAAGTGAACCTGCAGGTAGAACTAGCTAAACGTTCCCTGACCAAGGCCATTGCCAGAGGCCAACGAAAGCCCTTAACCCAGGCGGAGTATGACGCGGAGATAGAACGGATAACCGAAAAAGCCAAGAAAATGGTATCTATTGCCACACAGTTACGGTTTGTCTACATGGGATTTGCTGATACACAGCGTAACGAGTTATTGAGATTGAGCAAGGTAAAGGGCAAAGAGGCGCAGGTCCAGGCGCGTAAAGACTGGTATGAAAAGCTGCGCAGTGACAGCTTCTGTAAGATTAAGGGCCGGCCGGGAGACAAGTTGAAACGGGCACCCAGCCCAAGGGTACTGGCCAATATCCTGCAATACGCGCTTAATTACCCCAATAGCTGGCGGCATTCACCCTGGGCAGTGATTGAGATGTACTTTAACTTTGAGGTCAACCAGCTCAGTTACCGGGACAAAGAAATACATATGGAAAAGGTGCGTAAACGTTTTCAGGCAGCAGATCAGGCTGGGATGTTTAAAGACAGTGCAAAGGTAGAACCGGTAATCCTGGATGCTAAAGAAGGCCACTCGTTTAGATATGAAGGAGATACGTTAATGGTAGTGCCCTATAACCGAGAAGGTAAAGAAAACAAGTATTGGGACAAGATTCGTATTCGCATACCCAAGGGTATGCGCCGGCAGGTAAATAAAGCGATCGAGCGGTGGTTAAGTACGGGAAATGAAGAGAACAGCCGGGTACTGTATCATCTGTTACAGTTCCGGGCCCTGGGCAAGAGCCCGATATTGATTGGGGAACAAGGAACGGGTAAAACCGAGTTGGCCGAAGCCACCCAAGTATTACTTAGCGGCTTAGAACTGGCCAAACAAGTGGATTCCGAGACCAAGTTCAGTGAATTGACTTGGAAAATGGAGCTGGAGGCGGGTGGAAATTCCTATCCCGAAGAAGGGGTGGTGTTACAGGGCGCGCAGGCCTGGGAGGGAGAGGGCGCCACAGTGTTATTGGATGAAATAGCTGCCGGGGCGAAAAACGTGGTTGGCGGGTTAAACGAGATTGTTGAGCGCGGTTATGTGGTAATGCCGGATGGCAGTGTGTATTATGCGGGAGATTTATTCGGGTTTATCTTTACCGCCAATCCACCGGGCGGACCGTTTGAGGTAGAGGCGCCGCATGACGCGTTTATTGAGCGGTGTCCGGTAATTGTGATGAAACCATTACCGATTGAGCAGATGTATGATTTTCTCTTAAAAGAGAAGGGCCATTTGGGTGAGAGTGTGAATTGGAACGTGATTGGACATTTGCCAAAGGCAGCGGATAATAAACCCATTACCAAAGACAGTGAAGGAAACGAGTATCCGGAAGGGCGCTGGCAGGGGTTAGTGGGAGTGGTGCAGTATCTGCGGGGCGCGGTGGACCGGCAGCGTAACAAACGAGTAATCCCGCGTATTCCGGGTTTCCGTACTTTTAAACGCATGTTCCGGAAAATGATCAATACCTGGGATAACCCAAATGTTTTTCCCGGGATGAACGAGCAAGAAAAGCTCTGGTACTGGTTTAATTCCTGTTTTGTGCAAGAAGGGACAGCAAAAGAAAAGGCCGCCTGGGAAGAGCTGTTAAAGAAAGCCTTTAAGGAATCGCAGTTGTGGACGGACGATGAAGGCAAGGATGCGGTAGCGGAGTATTTGAATGGCGAAGATATGATCATCCGTGTAGATGAACCGGAATGGTACCGCGAGCCGGATAGTGAGGACCCGGAGATCGATCAGATACTGCAATATATCCAGAAAGTGACCCGGGGCAAGGGATTGAAAGACAGATTGAATGGGCTGGTAGAAAAAGTGGAAGAGCTTATTGGTGGGGAAAAAGATTGGCAGAAACTGAAATTTGGGAAAAAACTGGAACGAGTATATAAATTGCGGGAGATATATCAGATTGTGAAATTAGCGCGTGAAGAACGCAAGTTGGGTGTAAAGGCAGGCAATTATCTGGATGATGAATACAATCTAATGGAAGCGGCTATTCTGAAGCCTATCCGGATAAAATTGGTCACAAAAGAAGGCTGGCCGCCCAGCTTTTTCCAGCAGCGCAATAGCTGGCTGGAGCTAAAGGAGCTGTGGGGTGAATTGCCCGCTACGGGAGATCTGACAATTGATGATTTATTAGGTAAATTAGCGGTAAATATTGATGATAGAAAATATAGAAATGAGAAGATAGATACATTGATAGAAATGGTTGCGGCTATTGCCAAGAAACTAGCCGGGCAGGAATTATTTGAACTAATTGGAGATTTGTCGTTAATAATGAGAATAAAAGAAAATACTGCCAAAATACAAAAAGCCGGTAAACCCGTTAAGAAATTGAAAGATTTTATTAGCCGGGCAATTAATGCTGGACCTCTGCCGTTAACAGAATTGAACAGATTAAAGAAGATGAAAGAAAAACAGGCAACAGAGTTATTTGGGGTTGTTGGCGTAAAACATGAGACAACAGCGAAGACGATAGCTGAGATCCAGCGGCTGGCTGAAGGCTGTGCTGAAGATGACTTTGCCCGGAAAAAGATAGGAGAAATAGGCGATCAGATTCAATTGCTGGCGCGACTTTACCGCTGGGTGACAGTAAAGGCAGTATACGAAAAGAAACCAAAAAAGCTAAAAGAATTAATTGCCGTGCTAAAAATGATCCAGCAAATCCAGGAAACAGTAATTGAGCAAATGACCGGCGGAGAAAGTCAGGCGGTAGACGCTATTATTGGCGATCAGTTAGCGCGGCTGGTTTCAGCCGTAGAAGATACCCGGGAAAGATTAGCAAAGCGAACGGTAACGCCTGTATTATTGCAGAAAGGTCCGCCAACTTGGCCCTTTAATCAAGTGCAAGATGATATCATTTACGAGGGACTAGCTGATCTGCCGCAGGAGGTAATGAATCCCTTTCAGGAAGAGATAAATAGTGTAAGAGATGCTGATCTGGAAGGGTATTCTCGTTTAACAAAATGCTTTATCTTGGGCAGCCGGTATCTGCTGCAGACAAAGCAGGGTGAAGAAGGTAATCCAAAACTGTTAAAGAAAATAATGACTATTTTAGATAGTGGGGACCAAGAAGATCCCGATGAATATATAGTTTCTAGCCTGATTAGTAGTTACTTGATATCTGTTTTAACCCAGGCAAAAAAGGAAGAACAGGCAGAGGGGATTCTTGGTGAGACCAATAATATAAAGTTTTTGGCCTATCATGCCATGCTTAGTGTACGTAATTTTTCTAAAAGCGAGATTGAAATTGTAGAAAAACGAATTGCTGATATGAGTATTGCCTTGAGCTATTTAGTTAGTGTTCTTTCCCGGATAGACAATTTGCCTGATTTGCTTACCGATTCAGCATTAAGGGGAAGCGGCAAAGATCTTGTTGAGCAGGCCTATGATTGGTGTTGGACAGAAGCTAGACCTTATTACCAGAGTAAGGCTGCCAGTTATTTGATTTCTGTGTTAGCCGAAGCCGGTTTATGGGAAAAATACAAGGATAAACTGCCGGATTTAGTTCAAATAGCTGTTGATTCAGCTTACCAGATTATGGCGCCGTTTGACAAAATCCTGGCCTTCAGCGAACTGATTATCGCCTTAACCAAAGCCGGCTGGACAAAGGAAGAGATCCTGGCTTTAAAGCCACAGCAGCCAACAGCTGAAGATACTGACAAAAATATTCTTCGTCTGGCCTGGCAAGAAGTTATAGAGACTAGTGACGACCATTATGAAGACAGCATAGCATTCAGTCAGTTGTTTTTGGCTGCCGAGCTGGCTGGTTTTACTAAAACTGATTTTAATAATAGTCTTAAAAAGAAACGTTGGAAAGGTTGGGATACAAGCCAATTAACATACTACGCATATAATTCTTACGAGTCCATTGATAATGATTATGGCCGTTGCCTGGCCTTATGTCAGATCCTTTCTGTGTTAAAGCGCGCTGACAAATTAGCCGAGTTTGGAAAACTACTGCGGAGAGCAAGATCAGCAAAACGTCTACTGCAAACTGCCTATGCCGCAGCGAATAAGATTAAGGATAAAAACGGCAATCCAGACTATCGCAAACAAGTTCAGGCCTATTGTCATTTATTAGCGGTTATGGTGCAGGCGGGACAATTTCAGGAAGATGATAGCCCTATCTTTAATATCCGTAATCTTCTACAAAAGATTATTACAGTAATGGCCCTTTGCGACCCGGAGGATAGGGTGCAGGTGCAGGAGAAATTCTATCGCCTGCTGGGCAGGATAATCTATCATTGGCAGGGATTGGAACAGGCCCAGAGCCAAACAGAAACCACCACTGATTTTGAGCAGCTGCCCCTGGATCAACAAGCCGATCAAATTACTGCCCTGCTCCAAAGCAAACAACCCCCTGCCCAATCCCCGCCACAACCAATGTCACACCCCGGGGAAGTGGAAAGGTTAGGCGTGCTGTTCGGCGGGACGGAGTTATTATTGCCTTCTGGCGGTGAATACTTGAATGTGCCGGCTGAAATAATCTCGGACATTAACACCTGCCTGCCGGAAATCGGAAAAGAAATGTCAACTATGGACCAGCATGTGCGGGCCCAAACATATTTGCTGGGGTATTTATCAGCCCTGAAACAAAGTGATAACCCGGATAATGTACGATTACACGGGGAAGCCTGGAACAGGATTAGCAAACAGCGGGATTATGCCTATCAATTGATTGATTATGCTTACTATACAAAGATTGAATTCCAAAAACACGGCCGGATTAAAAGTCCAGTGACTATTAAAGAGCGCTTTAAACATTATTTAGAAAAAGGGCTGTCCGAGAACAAAGACTGGGAAAGCTTTGCCTATAGTTATGTAATCGCCACCCTGGCAGAAATCGGTATGCCGGAAGTGATTGAGGAATTAAATAGAGACGGCAAAAACATAATCCAGCTGGCCTATGACAGCGCCGATAAGATCGAAAACCCGCTCAGGCGCAGCCGCGCCTATAGTTACCTGGTGCGGGCGCTGGCTGCTGCCGGCGAGGATAAACTTGCCTGGCTGGATAAGGAAGAGTTCAAGGCGGAGGTAGATGGTGAGAAACTGGATATCTTTCAGTTAGCCTATCGAACTGTTTTCTACACGGAGACAATATCCATGGACCGTGTGTTGGCGATAAGTGATTTAATGATTGCCTTAGTTGCCGCCGACCGTCCGCAAATGGTGGATGAATTGCTTTTTCCTGGCGGGATCAAGCGCAGCTTAACAGGCGTCGCCATGGCCAATATAGATGAGGCAGCAATGACGCCGGTAGAGGCCTGCCTTGCCAATTGTTATTTAATTGCTGCCCTCCATAAAATAGGCGCTTTTAAGGATAATCCTGTAATGCGCGATGAGTTATGTCAGCAGGCATTATCCTCCGCGCGGCAGGTAGGCGTTTTGCCTTATACCCGCTGCCTCGTATTTAGCCATCTATTGGCCGCCTTTGCCGAGGTTTATGGCGAGAGAGAATTACCAGCCAAGTTGGGCAACTATCAAAAAATTGCCAAGGAAGCTATAAAAGCGGCGCTGCATAAGGACAATTCAAATGAGCAAATGGCCCGGGGTCTAATCGCTTTATTCCGGGCCCTGATCCAGGCCAACAGATTAGATCTAATGCTGAACCAGAAACTTGCTGGCCGAGACGTAGATCTCCTTAGAATTACCTGGGAAAAAGTAAACACTGCCAACACCGAAGACCGGCCGCAACTGCTGGCGGACCTTATCGCCGTCCTGTCCAATTGCCTTTTCTATTGGCAGAGTGAACCGGCAGCCGGGGAAACAGGCGACGATATACATGTGACGGCAGAAGCTGAAACCGCGATTAATGGACTATTAACGGATCTGGTCAAAAGCATTAACAGTGCCGCGAAACAAATTCAACCGCCGCGCAAAAAGAAGAAAGCGGACAAATCGAAAGCCGGAGACGGTTCCCGCAAGCGCAAGTTTGATCTTGCCCGGATAGCGAAGGTTAAAGGGAGAATTACCGCTCTAGCCGTTTCTCCGGATGGAAAGAAAATAACTATTGCTTATACATATAAGCAAAGAGGCAGGATAGAGTGTTTTGATGCAGGGACTGGAGATGAAATAGAAGGTTTAAGATTTATCGCTCTTCGTGAAGTCGAGCATGAATATGCGCATGACTGGGATATTAATGGCCTCAGTTATTCGCCGGACGGCCGGCAGCTTATTTCAGTGGCTGAAGATGGGGTTGTGCGGGCCTGGGATGCGGCAACAGGTGTGTTGATGCCTGACCTTGAATTTGTTGATCCTTGGGCTTTGGCGCTCGATTCAGAAGGAAATCTTTTTGTAGTGGATGCAGGTATGGAAAGAGTTAAGTTTGTTCCAAGGACTGATGGAAATTACTATAGTCAAGATATGATGGCGAATAAGATTTATACCATTGCTGGAGGGGGGAATGAATTGAATGATGGATATCATGGTTGTGATACTGAACAGAGTGGAGATTACTTCGGTGAT
>CAZIXI010000107.1:0-9254 GCA_964543115.1 uncultured bacterium
GGCCTACCCAATATCCCAGATGATGAGATAAAGGGGGGTACGGTTTTTCTCGATGAGGTATCGGCAACCAGCCCGACCATTCAGGTTAAATTGCTGCGCGTTCTTCAGGAAAAGGAAATCAAGCGGGTTGGTGATACGAAGGATATTAACGTTAATGTGCGCGTGATTGCCGCCACCAATAAGAAACTTGATGAAGAAGTGAGTAAGGGTACGTTCAGGGAGGATCTTTATTACCGCCTGAGTGTTATTCCCGTTGAACTGCCGCCTTTACGGGACCGTAAAGATGATTTGGCGCTGCTAGTCGGGCATTTTCTGGAAAAATACCGCGGCGAGGAAGGCAAAAACCAGCGTACGGTTACAGTAGAGGTAATGGATATCTTTCGCGATTATGAGTGGCCGGGTAATGTACGGGAACTGGAAAATGTAATCGAGCGGGCTGTGGCCCTGACAGAAGAAGAGAATATTTTCCCCAGAGACCTGCCGGATAAAATGCTTAAAGAAACCGGCAGGGCGGTTTCTTTTCCGCCGCAAACTACCCTGAAAAACGTCATGCGCCAAAAAGAAAAAGAATACATCCGTCACATCCTCCAGCAGGCCGACGGGAATAAAAAAGAAGCGGCGAGGATTCTGGGTATTGATCTGGCCACCCTCTACCGCAAACTACAGTAGTCTAAATGTCAGACAGGAAAAATGTTTTTCCTATTATTGTTATTGCCCTGCTGGGATTTACTGTTTATCTGAATTCCCTGGGTAACGCATTTATCTGGGATGATACCCAGTTGGTATGTAATAACGCTTATATCAGGAGCTGGGGTTTCCTGCCCCAGATCTTCAGTCAGCATCTCGGCGCCGGCGCCGGGAGCCGCTATTCTTTCTACCGTCCCCTGCAGCTAATTACCTATGTCTGGGATTATTCGCTCTGGGGGCTCAATCCCGCGGGCTATCACCTCACCAATGTCCTCTGCCATATTTTCGCTGCCCTCTGTCTTTATTGGCTGGTGCTGATTTTGTTTCGGGACACACTGTTATCTTTTCTTACCGCGTTGCTGTTTATTGTCCATCCGGTACTAACCGAGGCTGTTACCTATATTTCCGGCCGAGCCGATCCCCTGGCCTTTATTTTTATTATGTTAACATTTATTTGTTACTTAAAATTCCTGCGCGCAAAAAAAATACGGTTTTTTTATTAATGCTTTTTTGTTATTTTCTGGCCTTGCTTTCACGGGAAAGCAGCCTGATCCTGCCGGTGTTATTACTGCTTTATCACTTTGCCTTTAGGGAAAAAATCAGGCCCGCCGCTTTTCTGGCTATTTTGTCTGCCGCCCTGCTTTACATTGTTGCCCGCCTGACCTTACTGGCCGGTATTTTACCCGCACAAATAAATGGGCAACCGCTCTTCAGGCAGCGGTTCTGGGAAAATATCCCGGGATTTTTTGTGGCGATTGCCAGTTATTTGAGATTATTAATTTTTCCCGTTGACCTGCACATGGAATACGGTAAGCGGCTGTTTAGTCTTACCGACCCGCTGGCGGTAATTGGTCTGTTGATTACATTCTTTATGCTCGTGTATACCTTTATTAACAGACAACGGAAACGGATATTCTTTTTTGCCTGCTGCTGGTTTTTCATTGCCTTGCTGCCGGTGAGTAATCTCTACCCGCTTAATGCTTATATGGCGGAACATTGGCTCTATCTGCCTTCCCTGGGTTTTTTCCTTGCCCTGGCCGCGATACTATCTTTATTGGCAAGGAATGAGAAAACAACCAGGTTTGCCGCCGCGGCAAGTTTAATTCTGGTAGTTGGGTACTCCCTGTTGACGATTAAACAGAATGCCTACTGGCGGGAACCGGTGAGTTTTTTTAATAGAACGCTGCGTTATGCCCCGAACAGCGCGCGGATGCTGAATAATCTTGGAGTTAATTATATCCAAAGAGGGGAGTATGATCAGGCAATATCCTGTTTTAACCGGGCCCTGGAGATTAGGCCGCTTTATGAACAGGCGTATAATAATCGTGGTCTTGCCAATAATGTTCTGGGTGAATATGCTAAGGCTATTGCCGATTTTGACCGGGCGTTGGAGATTAATCCGGCCAGTTTACAGGTGTATAATAATCGCGGACTTACATTTGGTCTTATGGGAGAACACAACAAGGCTATCTGTGATTTCACCAAGGTGTTAGAGTTTTATCCAGGCTACGCCCGGGCCTATAATAACCGGGCAAGGGCCTATTTTATGATAAAGGAGTATGCCAAGGCCCGGATGGATGTGCGGGAAGCGCAACGTTTGGGGCTTCAGGTTGACCCGGATTTTCTGAAAGATATTAGGCAATATTCCCACAAGTAGCTAGATAGTGATTTTTTTCACTTGCTTGTTACCCTTTCGCAAAACAGCAAAAAACCCCTCTTCTTTTTCGCGTTTACGCGAATATTTTCCATTGTTTAACAGGACAGCGTCCCATAAGGCCATAGCATACAGTATATTATGTTTTCTGTGGGTACTTGGCACATAGTATGCACTAGAATAAATCGTCTGACAATGAACAAGTGCTTTTTCCCAAAGTTTTTGACAACTTGTGTTTGAAGGAGGTGATGAAATCACAGTGCGGTTGGTTGTTGGAAGATCATTCTAATCTGAAATGCGGAACGGATAAATTCGAAATCCGCAATCCGAAATCAGAAATTGGAATGGAGGTGGGATATGTATAGGAAACTAAGAGAAAGAGAAGGTTTCACATTGATCGAGATTATGATCGTGGTGGCCATCATCGGGTTATTGGTTGCTATAGCGGTACCCAACTACCTGCGGACAAGGCGTGACGCGGCCATAAACTCTTGTGGCGGTAATCTGCGGATCATGCAGGATGCGATTTACGCTTACATGACCGAGAATACCAGTAACGCTGACGCGGAATTCGGGGATGCCTGTACAGACAGTGGTCCCTGGGTGAGTGACAATTTAAGAGGCGGCGCGTTACCGAGCTGTCCGACAGGCGGGTCGTACACTGTTGGAGGTACCTATGGTGCTCCAACTACCTCCTGTTCTGTATCCACGCATTAATATTTGTTTGGGATACTGTTAGCCACAAAGAGTCAGAAATGATTTCTTGCTGTGGGGGAAGGGGTGGTCTTTCACGATCACCCCTTTTCTTTTCAATTTCGGATCGCGGAACGGGAAATAAAAAAAGTCCGAAATCCGAAATCGGGTAGGGTGATTATTATGACTGCTGAGTCGAGAAAAAAGAGAGGTTTTACCTTACTTGAAATCATGATCGTTGTCGCCATATTGGGGCTGCTGGTGGGAATTGCTGTCCCGAATTACTTTAGATCAAGAAATAATGCTCTTATCAATGGCTGTCTGGCGAATCAACGGATTGTCCGGGATGCTATCTATTATTATATGGCAGAAGATATTGCCATGCTTCCGGAAGATGAAATCGTCGGTACGGACTGGACTTCATACTTAAGAGGCGGGGTAAGTCCCGACTGCCCGCATGCCGGCACGCAGTACAATATCAGCGGCCTGTATGAAGATCCGCAGGTTTCCTGTAATACCGCAGGGCATTAGCAATAATAAAAATCACAATGGCAAATTAATTTCATTTTTATATGATTATATAGTATAATAACTAATATGAACAGAGGGAGTAAAAAGGAGGCTTTTTCCTTAATCGAGATAATCTTAGTTGTTGGATTGCTGGGAATCCTGTTGGGAATCGCTATTCCAAATTATTTGGGGACAAGGCGGGACGCAATGCTCAATGCCTGTTTGGCAAACCAGCGGGTGGTGCGGGACGCTATTTTTGCCTATGCCAGCGAAACAATAGAGATGACCGGAGAAGAGGATATTGACAATGCCCTCTGGTATAGTTATCTCAGAGAGGAAGCTTTACCGGAATGCCCGGCTATGGGAGGGGCCTATCAGATAAGCGGGCAATATAATAACCCTTCTGTAAGTTGCACTACAGAGGGGCATTAGGAAAAAGCTAGACTTTTTTAGTTTAAAATTACTAGCTATTCATGGTATAATAAATTGGGTAAAAGGCGGATATATGGAAAAGAAAAGAGGTTTTACACTTATTGAGTTAATGGTTGTAGTTGCTGTTTTGGGTATACTGATTGTTATTGCTGTGCCTAATTATATAACGATGAGGGATAGTGCGAATAGGAATCTTTGTGTTCAGAACCTGCAATTATTGAAGCATGTGGTTGAGCAGTACGCGATAGAATACAATTCCTCTACCGGTACCGCGCCTACAGATAGCATTATCTGGGGTACCAGCACTTCGTTTATTAAGGAAAAACTACAATGTCCAATGGGGGCTTCCTATTATACCGTCCCCAATGTCGGCTCTGATCCGGTTTGCCCCGAGGCAGGTAGTTATCCTGAGCATGTTCTCTCTTGATAATTCTACCAGAAAATATTTGCCGGCAACCTCATATATTTGCTATAATTAGCCTAATAAATCTGTCATTTCACGTAACTTCTGAAAATGGAGGCGCACATGTATTGTCCTTTTAAAAAAGATAATAAAGCCTTTACCCTGGTAGAAATTATGATTGTCGTGGCTATTATCGCTTTATTAGCGGCGGTGGCTATCCCCAATTTCATTAAATCCCGCCATGAGGCGCGGCTGGCTACCTGTATCAGTAATATGCGGGTAATTGACGGCGCTATTCAGCAATATATCCTCAAGAATGATATGGGAGAAAGTGATTATAGTTCGATTACCGCCGATCTGTTGATTTCTTCAGATTATCTTCATAAGTCTCCTACCTGTCCGGCCGGTAAGGGAACGGCATATGCGATTACCGAGAATGGGATTGATTGTCCGGCAAGCGATACTGATAATCATGGGATTTATAAGAATGGTAGTCATACGCCAGCCAGCTAGCTTTTAAATAGAGAGTAAAGATTTTTTTGGTGCTACCCTTTTCCCTGCTGCTTTGTCCGATAATCAGACACTTCTACAATGTTTACACTGTTTTTTTCATGGAGGAAAGAAAATAAGCACTAGTTTTTTCTATAAATCTTTGTTTAATATATATTTAGATAATTCAAAAAAATATTAGAATTTCCTTTATTTTGGCATAATTTATGCTTTAAAAGTAAGATGGATGACTATGTTCATTGCTAAAAAATGTAAAACTGTGAAAGTTAATCAATAGTTCTTTCTGATTTGTGTCGCAAATTGAAAAAGCCCGAACTAGGGTTGTCTCCCATTTGTATATTGGGTGACAGGCAAACCTTCCGAAAGGATGTGGGCGCAAAGCTAAAGGGCCTAAATTCCCTGCAATGATGTTGGGGGATATGGTAGCCAGTTGCCAATTGCACGCAGATTTACGTGGAGTTAACGTGATTTGCGCGGATTTTTTACAGGATTGGTGTAGCTATTTGCAATAAGCCTATTTCTTTTGGAGGGATAGGCTTATTTTTTTTGGGGGCCCCAAGCGGAGCTTGGGGAAATAATGAGATGAAAAAGTCGAAAGGGATAACATTAATAGAGATTGTGATTGCCGTGGCGATCGTCGGGATAGTTCTAAGTGCTTTGTTAACCGGCATGAATTTTGCCGGAGGATATGCCCGCCATACCGCTAGCAGGACAATGGCCTTGAACTTCAGCCAGGGCCTGTTGGAGAGGATAAAGGATAAGGACTATGAAGACCCGGAAGATCCTGCTGATCACACCGGCAGCTGTACTAACTATCTTGGAACGGAGAATAACGATAGCGGACTGGACGATGTAGATGACTATAATGGTTATACAGATACAGTTAATTTGTATCAAAGAGACGGGGTTTATATTCAAGCCGCCAGGGAGGTAGATATCAGGGATCAAAACGAAAGTAGTGTTTTGGACGCTACGGAGTATGCGAATATTACCTATAAGCAGGTTACCGTGACTGTCACCTGGGATTGGCAGGATAATTCCTATACGGAAGAGGTTAACACAATAATCAGCCAACATAATTAAATGTTAAAGCAGGGGATTATTATGAGAAGTAATATTAAAGGAGTGACATTGATCGAGTTGATTATCACGGTATCAATTTTGGCTATAACTATTGGTGCTATCACGGGTACTTTTCTAACGATCCAATACCAGTTTAATAATAGTCTGGCCCTGGTAAAATCTCAGGCTACGGGTAGAGTTGTTATTGAGAAGCTGGTGCGGGTATTGAGGCATGGGCAGGCTTTTTCTGTTTCTCAGGGTGGGGCTGCGATAGAGGTGACAAAAGATGATGGTTCTGTCGAGACCTTTATATTCGCGGATAATGAAATAACGCAGAATGGTAATAGCATTGGGGAAAATATATATGAGATTCCGGGTGAAGATGTTTTCCAGGATTTAACCGCGGATGAGTTAGTGGGGGTAAGGTTTGCCGTCATCAATCAGGGAGTGTTTAACCAGGATAGGAGAATACATATTTCCACTGAGATGAAACTGCGGAATTGAGACGGGGTATTTTTATGAAACGTAAAAATTTAATATTCAGCCGAAAAGGGTTGAGATCTGCTGGGTCTCGGGGAACGGCAATTATTGTTGCCTTGATCCTGGTAATTATCGGGACCATGACGGTGGGGGGGTATATTTCCTATGTGACCAGGGAAAGCCGGGCGACGAAAAAGCTTAATGATTCTATTAAGGCCTTATACATTGCCGAAGCCGGGTTGGAGAGGGCAATTGGTGATTTGTTGGCCGACTGCAGCTGGTTTGATGGCGATATCAACGGTAACGCGGCTGCGGGGATAAATACTGATACATACGTTCCGATTGATTATGCTCCTTTGGGATCAGGGTATGCTGTCTCATTTTCTGACGGTGATTATCTGGTGCAGATAAAAAAAGTAAACAACTCGAAGGTAATTTTAAAATCGACTGGTACTTTAAGAGAAGAAACACGCAGGATAGAGGAAGAGGTCTTTACGCCAGGACTCTTTGGCGAGGGCGTTATCGGCGATGAAGGCGTTCATCTGGATTCCAACGCGCTGATTGATAGTTATAATTCTTTGGCCGGGACCTATGAGTCGCAAGAACCGGGCACAAACGGGAACACCTTAACAAATGCCATAGGCGCGGGGGTTATTTCTCTCGACAGCAATGCCAAGATCTACGGTGATGCTATTGTCGGTCCCGGCGGCAATCCGGATACTGATATCACTTTAGAAAGTAACTCGGAAATAACCGGGGCCAAGTTAGCTGCTCCCAATCCCACGGAATTACCGCAGGTCACAGCGCCGGCAGATATTCCGAGTGTCGCTCAGGGACACATAGAATTAGGTGGTAATGATAGCGATACTATTGGCGGAGATGCGGCCAGCGGCCAGTATGAATATATCGAATTGGACAGTAATTCTTCTTTAACAATAAATGACGATGTCCAGCTGCAGGTTAATGGTGATTTCTCATTAAACAGTAATAGCGAGATAGAAATTAGCGACAATGTGCAGGTAGTTCTTTATGTTACCGGCGCATTTTCCCTAAACAGTAATTCCAAGATAGATCTCGGCGACAACGCCACTATCACTATTTACGTTGACGGGGCCTTTAGCATGGACAGTAATACGAGTATTAATGAACTCGGTAAGGCCACAACGGCGGCAACTCTGTACGGTACTGACAGCTTAACCGATGTTACGTTTAAGTCTAACAGTGGTTTTTACGGCGCTATCTATACCAGAAATGCGGATTTTGAAATGGATAGTAATGCCTCTCTCTACGGGACTCTGATTGCCAAGTCGATTACTATGAAATCCAACGCCCAGATCCACTTTGATGAGGCGCTGGCCGGTACCGGGCCTGCCGGCGGTTCCCTGCAGGTGGAGGCCTGGGAAGAAGTGTATGAGTAAGCGGAAGATGACTTGACTTTTGCTAGTATTGCTTAGAAATTATATATGATATAATAAAGGTGGGAGGGTAGAAATAAAACTATATCTAGAGAATCTGTCAAGGGAGATTGTATGAAAAAGAAGGGATTTACCCTAATAGAATTAATCATTGTAGTTATGATTATCGGGTTTTTGACTGGTTATGCAGTTTATAATTTTGGGCGTTCGAGAGAAGGCGTTTATCGGGACATGTGTATTAATAACCTCCGGCAGATAAAGTTGGCCAAGTCCCAGTATGCGTTGGAGAATAATAAGTATGAGGGAAGCTCTTGCAGCGCCGCGGATATTGATTCCTATCTTGAGGATGATGTCTGGAGTGAATCCGGCGGAAGTTACACCAGCGGTCATAAGCTGGTTTGTCCTGATGATGCCGCCGAGGCGATCAATAGTAGTTATAATATTAATAATCTGGGTACTGACCCGACTTGTAAAATCGATTCAGGAGAACACCATTTATGAAAAGAAATAAAGGAGTAACTCTTACTGAATGCCTTGTGGCTACCGCATTTATGATGCTGGCCTTGGGCGGGATGCTGGCCCTATTCGTCCAGAACAGCAGGGCGGGAAAAATCGTGGACTATTCCTATGTGGCGACAAATCTGGCAAAAAACAGGGTGGAAAGAATAAGAGAAGTGCGGCGGGAGCAGGGGCTGGCCGTTCTTTCTTCACTTGCCGAAACGGATGTGCTTATCGATAGAAACGGGGTTGCGGACACCAACGGTGATTTCAAGCGGACGACGCTTATCGATACTGGTTACGGCACGAATCTTGTTAAGGTTACCGTGCAGGTGAATTATAAGATTCGCGGCAGCTGGAATTCCCTGCCGGTGGAATTGGTGACAGTAGTCTGTCCATATCTATAATGAAAAAGAAAAAGGGATTTACCATAGTTGAGGTGCTGATTTCCTCCGCGCTTGCCCTGTTGATTATGGGGGCGGCCCTGGCCATCTGGCTTTTTATCCAGGGCATCTGGCATACGGAACGGGTGAAGAGCGAACTATTGGGGAATATCCAGCTAGCGATGGAGAGGATAAAACAGGAGGTGATGTTTAGCGACGGTAATCAGGTGCTTACCGCTACCGCCGGCCTTAGTTTTCCCCGGGCCTTTGACAGTGATAGTGATGGTTTTATTGAGTTGGATGCCTCTAATAATGTTATCTGGGATGAAACATTTGTTTATCATACTTATGATAATAACGGCAGTTTAGAATTGCGTAAAACTGTCTTTCAGCCCCGGAATGGTTCTCTGACTCTGGCTCAGCGGGAGGCACAATTAGCGGCAGTGATTACTAATGGGACCGGCGCTGGGGCCGAGGCCGCGGGTGAGATAGCCACTACTTATACGATTATTTCGGGGCTCAAGGCT
>CAZIXI010000107.1:9264-11096 GCA_964543115.1 uncultured bacterium
ATTTCACCGCAGGTACTGGAGTTTGACGGGTACGCGGCCAGTGTGGAGAGAAGCAATAATGTAAGTTTTGGCAGTATTGTCCTAGCTCCCGGTTACCATACAATTACTTTTAAGGTCACCGATGATAATGATGGCGCGGAAGCTTTCGGCATAGATTCTTTTTCGGTTACACCGAGCGGTTCTACCCGGGAGGCGGAGGATTATATTTCCCTGACTCATTTGGATGGTTCAGCCGGTGTTTCCGCTTCTTCCGGGGATACGATAACAAAAGAAGATATGATTGCCGACGGTGTCTGGGGGGGGAATTACCAGCTGGATTATAATGCCGACGCCATTGATGATTATATTACACTACGTTTTTATTATGATCTTTGGCGGGAAACTAACTTTAATCAGGGTTCACTTGACAGCCTGGAGGTAAAGTTCAGTAATGAAAATGGCGCCGGCGGCGCCTCCGGTGATGATGATTATGTGCTTTGTTTGGAGGGCAATGAAACAGAGGAAACACAAGGGACCAAACTCTCGCAGGATATTACGCCGGGAACGGGAGATGATACCACTTATCGGGTGGTTGTTACTGTGCCCAGTAACGGGATGTTGTGCAGTATTAAATTCAGCGCCGGTACCAGCGCGCCCTTAACCATCGAAGAGGCCTATATTTCAGAAAGAGAAAGCGGCCAGGATGGCGGCACCTGTTATCCGGTTACCTTTAGTAATTGTCAGCTTGATCCGCGGAATGCGGCTCAAGGGGTGACGGAGCATAATGAGGTAGCGGGAGTTAGTTATGGAATTACTATTCCGGCAACTAAATTTGGCTGGTCTAATTCGATCAGTATCGATGATTCCGGGACAACGGAAGCGGAATTTTTTGAGGGGGATAAAGAATATTTTCTCACTTTTTATTTAGCGGGTTTGGGCGCCGGCGAGTCCATGAGTATTGCCTACTGGGCCAGTGGCAGTACACGTTCCTATACCAGGAGCGGTGATTGGGCGGGTACGGATTTAGTGGAAGAAGACTGGGGAGCAGCGGGGACAGAGGATACTGATCTCTACACAGTTGAGGAAGTGGGTGTCAGTTATATGAATGAGGGTACCTATACCTCACAGATTTATGATACGAGCATGGATGACCCCCAGTTTGATAAAATTGTCTGGAACATCAAAAGAGATAATGCCCCGGACGCTAATGTGGTTTTGCGGGTGCGCAGCAATGACAGCAGTGACGCCCTGGCCAATGATAGTGATTGGTCTGATGAATTTAGCGTAAATACGAATTCGCTAACCAATGGGAACAGTAGTATAAGTTCTATTGCCGGCGGCCGTTACGTGCAGTTTCAGGCGGCGCTTTACTCTTATGAGAGCGGGGAAGATGTTGCTCAACAGACAAATGATACGGATGACGATTATGATGATGATGAAGATTATGATCTGAGTTGTATTTTAGAGGATATAACCATTACCTGGCCCGGCCAGCAGCGGAGTGTGGATGTGAGCGGCTATTATACGTTGAAACCAACGTACGGTAAATTTACCGTTAAAGTTGACGGCCAGGATTTGAATAAGGGGTTGGAGACCAAACTCACCGCTACCAGGGGTTCATATGCCGGCCGGGGGGATCTCAGTTGTTCATTGCAGACGGAGATGGAGTTGAGGAATACGGGGAAATAAGAACCGTTGACCAAAGACCAAAATTTCCCGCAGGGAAATTTTGGCAAGAGGATATTTATGAAAAGGCGAGGGATTGTGTTGGTGGTAACGACGATTATTCTGAGCATTGTGGTTATTGTCGCGGCGGCTCTGGTTACGTTGCTCAGCCGGGATCTCTATACTAC
>CAZIXI010000108.1:0-1072 GCA_964543115.1 uncultured bacterium
CATCTTCAGGATAAACCTGCCAGGCCAATTGCACGCGGTAATAGGGATTATCGGTAATTGCATCCACTGTACCGTCAGCATCAGAATCTTCGATTAGAACTACCCCGCCATAATAATCCAAGTCATCACTTGTACCCATGACCAGGTCATCGCCGGCATCACTGTAGGGCTGTACAGTTTCAGCATAGTTGTCTTCAAGATATGTACGGTTATCAGTAACGATCTTCAATCCCCAGCAGGCCTCATCAGTGTCAAATTCGACATAGAGATATTGATCCGAAATAATCCACGGAGCATCCTGAGAAGCGTCCTCATAATCATAAAAGGTAAAGATATTGCTCATATAAAAAATCAGCGGATTATCCATTGATTTGGATCTAACGGAAAGTGAAGTAGTCGCGGAAATTGCTCCATTAAGCAAGCATAGGGCAATAATCAGAAAAATACCCACACCTTTTGCCACAAGTATTTCTCTTATTTTGCTATCTGCTATTTTCATCGTCTTGCCTCCACGGGTACAACACTTCTTTTACTCATGTATCAGCTCAACATACAATCTCGACTCATACGTATCTGGCGTCAATACATACGGCACAGGCTCACTCACATCACCAAAATTAGTGGCAGCAAATCTCGCCGCAATGTAAATCACCACATCATCATCTGCCAAATCAACCATATCAGTATAAGTGTCACCGTCGCTGTCGCTTACCATGAATGTATAGGGGACCAATGATCCATAACTTCCCGGCATACCGGCAGATACAATTGAGTACGTAATTTCATTGGCCACACCGTCTCCATCATAATCCTCATAAATATCTTCAGAAAAGCAATCATCGGATTTGTCCGCAATATAGGCCCAGGCCTCGTGGTCAGCATAGGTCCAGCAGTAACCCACATCCACGTCCTGAATCATATAGCCGCTGCCATAAGCAACCTGAGTGGCAGAAGGAAGTGAGGAACTGTAGCCCGTTGACCATTCATCCTCCGCGGACCAGGCCCAAACAGCTCTCTTACTGGGATCCTGATCATCTTCGGGAATTACTGATCCGGCTCCGGTAATCACATC
>CAZIXI010000108.1:1082-3922 GCA_964543115.1 uncultured bacterium
TAGCCCGCCATAGGAATTATCATCATACACTCCATCACTATCCAGGGCTATTCTTGAGGGCGCTACATAATCAAGAATATCGATATCTCCATCACTATTAATATCCGTTGCTGTAGCTCCGGCAGAACTCAGGGCATCTTCTACCAGAATATAGTTGTCGGTAACTATGCGCAGTCCCCAGGCATAATTACTGGAATAAGACACTAACAGACAATCCTCAGCTACTGACCAATACGTGCCAGTATCGCTCAGGTCCAGACTGCTGACATCAAAAGTCAGCGCACCGCTTCCTGTGCCACCGGTAGCCGTATCCAGATAGCTGACCGACAGGCTGGTGACAGCGGAAATGGTAATCGTAACACTTATCTCTTCCTGTTCGTCATAAGCCCTAACCGGTAAAGATACGCTTAAACTAATAACTATGACAAATAATACTTTGAAAAGATTCTTCATAACTAACACCTCCTATGAGTTCTGAGCGATCTTCGATCGGAGTTCGGAGTAAAAGCTCTTGGTAAAACAATAGCGAGAGTTCTTTTTGCAGTTTGCCGCTTTCTCCATTGAGCAAGTTTTTTCGGGTTATATTTATTTATCTGATTACTCAGCCAGATTGCCAGTTTCTTCAACCAGGCGGGTAATTCATCATTCTTCCTAATTTCTCCTTTCATCACCTTTTGAACATATTCCCTGGTTGTCTTTCTGGGGGTTACATTTAGTACTCCCGGCTGTTGATAGCGAATTTCTTCCATTTTCTGTTTAAATTGCTTTTGCGGCGGTATGTCCGGTATAACCTGATCTTCTTTTTCAGCAATAACATTGTATTTGTTGCCAAAATAGCTTCTAATAGGAAAATATGGTTTTTGGGGCGGGTTGCCCTGGACATTCATGGCTAGCTGCCGCCTGGCCACCTGAGAATCTTTTTCGATGATCTTTTCGATTACAAATACTGAAGCGGAACCATTGTTATTTGTTTCTTCGCTGTCCTCACTGCTGGTGGTATCGGTTGAGCTGTCCGTGTAATCAACATCGGTGCTCTCGTCTACTGACTCTTCTTCAGTGGTTTCTTCTTCTTGTTCTTGCTCTTCTCCATCCTGTTCTTCCTGTTCCTGGTCTTGGTCCTCTTCTTCTTCTTCTTCTTCTTCCTCTTCCTCTTCTTCTTCCTCTTCATCTTCATCTTCCTCTTCTTCTTCCTCTTCATCTTCCTCTTCGTCCTCTTCTTCGTCTAATTCGTCTTCTTGTTCCTGCTCCTCTTCCTCATCCGGTTCAGGCACTTGTTCTTCTTCGGTCTGTTCTTCTTCATCAGTGGCAGATTCCTCTTCTTGCGTTTCTTCTTCCCCTGTATCTGAATCAGTATCCGTATCCTCATCGGAGCTAGTATCTTCATAGGCCAGGAGAAGCGTATGCCCGTCAGCCTCCACTTCCTGTTCAATCGTACCGTCACATGTTTCTTCTACAATTTCAGCAGTAAGCAGATTTTCCACTGTTTTATCTACAAGCAAAGTTGAGGTTACCTCAACTGTCTCACTGGTATCCGCATTATAATTCTTAAAACTCAGCAGAACACTGGACCCATCGGCTGTTGCCCGGTAATCCACCAGCACCAGCGAGCTGCCGCTAATTGACAATTCCGGAGATAAACCAAACCCATAGCTGCTATCTGTATAGATAAGCTCTAACCAGTCATATCTGTCTTCCCAGCTCCATTCATAAGTATCATCATTTTCATTATCACCCAAACTGAAGAGTGAAATAGCCGTATCATATTCTATGCCGCCGGTATAATCCTTAACCATCAGGGCCGGACTGCCGCTGGCACTATCGAAACTGGCCAGAACCACAGCAGAACTGTCCGCAACTAGTTCATCCCGGTATTTCCACATATTTAGAGAATTTTCATAACCAAGCACCGCTGAATACAACGGTTTTGCGTCATAGTCCAGGCTGAAAGAACCTGTTTCATAGTAGCCGTAGCTGTAATCAGTATCTTCTAAATCAGTATCTATTTCTAAATTGCTTAAGCTTGTATCAATACCAAATAAATCTTCCATCATTAATAACCAGTCCGCATCAGTATTACGGCTGGTTCCATATTCATCCATAATGCCGGGAAGATCAGTATCCACATGAATCTTCACTCCGGCCAGCGCCACACTGGTTAACAGCGTGACCACCTCATCTGTCATCTTCTGGTTTCTGGGCAGCACTATTACCTGATAGTCAGTATATTCACCCGCCAGCATCTCCTCACTATTAATAAAGGAAAGACTGAAACCCAACCGCTTCAATGCTCCAAAAAGCTGGTGCATTTCTGCCTGATATCTGTTTACAATGGTATCCACCGCGTCATCCCAGTAAAAGGCAATTTCTGCGGACGGATCAATATACTGGGGCAATAATTCACTTATTTCTATTTCTTCTAACTGACCAAAGGCCTCGGCCACACTGTAATAGGCCTCTTTCGGATTGCCGTCAATATCAACAAGGCCAAAACCTATTTCACGTTCAGTTAAACTAAAGCTTTCCCGGTCACTCCAGTGAAACACGCATACCCCAGCAGCACCGCTTTCCAATGATTCCCAGACCGCATTTCTTACTAAAAGCGCCTGTCTTTCTTCATCAATATTTTCATATATAGTTTCTGTGCTGGTAAAACCCGTTTCCGTAACCATTACCGGTAAATCAGTATCGTGTTTGGCCCGGGTAATGCCCCATTTACCGGTCATTAATTCATCATCTTCCTTGCCCCAGGGATAATTATTTATGCTCCAAAAATCTAGTGCTACTCCGTTGTCACTACAGGCCTGCACTATTTTGGCGGCATCTTCGGTATGGTAGCGCCC
>CAZIXI010000108.1:3974-11051 GCA_964543115.1 uncultured bacterium
TCGGTATGGTAGCGCCAATCTTCTTCACCCCACTGCATGCCAACCGCGGCATAACTTATCAAATGGTAAGCGTCAACATCTCTAACTGCGGCAGCCAGCATGGCAACATAATCCGCTATACTTTCTTCCCGCCATTGGGTTAGATCATACCAACTGGCCTTATCACGTGCCAGGTACTCCCCGGCAGTATCGCCGGTATAGCCAAACGGGATGGGCATATCCACATCGCTAAAACTTGCATAAGGGTACCCAGACAGATATCCGGGTGTAACAACATTATCATTGGCCCATTGACTGTTCAGGGCGGAAATGTCACTGCTGTATTTTTCCTCCAGCCAGGCACGAAAAGCCGCCTGGCAGTAATCATCATAACCGTCATATTCAATGCTCCAGAGTCCCAGATAACCGTATTCGTTACCCAGAATCCAGCCGGCAACCGTATCCGCCAGGTCTTCCCGGTCCCCACCGATGGAATAGCGTTCTACCAATGCCTGCATATATTCGGCCGCCTCTGCCCGCACATCGGTATTTTCATAGCTTAATATATCAGACAACCAGGGACCATCCGGATAGGCCTCACATTGCGGGTGCCTTGTGTACCATTCTTCCGGAAACCATTCAGGCGGCCATTGGTAACCAATCAGGACAAATACCTTCAGGCCCCGGTCCTGTGCCTCTTCCAGCAATAGATCATAATTGTCCCAACTGAAAGTATCATCCTCTTCTTCGATATGCTTCCAGACAAAATCCACCCGCAGAGAGTTCACGCCTATTTCCACCATCGCATCGAGATCGTTGCGTATTTCAGTAGGGCTTTGCCACTGGTCCAGATCCTCAACCCAGGTTTGATAAGCAATGCCGTGCGGGATCCAGTACCCGCCCTCCCCTTCGTTAAGGGTTGGATTCCAGAAATAACCATCCTGCAACTGAATATAGTTATCAGCAGAGTATGCCGGATCAATCAGTTCATCATCATCGTAATTGGGATCATAATAAACGCCTACTTCGCCGATGCTGACACTTCCGCCGTCTGTATCAAACACAATAGTAATACTGATTACATCTGTCACACTGTCAAACACAATCTCCATTGTTTCCGCATCAATTTCAAACTCAATTTCCTCAACCGTTCCATCACTATGCGTAACAAATATTGTGCCGCCGGTAGCACCGGTAACATTTTCTATTGTCAGCTTATTTATTTCTTCCAGCGGCTCATCCCAGGTGTATGTTAGCCAAGGACTGGTTTCCACGTCTGAAGTCCAGCTGGTAGCTGTATCGCCGTCATTTATGTAATCTTTTGTTGTATCACCGCTGGAAACCTCCACATCTGCACCTAACGCATAATTTTCCAGTTCCGCACAGGCCTCTCCTTCCAGGAAGAGCAGATCATCAATGCGGCCGCTTCCCTGAATGTAAAAGGCATTGATGTCCACAATTTCATTATCCGGTTCCGCCTCTTGCAGGTCTTCTACCAGGGAACGGCTGAAGGTGTGCCAGAGTCCGTCATCAATATCGCCCAGGCCATGATGGATAAACTGCCCGCTATCATCAGCCGCGGCCAGCATATCGCCATCGGTGGATGTATAATAGAGGAATCTTCACCCTTCTGTTGTATCCACACTGACATAAATGGCAAAATCCAGATGGTAGCGCATGGACCACTGCAGTTGGGTATTAGTTGTATTAAGGTAAGTCCCGTCCGTATCCATGAACGCGTAACAATTATTCAATCCGGCGCCATCCAGTTCAATTACCCGGCTGCCTCGGTTCCAGTCATAAACAATACTGATTTCCGCTTCATCCGGATCATTATCGAAAATGCTCCAGGAATCCGTTGTATAATCCGCCAGCCAACTTCCGCTGCCGCGGTTATTAAAGCCATACATGCCCCATTGAATATCCGCCGGCTCAAAATCTCCCGGCAAATCAATAGAGTAAACGCGGCCATGGCTGCTGAATAACAATTCCAAATCACCTGCCGGATTGATTTCATCACCGGTCGCGTCCTGATCGATATCCACCAGCACTAATCCGGGAGCAAGAGAAAAACTGTAAGGGTCCGGCCAGTCTGCCAGTTCCACAGCTGTTCCTGATGCGTCATAACAGTAGAGGGCTCCGGAACCGGAACTGCTGATTATTTCCATATCCCCGTCATTGTCCGCATCTGCCACAACAGGCTGATATACTGTTTCCTCTTCCGGCGCGATGTTAAAAACTTCTGTTCCGGTAAGATCATAAGCTGCCAGGCGGCCGTTGGCGGAACCGGTAATTACTTCCGGTACATCATCCCCATCCAGATCAGCCAAACTCAAATAGGTATCGTCTGTATTCTCGATTTCCGTTAAGGCAACCGGAAAACCGCTGAGTACTGTTATACTTTCTTCAGCATAGCTATAGCCGTAAAGATAGTTATCTGAACCATCAGTTCCGGCAAAGAAAATCTGATTATCATAAACAACTGGATTACCCGCAGCAGTCAGACTCAGCATTTCACTTGCTAATTCTGTTTCATCACCATCGAGAATAATAAGGCCGGCAGAGCCGGCACCGGCGATTTCCTGCTTCCCGTCTGAATCCAGATCGGCAAGCGCCAGCTGATACCCTTCCAGATAAACAATCTCATCTTCGAAGCCGTCAGCAATGTCACCCACAACGATATTGTTGAGGGTAAATCCGGCAAATTCAGGATAGTCGTCTGCCTCATCTCCTTCCGCGGTCCAGGCATAGAGATATGTGTCTACGCCAAGTGTGATTTCCAACAGACCGTCACCATCCAGGTCTCCTACAGCCAGCTCCGTTACCACTTCCCCGCTGACCTCCACCGGCCAGCCGTCCCGCAGCGAACCGTTCCTTTCCCAGACATAAACACTTGTTGTGTCTTCATCCTCATTGTAACCGGCGCAGATAATCTCTAAAACAAAATCACCATCCAGGTCAGCGACTATAGGTGAGCCAACGGTTAAGTTAGCGTTTGTATTATAGCTATCAGGATGAGAGGTAACTCTGGTTGCGATCGTAACAGCATTGAACTGCAGTACCCGCGCGCACAGCAATGCCGGGATAGCAAGCGCACATCCAAGGATAAGCAGAATGATTATCTTAACGTTATTACGAAACATTACGCCTCCACCTCTCTTTAATTCTTTAATTCTTTAATTCTTTAATTCTTTGCTTCTTTACATCTTTTCCCGCCTCAAACGTCACTGCTCCTTCAGCGATCAATTTTTGCTTGTCATACATTTTGCCGTAATCAACAACCGCTCTTAACTCATATTTCCCGGGATCTAGTTTCAGTTTTTTCTCAAAACGAAACGGCCTGTTCTGCCCCACCTGCGCCGGCTGTCCGAAAGGAATCTCAAACGTTTTCACTTTTTTTCCATTGCTATCATAGACACTCAGCACAACATCCGGACGGATGTGAATATTGCTTTTATTCTTTACGTAAACGATCCCTTTTAATATTCCAAGATCAGGTTTATATTTTACGTCGATCTTATCTACTACAGCCGCCAGCTTAGCGGTGTTCTGCACAATCGCGTAAATCGGAACACCAAAGCGGATTCCAATAAATGATTTTTGTTTACCCAATTCATCAGCAATAAAATACAGCATCCCGCGAAGTTCCCCTTCTGCGTCTTTCGGCAAGATAATTTTGCAAGGAACCTTTATCTTTTCTCCGGGTTTAAGCTCGATTTTTTTCTGATCGATCTTGAACCAATTAGAAGTCTCGATATCTTTTTTATTTTTTTTCTTTAACTCAATACCGACTTGCAGCGGGATCTTTCCGGTATTGCTTACCGCAAAGTATTTTTCAGCTGGCGAGTCTTTATCAACAACTATTTCTAAAACCGTAGGGTCAACCTTAAGACCGGCATAGAGATGGGCAGGAAGAAGCATAAACAAGAAAAGGCATATTGATAAAAGTAATAAAGATCTATTAATCTGCATATAGACCACCTCCCACCCCGTAGTCCAAGCATTTTTTGGGCTGCGGGATGGAAGGGGGAGACAGCATCTGCCTCCCCTCTTCCCTTGGCACTGATTATTCGTGAATCAGTTCAATATACAAACTGGTTGTATATGTGTCCGGCTCCAGAAGATACGGAAACGGAGTAGTGGGATCGCCCCAATTAGTGGCGGCAAATCTTGACGCTAAGTAAATGACAATGTCACCGTCATCAGCGGAAAGATCTTCCATGTCCGTATAACTGTCTCCATCACTATCTGCCTGGGCAGGAGTAAACGGGACAAGTGAACCGTTGGCTCCGGCGGCACCAGTGGCCACAATTGAATATTCCAGGCTGGTAGTGCTACCTGTGTAGATCTCATCATTAAAACTATCATCGTTCTTGTCACCGATATACGCCCACTGATCAACATCTGTAATATCCCAGCAGTCGCCAACGTTATCATCCTCAATACTCCCGTCAGCAGCAAATGTGCTAACCGGTAATACAGATTGATAATCCGTGCTCCATTCTGAATCCGCCATCCAGGCGATAGTGGCCCGGTTTGTGGGATCCAAGTCAGCGGTAGTTAAGGTACCGTCAATCACATCCTGAATATCACCACCGCTCAACATACCGGAATAAGAGGCGTCATCATATACGCCGTCACCATCAAGCGCCAGCATATTAGCAGCAACATAATCACTAATGGCTACATCACTGCCGGCCATCGCATCAACTACGTCATCATTGTCTGTAATAATCCGGATACCCCAGGAATAATTACTGGAGTAATCTACCAGAAAACACTCATCAGCAACCGCCCAGAGTGTTGATCCATCACTAAGATCCAAACCGCTTAGGTCAAAACTAAGCGCACCTGTTCCCACAGCACCAGTAGCAGTTTCTAAATAGCTGATACTTAAACTTGTGGAACCGGTAATGATTGTAGAGATACTGATCGCTCCGGAAGATTGATCAATATCCGCCATAATCGGCGTGCCCATGGCGCAGACAATCACTGCCAAAATACCTGCTATAATTCCTTTAAACAACTTACTCACAAGAACCTCCTTTTTTGTTAAAATAACAATTTTTCTATGTTAACAGCTGATAACCCCGTTTTTGAAATTGATCTCACCTCCTTTTTGGGCATTATTTAAGTTCAGCTTATCTCTTTTTAAGTTTAATGTTTTCTAAGAACGAAATTACACCCCCACGCCGTAACTTCTACCTTTATTTGTCGGGGGTGAAGTTCTATTTAAAACGAAAGCCGAATTAACCAGTTAAAACTGATTAATTCGGCCCATTGTCAATAAGCAGGGAAGGAAGCGTAGAAGGGCATGCCACGTCTTTCCTTTTACGGCTCGACTCCAACCTGCTTAGTGTTTTATAATGCACGTAACATGCCAACTCAGTAAAAAAAATATCGATTCTGTAAGTGCTTGCCGGGCAGGATGTAAAGAAACCTTACCTTGAGTTAACAATTTGCTAAATCTTTACCCCCCCAGGAATAAACACCTGATTTTTCCGGCGAAAAGTCCATTGACTAATAATATTTCTCTATTTTACATAGCTGGATTTCGGCAGTTTTGGATAGGATAATGTATTTTTCATATATGGTAATTAAAGCGCCTGCTCAATGCCGGATTGGCGACAGGAAATATTTCGCATATGTTTTTCCGGCTGAAAAACACCTTCCAGCAGCAAGGTGATTTTCTCATCTTCTTCAATAACATTAACTCTCATACCGGCTACTCCCAGCCGGCGATGCAGCATTTTGCCCATTAGTATTCGCCTGCTAACATATTCTGACGGCAGGTCCACCCCGCGCATAAAGGGATAAACAAAAATGTAAAATTTTTCCCTGAGCGGAGGATACCGAGAGATAAACACATCATGATCTTTTATTGCCAAAAGTGCCTGTGCCTCTGCCATAATTCCCCATACAGCTGCCTGAGTTACCGCCGGAATATGATTGTTATTTAGCAAATATCTTGTTACTGCCATCAGTGAATGGATATTATCCAGTATCTTATATACACGATAGGTATTATCAACGCCAAATTCTTCCAGCGCCTTTCCTATATCTGCATATATGCGGCAACCCAGCCCATGTCTTCCCAGTCTAATAAAATTAGTGTTCTCAATAAACACAGAGCCGTCTTCCAGCACCTCACCGTACATATAAACACCGGGAACAAAATCTCCTGTTTGCGAGGTTTTTACCAAGATGATCCAGCCATCGGCGCCAAAGTTATACCAGAGGTTTTCTGCGCTTTCCCCAATTTGCCCCAGTCTCTCTTCCAGCGTTGGCTGCATGGCCTCTGTTTCCAGATGATCCTTTCCTCTCTCAAATTTCACATAACGGGCATTTGCCTCCAGCGAGAGAGCCAATTGATAATAATCCCTGGAGAAGACTATTTCCGCATAATCACTTTCATCTTTTCTGTCAGCAAACCTATGACCAGCTATTGAGGCAAGCGCAGCAAAGGCCTTTTTCTGCCGCGGTGTTTTGTAGAAGTCCAGGAGATACAAAATAGCGGAATTTTCTTTTTCCAAATCGGAATTTAATCCTATTGCCGCCGGATCATTGCTTAGTAATGGGCTGGAGTGTGACTGGTTGACTTCAAAATCATATAATTCCGTGACAAAACTAATATGCTTTCTGAGATTATCATGATACCGCTGCTGCAGTTGCCGGCGGATATCTCCGTCCTCTTTCAGCAAGGTAATAAGCAAACTCAATGCCCAGAAGTATTCAGCATCAGCTGGATGTTTTTCAGAAATAAAGCGTAAAAGAAATAATTTGTTTTCTCCGGCGGCAGACACACCAAGCAGCCGTCTACTCACTGCCTTCCTCATGTTTTGTGGTACTTTGCTTTGGATAGCCGTCTTGATTTCCGGATCCAGCCTGTCGGTCAATCTTAAACATCGCATAAAATCATCTAAATATTCATTCAGCTCCAACTCAACTGTTTCCGTCTCATCAATTGCTATTTTTACTGTTAAATGCTGCTCCTGCAACCATTCTTTTAATCCTTCTACTTCCAGGCCAGTAAATTCTCCTGCCAAAATTAGATCCATATTTTGCTGATAACTTTTGCCGGCTATCTCAATTACAGCC
>CAZIXI010000109.1:0-10991 GCA_964543115.1 uncultured bacterium
GGGAACCGGCTTTAACTGCTCCTTGCTGTATTCGGTCAGTTTCTGCCGGCAGAAAAACCAGTTATCCAGCTTGCCGTGGCTGGCCAGACAATCTACCCGGTGCAATTCCAGTTCTTCCACAAATGTCTCACTCTGCATAAATCTCTTTAGTTTTGCTTCCCGCATTTCCTGAACATCCATAAACTTAAGATGATTCCAAATATAGGCAGTAATATGTTCCCGCTGTTCATTGGACATTTTCAACCGGCGGCAAATACCATCCGCCATCCGTGCCCCAACCTGGACATGGCCGTCGAAGCGAATCCGTTCCGCCCGCACAAAAGTCGGCGGTTTCCCGATATCATGCAAAAGGGCTGCAAAAGCCAGTTTAAAGGAAGGCTGGTCCAGTAAATCAAGCATTATCCTGCTATGGACAAAGACATCGCCTTCCGGATGAAATTCTTCCGGTTGGGCCACACCAACCAAGGCACTTACTTCAGGCAAAACAGGAGTAAGCAATCCTGTATCCAGCAGCATTTGCAAACCAAGCCCCGGATGCCGCCCACGAATAATCTTATCCACTTCATCCCTAATCCGTTCCATACTGACATCCACGATTTTGGGAGCCATGTTTTTTATCGCTGTATATGTATCTGCTTCTATCCTGTATTGGTAACGGCTGGCAAACCTCACGGCCCTCATCATCCGCAGCTTATCCTCTCTGAATCTCTCCTCCGGATCACCTATTGCCCTGATCAAACCCTGCCGGATATCTTTCTCCCCGCCTACATAATCTAAAACCTGATCATTTGCTGGATCATATAAAAGACCATTAATCGTAAAATCTCTCCTTTGCACATCCTGCTCCGGACTGCTGGCAAAGTCTACTTTAACCGGATGACGGCCGTCAATATATACCCCATCCCGCCGAAATGTTGCCACCTCAAAAGGCATCCCTTCTTCAATAACTAACACTACCCCGTACTGTACTCCTACCGGTACGGTTTTTCTAAAAAGAGACATAATCTCCTGCGGAGAGGCAATGGTGGCAATATCATAATCAACCGGCCGAACACCCATTATCCGATCGCGTACGCACCCGCCGGCAAAATAGGCGGCAAATCCCGCCTGCCGCAGCTTCTCAACAATGCCTATCGCTAATCTGTATTTATTCATGTTCTTAAACACCTAAACAAAAAAAAGCGTTCGCCAGACAGCCATTACTATCTGCCATACGCTATCCATTACTTATTCAACAAAAAACGCCCAGGCCGTACAACCGACAAAAATGATACTGCTCAAGATAAACAATCCCGTATATAAGATCTGAGATTCATCGCTAAAACCAAATTTCGGCTCATTAAGAAAAAATACCCAATAGAGAAGCGCCCCCAAAACAGCGATTAAACACAGTTTCGTTTTGCCCCAGATCGCAAAAAAACAACACAAGCCGGCAAGAATAGCTATCTGATACAACGGTATCTCAATAATAATATTCTTTAACGTATAAAAATCCATAAAACTGACTTCACTGTTTAGAAAATGTTTCCACTATTTTCTTAATTGCCGCCCGATCCTGATCCTTTACATTCAGAAAAGATACCCCATAAACAAACTTTAACCCGTCTTGTTTCGGCCGCACCCAGACCAGGCGCCCAATAGCGCTGACCGCATGATCAAGGGCCGGCATATCTAATTCCACTTCCATTGTCGTCCCGACCGCAAAATTACCTTCACCCTCAAAGCATATGCCGCCAATACTGATATTTTTACCGACACCTTTACGGAATTGCTCTACCATATGCGGGTATATACGATATCTGTTTACAAACCAGTAAGGAATCCTGACAAAACGTCTGCGCTCAATACCGCCCCAATTCCTCATAAAAAATATCCTCCTCTAACCAAAGGAGGGTGAATTACCGTCAGCGGCACACCCCCCCATATTTATTAAGCTAATTCCGTTTTCCTTAAAAAACATAACGCTTTTAAGGTCAACAGTATTTTGTCTCAGCCTATATCGGCAGTCTCCTGCAAAGGTTCAACTCTAAATCTAAAAACAACCTTATGTTTTCCGATATTCAAGGTTAGCAGGGTGTTCATACGGGTAAGCAAAAGATAGTAAGGAATGCGAACTTGATGGTTTTTAACATTGATCGCGATATTAACATCACTGAGAATATCACGGGCTTCCCGAATGGTACAAACAAGCATTTCAAATTTCCGCAGTTTATCCAGGAAATCACCATTAAAAATGTATTCTTTCTTACATTTAGGGCACCTGACCCGCGGATTATGCTCAATTTCCAGCAATTTAAACAAAATCGGCTGTTGGCAGTTTTCTTGAATACACTTAAATTCTATCTGTTTATTATTTCCTTTCATACGGCGGTATCATAAATGAGATTCTGCCCCCTGTCAAGAGGAATCTCCCGAGGAGTGTCTCGGTTACTTTATCCTTGCATCTCCAGCAGTTTTCCCCTAAAATAACCGTCTAAAAAGGAGAAATTATGGAAATTATTGTTCTCAAATCAAAAATCCACCGGGCCGTGGTAACTCAAAGTTCCCTCCACTATGAAGGCAGTATTACTATTGACGCTAATTTGCTTAAAAAAACACAAATACATCCTTATGAAAGAGTTATGATCTCAAACATAAACCGCGGGACACGATTTGAAACCTATGCTATTGCCGGCAAACCCGGTTCCGGGGTAATCTGCCTCAATGGCGCTGCCGCCCGACTCTGTAAAATCGGTGACCGGGTCACCATTATGGCCTTTGCCCTGATGAAACCCGGGGAAATGAAAAAATCCAAACCAAAAGTAATAGTTCTCGATAAAAACAACCACATCACCAATCCCAAGCTTCGCTTGTGACTGCCATTATTGGAATGGTTATAGACTGACCTGACTAATTTATCCCTTCGCCGTCCAGGCAGATATTATTAACAGATCGGCAAAAATTATTACCCCTCTGCGCCGGAGAATCAAGATCACGTCCATCCAGCAAATCATCGTTAACATCATCACCAAAACGTACCGCCCTCTCCTCTGTTGTCTCAAAACACCCTGACATTGCAGTTACTACCATTGCAAAAAGCAACAACAAACCAATCATCCTCAGATTCATTAAAACACCTCTCTTTTTATCATCTGTTTCGCGCTTGTCCCATTATGATACATTCGCCGTGTGTTATTTTGCAACCTTTTTAGAAAATTACTGTTATTCAAGCCAACACTCTTACTCTATGTATTTTGATTCTAATTATTTATAAAAAATAAATCTACTACCATTTTTGGCATAAAAATTGCAGGATAATTATTTGCTCCTACGGTGTGCGTGCTCCAATGAAATTATTTCGCAAACCAACAAGAATTTTTGTGGGACAACCCACACCCTTTAAAATAGGTTTGACGAGATCATTGTCACGACATCAATGTAGGAGCATTTTTTCATTAATCTCTAACCACTACATTCACTAACCGTCCAGGCACAACGATAACCTTCACTATCTTTTTGCCGCTGATAAACTTCTGTAACTTATCATCCTCCAGAGCAGCCTTTTCCAGCTCCTCCCGGGAAATATCCGTGGGCACTTCAATCCGTGAACGTACGCGGCCATTAACCTGCAAAATAACTGTTTGCTGTTTCTTAACCAGGCAGGCAGGGTCATATTTTACCCATGGTTCACGAAAAATAGACTCTTTCCCGCCAAACATTTTCCACAATTCCTCAGCCAGATGCGGAACAAACGGAGAAAGCAGGCGAATGGTCCCCTCCAGGGCCTCAACCAAAATCAATGCGGCAATACCTCCTTCTGCGGCCAATTTTTCATCCACCAGATATAATTTATTGGTAAATTCCATTACCGAAGCAATAGCCGTATTGAAATGGAATTCTTTCTCAATATCATCGGTCACTTTTTTAATCGTAAAATGCAGTAATTGGCGGAGTTCTTTTGCCGCCGGAGCGGCCTTCTGCCAGTTAGCGGGTAAATCAGGAATTTTCTTGCGCTCTTTCCTGACAAGATCCTTATATTTAAGGCAAATCCGCCAAACCCGGTTAAGAAAACGCCAGGCCCCCTCAACCCCCTGGTCATTCCACTCCGCGTCTTTTTCCGGCGGACCAATAAACAGGGTATAGAGCCGCACAGTATCGGCCCCATAACGATTAATTAAATTATCCGGACTAACCACATTCCCCTTTGATTTACTCATTTTGGCGCCATCTTTAATAATCATCCCCTGAGTAAACAGATTTTGGAATGGTTCCTGAAAACCAATCTGACCAAGATCATAGAGTACTTTAACAATAAACCGGGCATACATTAAATGCAGGATCGCGTGTTCTACCCCGCCGATATACTGATCCACCGGCAGCCATTTATCCACTAATTCCCTGGCAAAAGGCCTTTTTTTATCGTGAGGAGAAAGATAGCGGAGAAAATACCAGCTGGAATCAACGAACGTATCCATCGTATCAATTTCCCGCCGGGCAGGCTTCTTACATTGCGGGCATTTGGTGTTAATAAATTCTTTAGAAGCAGCCAGCGGAGACATACCCTTGGGCCGAAACTCAACATTCTCCGGCAATAATACCGGTAAATCCTTATCCGGTACCGGCAGCGTCCCGCAACTATCACAATAGATGATTGGTATCGGCGCGCCCCAGTAACGCTGTCTGCTCACCAGCCAGTCTTTTAAACGATAATTAATCGTCCGCCGCCCCCAATCCTTCTCTTCCAGTAAATCAGCCATTCGTTCAATGGCCACCCGGTTGGGTAATCCGCTAAACTCTCCGGAATTTGCCTGAATACCGTCACCTTCGTAAGCCTGCTCCATTGTCGCCAGGTCCAATTTCATTTCCTCGGGCTGGATAACTATCCGTAACCCTAAATTATATTTTTTCGCGAACATAAAATCCCGCTGATCATGCGTGGGCACAGCCATTACCGCCCCGGTACCGTACTCTAAGAGCACATAATCGGCGACCCAGAGGGGAATCTGCTCCTGGGTAAAAGGATTAACCGCGTATCTACCGGTAAAAACACCGTTCTTTTCTCCGCTAGCCGCTACCCTTTCCAGCCGGGTCTCGCACAGAACCTTCTGCTTAAACGCCCGTACTTCTTTTTCCTGCGCGGTGCCTTTTACCAGCTCATCAACCACTGGATGCTCCGGCGCCAAAACAGCATAAGTGGCCCCATAGATTGTATCCAGACGGGTAGTAAAACAATTTATCTTCAGTTGACTGTCCACTACCGGAAAATTAATCTCCGCCCCGATACTCTTTCCGATCCAGTTCCTCTGCATCATCTTTACCTTCTCCGGCCACTCCCCGAGAGAATCCAATCCCGCTAATAATTTTTCCGCATAATCGGTAATCTTAAAAAACCACTGTTCCAGATCCTTCTGGATGATCTGGGTATCACACCGCTCACAACCGCCGTTAACCACCTGTTCATTCGCTAATACTGTCTGGCAGGAAGGGCACCAGTTAACCAGGGCCTTTTTACGATAGGCAAGATCATTTTTATATAACTGCAGAAAAATCCATTGCGTCCATTTATAATATTCCGGCTGACAGGAACACACTTCCCGTGTCCAATCGTAACCAGTTCCCCAATTTGCCAGCTGCCGTTTCATCGTTTTGATATTATTAAATGTACTTATTTTCGGAGGAATTCCGCTCTTAATCGCGGCATTTTCCGCCGGCAGGCCAAAGGCATCCCAGCCCATGGGGGTAAGCACATTAAATCCCTGCGTTATTTTATATCTGGCCAGAACATCACCGATAATATAATTCCGGCCATGACCGACATGCAGGGCCGCCGAAGGATAAGGAAACATCATCAGGCAGTAATACTTGTTTTCCCGAGCCAACGGATCCATCCGGAATAGTTTGATTTTCTCCCAATACTTCTGCCATTTGGCTTCTATCTTTGCTGGTTCATACTGTTTCGTCATCTGCTAACCTCTCTCAATTATAAAATCCGCAACCCGCCTACGCTCCAATTAGGCACTCATTTAAGCAAGCTTCGGCAGGCAAGTCCACAATTTAATGCTCCTTCTCCCCAAACACCTCCGCCGTAAACACGTAAAACTTCATCCCCGGCTTCTGCCACTCATTTGCCGCTAATCCGGCTTTCTGAGAGAGATGGTTAAGCGTCTCTTCCCTGGTCCAGCCCTGTTCCGGGGCAACCTGCGGCAGAAAAACAGCGCTGCGTAATCCCTTCCGGATGATAATCCCATGTTTACCGGTAATAAATTCCTCCGGGCCGGCAATTTCTTCCGGCGGAGTTAAAACTGATATTTCAATATCAATTTCCGGCAATTCCTTCACCGTTACCGGCGAAAAACGGAAATCCTGCACCGCGGCATTAAGGGCATTATCGCTAATTGCCTGCGCTAAAGGCTTTATCGGTTCAATATAACCGATACAACCCCGTAATTGTCCCTGTTTATGCAATGTCACAAAAACACCCCGCTTCTCCTGAAACTTTGCCGCAGTGAGTGTAGAAGAGCCTGGTTTTCCTGTCTGGAAATAGTTTTCTATAGTTGAACGAGCCTGTTTGAGCATTGCCTGTTTTTCTTCCGCTGAATAGGGATTAGCCATTTTTCCACCTTCCTTGTAAAAAGCAACTGCCCCGTAACCCACAATGCGGGATGATTTGTCACCCACTACATCCCCGGAATTCTTATACTCCAATAATACCCCCTGGCAATTACCGAGCTGCCGGGCATAACTCATCAGCGTTAATACCGGCCCTAAGCCGCACATTTCCACTTTTCCCTGGGCAGCTTCCCGGCTTAGTTTAGCGCTAGCCAAATTAACCATATCTGCCAGGGCCTGCTTATCCATAACAACTGCTTCAGCATAGGGTTTATCATGAGAGAGATCACTGCTGGCCACAATGAGAATTCTCTTCTCAGCGGAATTAGCCAGAATCACCCGGGCCAATTTCTCACAGGTCGCCAAAGAAGTATCCCCCAGCACAATGGGCACCAATTTAAAAGAACCCAGCATCTCCAGGAGAAAAGGCAGCTCTACCTCCAGGGAATGTTCCCGCAGATGCGCTTTGGGATAATTAACAAATTTTTCCGGATCGGCCTTGATTATTGCCGCCGCCAATTCATCATCTATAGGAATATCCCCCAAAGGCGTACGGTAAGCACCCTTGGCCCAGACAGAGACATCAGCAAAGCCCCAAACGGTATGATTTGGTCCCAGCAAAACTACCGTATCGTATTCAGCCCCGGCCAATAACTTAAAGCAGCGAGCGGCAATCTTTCCGGAATAAGGATAACCGGCATGGGGAGCGATCATTCCTACTAATTCACCCGCGGGCAGCGTGGCGCGTTCAATCTTTACCTGGGAAAAATAAGTCTCAACCTGGCGCCGTAATGTTTCTGCCTTAGCCGGATAAAACGCCCCGGCAACAGCCGGCTCCCGCACCTGGGCCGAACCGGCTGGAGTAAAACCTCCGGCCAGGACACAAACCACCGCCAAAACCAAATACCTGCTGTTTTTCATATCCATATTTTAGACAATTTTCCATTATCATTCAATAGAAACCGTAATTTTAAAAAAAATGTAAAAAAGATAAAAAAAATAATTGACAAGGAAAAGAAAATAATTAAAAATAGCATTCGAATTATATTTTATTACTGTTTTATTTTTCTCATTTTTGCCGGGCCCTGCCCGCGGTCGAGCTTGCTCGTAATCGAAAGAAGCGAGGTTACACATGTGTTGCCGTAGATGCATAAGTCATCAAACTTGCACAAAAAGCAAAAAAGTTCGTTCTGATTGTTGCCCTAATTGCCCGGAATATGACCTTTGCCCGTCGGTCTTCGCTGGTATGTCGGATACAGATTTTGACACCCCGATTAACACCGAAACCGACCTGGAAATTTTCCAGGATTAACGAAAATTAAGCCCAACTGTCCCGGCACCAGACAATCGGAATATCTGAAATGGAAGAAACCTCTCTTAAGCACAGTTTCTGCAATCTACCGGCAGAATTTACCAGTAAAGATAACGCCCGTTTTCTTATCCTTCCTCTGCCTTATGAAGCAACAACTACCTACCGCCAGGGAACCCGGCAGGGTCCGGAAGCAATAATCACCGCCTCCAGAAACCTGGAATGGTATGATGAAGAACTGCGCCAAGAGACATGTTCCGCCGGTATCCATACCCTGCCGCCGCTGGGTTCAACAATCACCGATCCCGACAAACTGGACGCGGAGCTGTTTCAAAAGGCTAAGGAAGAAATAAAAGACAACAGCGTATTGATCACCATCGGCGGCGAACATTCCATCTCCAGCACCCTGGTAAGGGCCCACAAAGAAAAGTACCCCAGCCTCTCCGTACTCCACCTGGACGCCCATGCCGACCTGCGGGATAGCTATCACGGCCAAAAGTTAAGCCATGCCTGTGTTGCCCGCCGAATCAGTGAAATTGCCCCGCTAGTATCTGCCGGCATCCGCAGCGTCTCAAAATCCGAGGCAGATTATATAAATGAGGCCGGCCACAAAATATTCTGGGGTAAAGAAGCACTGTCCGGCTCCGCAAAAACCGCGGAAATTAATTCCCTGCTCTCAGACACTGTTTATATAAGTCTGGATATAGACATCCTCGACCCCTCCATCATGCCGGCCACCGGCACTCCCGAACCGGACGGCTGGACCTGGTCCGAGTTGACAACTTTTTTAAAAAATATTATACTTACTAAAAAGGTTGTCGGTTTCGATGTTGTCGAACTGGCTCCGCTGGCGGAAAATATCGCGCCGGATTTTACTGTCGCCAAACTAATTTACCGGTTAATGGGCTACATCAACGCCACGGATAAAAAATAATTAACGTAGGGGACGACCTCCGTGTCGCCCCGCGCTGTATAAAACAATGAGTAAAAAACCAGCTGCTCACATACCGCCGGAACAATCACGGCTCATTCCTAAAAAGATGTTCCTCACCAAGGGGGTCGGTTCTCACAAAGAGGAGCTGCGTTCCTTTGAGTTGGCCCTGAGAAACGCCGGCATTCAGATGTGCAATCTGGTATCCGTTTCCAGTATCTTTCCGCCTTTTTGTAAAATAATTTCCCGCAATCAAGGGATAAAAGAGCTCAAACCCGGCATGATCACCTATACCGTCATCAGCCGCTGCAGCAGCAACGAACCACACCGCCTGGTGGCCTCCTCTATCGGGCTGGCCATTCCGGCCGAACGGCGGGCCTACGGCTATATCAGCGAACACCATTCTTTCGGCCAGACAGAAAAAGAAACCGGCGATTACGTTGAAGACCTGGCCGCGGCCATGTTATCCAGTACCCTGGGTTTGGACTTTGACGAAGACAAAAACTGGGACGAGAAAAAGGATATTTACCGGGTCAGCGGCAGGGTCATTCGCACCGCCAACATCACCCAGTCCGCCATTGTCAAAAGCAACGGCTATACCACCGTTATCGCCGCCGCCGTCTTCCTTCTCTAATTAATTTTCCGCCTCAGCATTTTTTTATTGAATTATATTGACTAGTATTATATTATCGCCCTTATCAGTTTTCATTATTAATTAAGGAGGTAACCAATATGAAATTCGACGGAAAATTATTAATTATCGGCTGCGGCTCTGTCTCTCAATGCGCGATCCCGCTGGTGCTTGAACTAATCGAAATGCCGGCACAAAAAATCACCATCATGGATTATGTCGACAACCGCGCGAAGGTCCAGTCGGCCCTGGCCAAAGGCGTTAATTACACGCTGGAAAAGGTAACGGCTGATAATTACACTACTCTGCTGGCCAAATACGTCGGCTCCGGCGATATGATAATTGATCTGGCCTGGAACATAGATTGCCGCTCTATCCTTACCTGGTGCCGGAAGAATCAAATTTTTTACTGCAATACTTCCGTGGAAGAATGGGACCCTTACAAGGACTCCCAGCGCAACGATCCCACACAATATACCCTTTATGCCCGGCACATGGAACTCCGCAAAATGATTGAGGAGTGGGGAGACAATAACGGCACTTCCGCCATTGTTGACCACGGAGCCAATCCCGGCCTGGTTTCCCATTTCACCAAGCACGCGCTAGTCGGTATCGCGGAAAAAATACTAAAAGAAAAAACAACTGATCCGCGGAGAGATCTTTTAATCGAGTCTCTGTCCGAGAAAAATTTTGCCCGGCTGGCCCAACTCACAGGCGTAAAAACCATCCATATCAGTGAACGCGACACCCAGATCACCAATGTGCCCAAAGAAGTAAATGAATTTGTAAACACCTGGAGTATTGAAGGTTTTTTTGAAGAAGGAGTTGCCCCGGCTGAACTGGGATGGGGCACACATGAGCGCTACATCCCCAAGAACGCCTTTTTCCACAAAGTGGGCCCGCAAAATCAGATCTGCCTGACCTCTCTGGGCATGAAAACATGGGTACGCTCCTGGGTGCCCTGCGGCGAAATAACCGGCATGGTCATCCGCCACGGAGAGGCCTTTAGTATTTCCGACCGCTTAACCGTCTGGGAAAACGGCCAGGCAGTTTACCGGCCCACCGTCCATTATGCCTACTGCCCCACAGACGTAGCCATCAACTCGCTCCATGAACTGGAAATGCGGCAGTTTAACCTGCAGGAAAAGCAGCGAATCATGAGTGATGAAATCACCAGCGGCCGGGATGAATTAGGTGTCTTATTAATGGGCCATGATTTTAAATCCTGGTGGTGCGGCAGTTTGTTAGATATTGATGAAACCCGCCGGCTCGTTCCGCACCAGAACGCCACCACCCTGCAGGTAGCTGTATCAGTAGTAGCCGCGGCCATCTGGATGATTAAGAACCCGCGCAGCGGTTTCCGGATGCCGGATGACATTGATCACGAAGAAATTCTGAAAACCTCGATCCCTTATCTGGGACCGTTTATTTCCGAACCGGTGGATTGGACCCCGCTAAAAAACCTTAACACCAAATTCACCAAGTATGACATGTCCCGGCCAAAAGAAGAAGATGTCTGGCAATTTACCACT
>CAZIXI010000110.1:0-10934 GCA_964543115.1 uncultured bacterium
CAAATGAAGGGTAATCAGCGGTGGGGATATCAGATTGTCGGCCTGGTTAGTAACCGGGAGGAAGAAAATATTCATAATGTGGAGGGAATTCCGGTATTGGGTGATTTATATCGGTTTCAGGAAATTCTCGAGAAAAAAAGGCCGGATGAAGTTATCCTGGCCATGAGCGGGCTTCCGCATGAACAGATAATGAATCTGATTATTAAATGCGAAAAACGGTTGATTGCTTTTAAGCTTGTTCCGGATATGTTTGAACTGCTTACCAGTAATGTAGATATCTATGAGCTGGATGGGGTGTCGCTTCTGGGGATTAAGGAGCTTCCCCTAGAGTATGCCTGGAACAGGTTTACTAAACGGACAATGGATGTTTCTGGCGCTCTGGTGGGATTAGTGCTTAGTTCTCCTTTTTATCTCGTTTTGCCTTTTATTATCAAGTTTTCTTCTCCCGGCCCGGTGTTTTACCGCCAGGCACGCTGCGGTGAGGATGGTAAGGTATTTGCCCTTTATAAGTTTCGGACGATGTACGAAGATGCGGAGAGTAAAACCGGCCCTGTCTGGGCACAGGAGAATGACAGCCGCTGTACCAGAATCGGAAAATGGCTGCGCAATCTTTATCTGTATGAGTAGCCGCAGATGATTAATGTTATTAAAGGGGATATGAGCCTGGTTGGGCCGCGGCCCGAACGTCCTCATTTTGTCGAGCAATTCAAGGAGAATGTTCCGCGGTATATGTCCCGGCATTTGGTTAAGAGCGGAATTACCGGTTGGGCCCAGGTTAGTGGATTGCGCGGGAACACGCCGCTAAAAGAACGAATCATGTACGATATGTACTATGCCGAGCATTGGTCGCTTCTCTTTGATGTGAAAATTATTTTAATGACATTGTTTTCTAAAAAGATTCTGCCGGTTAAGGAAGGGAAATAACAATGCTTAAACGGATTTCAATAAATACTTCTAAACGGATAGAGTTTATTGATATTACCGCGGATGTTCAGAAGGTACTCAGTGCCGCTAAGGTCAAAGAGGGGATTTGTTATGTTTTTGTCCCTCATACTACGGCTGCGGTTACAATTAACGAAAATGCCGATCCCAGTGTGGTGCGGGATATTAATATGCAGTTAACTAAGCTGGTTCCTGCTGGGGCAGTCTATACCCATTCTGATAATAGCAGTCCCAGCGGAGCTGGGGCCGGATATGCTCACGCAGAGGGGAATGCCGATTCGCATGTTAAAGCGAGTATGCTGGGGGCGTCGGAAACGGTACTTATCGAAAACGGCCGTTTGGTTCTCGGGACCTGGCAGGGTATCTATTTCGCGGAGTTCGACGGCCCGCGCAGCCGGCAGATGCTGGTTAAGGTTGTTTAGCAAAATCAATTTGGCTAATTCCTCTAAAGAGGAATCTTACCGAACTTGCTTATAAGAAATCTGAGTTAATCCGTGCGTTTCACGTCTGTGGCTAAATTAAAAACGATTTAGCTAATTAATACCTTCTGTAAGAACTTATTCCGATTCTGACATACACTCCGTTCCGATACGAATAACCACCCAGACGCCAGCTGGCCCAGTTGCGTACTTCGGTATGGGTCCGCCTGGCCCAGACCGGACGGCGGCACCAGGCAGTGCTGTAGTATGTATAGGGATTAGTAATTACGCCACTGTATATTCCATAATAAGGATAAGAATAATAATTTAAATAATCACTGTATGCCTGGTAAGCCAGTTGTTGACGCTGCATCTTTTCCTGGTGTTTTTGTTTGTCCCGTTCACGCTGCCAGGCATCCTGGGCGGCAATGTCCTGGTCGGCAGAGGCGCGTTGTCTTTTCTGGATTTCGACCGGAACGGTTTTTGCGTCCCTGACGGTTTCCCCGGCGGTTGGCTGCCAGCCGGGGGGCGGGGCGCCGGGAGCAGCTGCTTGTAAATACGTTTCACAACGGGCGGCTTTATCATTTTTACCCAGTTTACGGTAAGTTTCCGCCAGGACCTTAACGGCGTCCTGGCTGGGTGTTTCTTTTACCAGTTTATCGGCGATATCTAAACAATTTTCTGCCTCTTTATTTTTGTTGATACTGGCAAAGGCCCGGCCGGTCTCAATCAGGCCGAATACATCTTCTTTTTCTTCGGCAAGCTGCTTTGCCTGTTCCCAAAGTTTTTCGGATTTAGCTAATGTTTTTAAGTTGTCCGGTAAACTGGCATAGGCATAACCGATGGCAATTGCGCTTCGCCAATCTTTTGCTTTTTCTACTATTGGCACTGCTTTATCAAAAAGTTTTTTTGCCCCGTCAGCATCACCAAGGGTGGAAAGTCCGTAACCGGCGTCTAACAGGCCTTGCCAGTTATTGGCCGTTTCAGCATAGCCGGCGGCTTTGTTAAACAGTTCTTTGGCTTCAGCCGTTTTATTTTCTTCTGCCGCTTTGTAAGCTCGGCCCATGGCATCGTTAAGCTGTTCTTCTACCGTCATGCCTAAGGCTATAGCGCAGAAGAAAATAAGAGACATGATTGCTGTAAACGATAAAGATTTCATGAATACCTCCCTTTCAATTTCGGATTGAGGATTTTGGATTGCGGATTTTTTATTCCGATTCTGCAATAATATAATATTTTCTGTACTTTGTAAACAAATAGTTATACAATATCTATCTTCTTATGGATAAGAAAAATATATATTCAGCTAAGGCCCCGGAACCTGTTGGTCCCTATTCACAAGCGGTGCAGGCGGGGCGGTTTGTTTACGTTTCCGGGCAGATTCCGCTTAATCCGGATAGTGGAGAGCTGGTTTTGGGTAATATTAATGATCAGGCCCGGCAGGTATTAACTAATCTGCGGGCAGTATTGGCAGCAGCCGGTTGTTCTCTTGTGGATGTGGTGAAAACCACTGTTTATTTAACTGATCTAAATCTTTTTCCGCAGGTAAATGAGGTTTACGGCACTTTTTTTACTCAGGATCCGCCGGCCCGCGCTTGTGTCGGAGTATCTTCTCTGCCCAAGGGTGTGGGTATTGAAATAGAAGCAGTCGCTGTTAAAAAGAGTCTTTGATCTTAAAATGGAGGGTATATGGCAAAGATTAAATTTGATTTCAATAATATGATGGCCGGCCGTATCGGTGCCTGTCATGGGATTAAGGAAATGGAGGTAAGTGAAATAATGCCTTTAATTGACCAGGCTTTTACGGAACTGGAAAATGGTCAGTGGGGTTTTCGCAAATTGCCGCTAGCCGAAGATTTGGTTAAAAAGCTTAATCTCTATGCGGATAGTGTCGCGGGAAAATACGAGAATCTGGTTGTGGTTGGTATTGGCGGGTCAGCCCTGGGAAATCGCGCCCTGCATAGTGCCCTTCATCACCCGTTGTATAATCTGTTTTCCAAACAGGATCGGGGAGGGAAACCAAGGTTTTTTGTGCTGGAAAATGTTGATCCGGATACGGTAGCTACTTTATTTAAGGTAATTGATTGTAAAAAGACACTTTTTAATGTGATAACAAAAAGCGGCTCTACGGCTGAAACAATGAGTAAATTTATTATTCTGCGAAAGATGTTACGTGAAGCTGTCGGAGAAAAAAGTTATAAGGGAAATTTTGTTTTTACTACCGATCCGGAGAAGGGTACGTTACGCGAACTGGCTCGTAATGAAGGTGTCAGTGCGTTTGATGTTCCCCCGGATGTAGGCGGCCGGTTTTCGGTGCTTTCTGCCGTGGGATTGTTTTCCGCGGCGGTAACCGGGATCAATATCGCGGAATTGCTGGCCGGGGCCAGGGAGATGGATAAGTCGGTAAGGCAGCGGGATGTCTGGCAGAATCCTGCCTGTTTATCAGCTGTTTTTCAATATTTATTTTATAAAAAAGGACGGCCGCTTTCGGTGTTCATGCCCTATAGTGACCGGTTAAAAGATATGAGTGAGTGGTTTGCCCAGTTATGGGCAGAGAGTCTGGGTAAAGCAAAGAATAAGATGAATGAGTTAGTTGCTGTAGGCTCTACCCCAGTTAAGGCCGTGGGAGCGATTGATCAGCATTCCCAGCTCCAGCTTTATATGGAAGGACCGGAAGATAAGGTGTTCCGGTTTATTAGGGTAGAGGAATTTGATGAGACTGTAGTAATTCCGGCAGAATTGCAGGATTATTCCGGTATAAGCTATTTGGGCGGGCATAGTCTGAATGAATTGATTAATGCCGAACAATTGGGCACGGAACTGGCCTTAACAAAACAGTCCCGGCCAAACTGTACTGTTACTATGGACAGGATTACGCCTTTCAATTTAGGAGCGCTTATCTATATGTTGGAAGTGGAAACGGCGTTTATGGGCCAGCTCTTGCAGATAGATCCGTTTAACCAGCCGGGAGTTGAATTGAGTAAGCAGATTACCTACGCCCTCTTAGGACGCCCCGGCTATGAAGCAAAGAAAAAGGAAATTGAACAATTGCCTCGCACTAATGACAAATATTCGTTAAATTGGTAACTTTACTCTGATGTTCTGATACTCTGTCACCCCAATGCTTCGCATTGGGGCTGCCATTATAGGAATGGCTATAGACTGCTTTGTCACTTTGTTGCTTTGTCACTCTGTCACTCTGTCACTATATTTATGTGGTTCTTAGCCTATATCTCAATTTTTTTAATTAGTTTACTGCTAAGCTTCGTGTTAACGGATGTCTGCCGTTATCTGGCTTTACGCTGGGGGTTTGTTGACCGGCCGCAGAAGGGTAGGTTTCATACCAGAACTACACCTCTTCTGGGTGGTTTGGGGATCTTTCTGAGTTTCAGTCTGACCATTATTGGCGGATTGTTGGCGGTTTGGAAATTTGCTGACATACTTCCGGATAAAATCCAGGCGTTTTTGCCAGGCATCACTTTGCGGCTGCCGTGGCTGGCGGTTATTCTTGCCGGCGGTTTAGCTATGGCGGTAACGGGTTTAGTTGATGATAGGATAAATTTGCGGCCGCACTGGAAATTGTTAATTCAATTCATTATTGCCTTTCTTATTGCCCGGGCTGGGATCCGGGTGAAACTGTTCGTCCGCTGGGAATGGTTTAGTTATCTGGTGACCATTTTCTGGCTGCTGTTTATTACCAATGCCTTCAATCTTCTCGATAACCTGGACGGAGTAAGCGCGGGAGTGGCTTTCATTAGCAGCATAATGTTGTTTTTAGTGGCCTTGATGCTGCATCAATATTTTATCGGGGCTATCCTGGCTGTTTTTATGGGCAGTGTGTTAGGATTTCTCTATTACAATTTTCCGCCGGCAAAGATTTTTATGGGGGATTGTGGGAGTATGTTTATCGGGTTTATTTTTTCTATTATTACTGTTTTAGGCACTTATTATAAGCCCTATAGTCCGACATTGTTTCCGGTAGCGATTCCGCTGATTGTTCTGGCTGTGCCGATCTTTGATACGCTTTCGGTTTTTGTCATTCGCCTGTTGCGTAAACAGCCTTTGTTTCGCGGTGATAAAAATCATTTTGCTCACCGGTTAGTGCGGTTAGGGATGCGGGAGCCGGTAGCTGTTTTGTTCCTCTACCTGGTAACGCTTTGTGTGGGCCTGCCTAGTGTTCTTCTGCCGATTATGCCTCTTGCCGGTGTGCTGATAATCTTTTCACAAGCGGTTGTGGTTATGGTTATTGTCGCGATTCTGGAGTTTTTCGGTAAACGGGCCGGAGAATAGTGAAAAATGGAATTCAAATTGGATTTTTTTAATTTCCGGATGGTCAAACTTATCGTTCTAATTGGTGTCGGTCTACTGATCTTTCTGGCACCGCTAAAGTTCGGGATTACCCTCAATCCGGTGACGCTGGAGTTTCCTAAAGGAATCGGTCAGTGGCTTATTTACCCCTGGGTCCATTGGATCTGGCAAATTGGAATAGTCTCTATCTTTGCTATCTGGTTGATCGGATCAGTAGCCAGCGGGAAAATCCGTTGGCGCTATAGCAATGCCGATATCTGGATACTACTGTTTTTGGGTACGGCGATTTTAGCGGCATTCACTGCGCCATATTTTCTCCGGGCCAGGAATTGTCTCTGGCAGTGGATTGCTTATGCTCTATGTTATTGGCTGGTGTTGCAGCTCATTGATGAAGAAAAAGATTTGAAATGGCTGCTGGCCGTGTTGTTTATCCCCGCTGTAATGATTTCAGTTTATGGAGTGTTCCAGTATTATATTGGGATGCCCCAGACAAGGGATTGGGCGGCACAGTATATGGATGCCGGGAGCCTGAATTTTATTGCGGAACGTTTATTCAGTAACCGGATTTTTGCCACGTTTGTTTATCCAAATACACTTGCCGGTTACCTTCTTCTGTTATTACCCTTGGCACTTTTTTTACCCGCAATCGGATTGCGAAATCATCAACTCTGGTGGCGGAGAGTGGTTTTGGCCACGTTTTTTCTGGTTTTAGTTCACGTGCTTAGTTTGGGTTACCCGCAATACTTCATTATCTTTTTTCTGGGTGTTTGTCTTTATCCCTTGGTAATGATTTATGTTCTATTCCTGACCTTGTCTAAGGGAAGCTATATTGTTCTTTTGTTGACAATGTTGTTCCTGGTGCTGTTTTTTCTGCGTCTGCTGAAGGGCAGAAAACGAATGTTGTTAATGTTAATAGTCTTGGTCATTCTGGCCGTTGCCGGGTCATTAATCATAAGTTTTGGCGGCGGATTTATTGCCCGGGCAAAAATATCTTTCCTTACCAGGTGGGAGTATTGGACTGCCGGGTTGAAAATGATTAAGGCCTACCCGTTACGCGGTGTCGGCCCGGATAATTTTGGCGTGGTTTATCCCCTCTACAAACTTATTGTTGCCGAAGAAGTGCAGAATGCCCATAATAATTTTTTGCAGATTTGGGCTGAACAAGGTATTTTGGGTTTTATTGGTTTTTGTGGAATATGGATTTCGGTGTTGATTAAAGGATGGCGTAGATTGTTGCGGCCGGAAAGGTCCGTGCGTTGGCTGACGTTGTTTGGTATGATGACCGGGTTGGTGGCTTTTGGCCTGCATAATCTTGGTGATTTCGACTGGTATATACCGGGATTAACAGTTATTGCCTGGGTGTTTATGGCGGTAATTATTAATTTAAGTGGCCGTTTTCGTGAACGGGAAATAATTATCAGCAGCTGGTGGTTGCGGGGAATAATTATTCTGCTTATTTTTGTTGTCAGTAGTTTTGCCCTGTTGAATCTGGAAAGGAGTTTATTGGGAGAATATTATCATAAAGAGGGTATTCAGGCGTTCCGCGATAAGAATTATCCTCTTGCGGAGGTTACGGCCCGGGTGGCGCTTAAACTTGATCAAAAGAGACCGCAGACCTATTATCTATTGGGCCGGTTAGCTGAAGCAAACAAGGATTATCTGGGTGCTGTGCCCTGGTATAATAGGGCGCTGGAATATAATCGTAATAATGCCAGTTACTGGTTCCGCATCGCCCAAGCTTATCGTCAGCATATGCAATATGCAAATGATTATTCATTGATGTCAGAGTGCGAGCAGGGATTATCCCGGGCGGTGGCCTTATATCCGGTTAGCCCTATGTACCATTTGCATTTGGGACAGTATTATGAAAGTGCCGGAAATTTTATTCTTGCGCTGAAAGAATATCAGGAATGCCTGCAGCTGAATAATCAGTTAAAAGCTGAACATAAAAAACGGGGAAAACTATTGAAGCAAATGATTTTGCCAGAAAAAGTAATCGCCGAGTTAGAAAAGCGTATGGCAAGGTTGGCCAAAGTCGCGCAATGTGAAAGCAAAAAATCCGAAATCCAAAATCGAACAAGGGGGTTAAAATGAAAATACTGGTTATTCACGGGCCGAATCTTAATCTGTTGGGCACAAGAGAGCCGGATGTTTATGGTCAGGTAACGTTGGACCAGATCAATAGAGAATTACAGCGTTTAGCAAAAGAGCATAAGGTTTCTCTGGAGTTATACCAATCAAATCATGAAGGTGATTTGGTGGATTGTATTGGCGGGGCAGGTAATAAGGGAGTAGCCGTGATTATTATGAATCCGGCAGCCTATACGCATACCAGTGTGGCGATCAGGGATGCGGTTGCGGCTAGTGGTGTGCCGGTGGTGGAAGTGCATTTATCCAATATCTACAGCCGGGAGGAGTTCAGGCATACATCTTTAATCGCCCCGGTTGCCAGAGGGCAGATATCCGGTTTTGGCGCTCAAAGTTACTATCTGGCTTTCTTAGCGGCAGTTAAGATGAAATAGGGGCAAAAAATTGACAAACAGAATTAAAAAATTAAGACAAGAATTTATTTCGGGGAAATGCCAGGCGCTGGTCATATCTGATCTCCTGAATGTTGAGTATTTGACGGGATTTAAAGGATCTTATGGGTTTGTTTTGGTAACCGGGAAAGAAGCCGTTCTTTTTACTGATGCCCGCTATTATCACGAAATTGTCGGCAGATTAAAAGGCGTTAGGGTTCGTCTTGTTGGTAATAGTTTCTCTAATCTAATCTATGCGTTGCTGCGTAAAAAACGGATTAAGAGTGTGGGTTTTGAGGCTGGGGCCTTAAGCTATCGCAGTTGGCGTGAGTGGAAGAGGGTATGGGTAGGGATTAAGTTAATTCCTGTAACTGCGCCGGTTGAACATATTAGAATGATTAAGGATCGACAGGAGATAAAGCTGATCAGGGAAGCTGTTCGTCTTGTTGATCAGGTGCTTGCCGATACGAAAAGGCAGATTAGGCCGGGAATAACGGAACAGGAATTGGTCCAGAAACTGGAAGATAAGATCAGGAAGGACAATCAGAGTCAATTTTCGTTTCCGGCGATTGTTGCCTATGGGAAACACGCGGCAGTACCTCATGCCCGGGCAGGGCGGAGTAAGTTGAGTAATAATCGATTGATATTGATTGACTTAGGCGCACAGAAGAAAGGGTACAGTTCTGACTTGACAAGGACGTTTTGGCTGGGTAGAATTACCCGTAAATTTGAGCGGATATATCGCATTGTTTTAACAGCTCAAAAATTGGCCATTGCCAAAATTGCCCCTGGAACAATAGTTGCTGAAATTGACCAGGCAGCGAGGGATTATATCAAGAAACAGGGCTATGCTAAGTATTTTACACATGCCCTGGGGCATGGCATCGGTAAAGCTGTTCATGAATTACCCCGGATAAGCAGGAAGAGTAAACTCTGTTTGCGGCCCGGAATGGTATTTTCTGTAGAACCGGGAATATATATCCCCGGTTGGGGTGGGGTGAGAATTGAGGATCTAGTGCTGGTAACCAATAAAGGCGCCGAAGTCCTCAGCAAGTCTCCCAAAACCCTGCACGAAATAACAATAAGGTAAACGAGAAACGAAAAACGACGAGCAAAGCTCGCGAGGAACGGCTCTTATGGTTTCCACAAACGAACTCAAAAACGGAATGACAGTTATTATTGACAGTAATTTATTTACTGTCACCTGGTTTCAGCATGTGAAACCAGGGAAGGGCGGTGCCTTTGTGAAGACTAGGCTGAAAAATTGCCAGACAGGCGCGGTTATTGACCGTACCTTTCGGGCGGGTGAACAGTTGGAGCGTGCCTATCTGGAAGAAAAAAACATGGAATATCTTTACCATGACGGGGATAATCTCTGGTTTATGGATACCGAAAATTATGAGCAGCATCCCTTAAGTGAAAAGATGGTTGGTGAAAGTGTCGGGTTGCTGAAGGAAAACAGTAAGGTTAAAGTTACTTATTATGAAAATAAAGTGATGGGCGTTGAATTGCCGACCTTTGTTGAGTTAAAGGTAGTAGAAACCGAACCGGGATACAAGGGCAATACCGTGAGCGGCGGGAATAAACCGGCCACTCTGGAGACTGGCGCGGTAGTGCAAGTGCCTATGTTTGTCAAAGTCGGTGATAAGCTGAAGGTCGATACCCGTACCGGTGAATACGTCCAACGCGTATAATATTACAAAAGTAGTCAATGTGAGTCCAGCTCAATTACTAACATAAAGGACGGGACGGCCAGAGGCCGTCTACGCCAAGAGAGGTGCCAATGAATATTAAGGAGATTAAAGAGATTATCGAGTTAATGAAAGAGAATCACCTGAGTGAGTTTGAGATGGAACGTGATGGATTGCGTCTGAGCTTAAAAAGGGGCCGTTTAGGTGAGCCGGAAATAGTCAGCATTGCTCAGGCTCCGTTAGCCGTTGCTCCGGCGGGATCAGCTGCCGCACACGTCCAATCCTTACCGACAGCAGCAGTAGAAACTCTCCCTGACAATGTAACAACCATTGAATCGCCGATTGTCGGTACGTTTTATGCTTCTCCCTCTCCGGATGCTGCTTCTTACATTGTAGTTGGACAGGAAGTTGAGCCTAATGATGTAGTTTGTATCATTGAAGCGATGAAGGTCATGAATGAGATAAAGGCCGAGGTCCGGGGGAGGATTAAGGAGATACTTGTTAAAAATGGTGAAGCGGTTGAGTATGGTCATCCATTGTTTCTGGTAGAGAAAAGGTAAGCTATGTTTGAAAAAATTCTTATTGCTAACCGTGGCGAAATTGCCCTGCGCATTATTCAGGCCTGCCGGGAATTAGAGATCTCGACCGTTGCTGTTTATTCGAAGGCTGATAAAGATGCGCTATTTGTAAAACTTTCCGACGAATCCGTCTGTATTGGCGCCCCCCCCAGTATTAACAGTTATCTCCATATACCGGCCATTATCAGTGCGGCAGAAATAACTGATGTTGAGGCAATTCATCCCGGATACGGATTCCTGGCAGAGAATAGCCATTTTGCGGAAATCTGTGAAAGCTGTAATATAAAATTCATCGGACCGACTCCGGAGAATATTAAAGTTATGGGTGATAAGGCTGAGGCCCGGCGTATTGCCAAGAAGGTGGGGGCCCCGATTGTGCCGGGTTCTGACGGTCCGGTAGAAACTAAAGAGGATGCCTTAAAGGTGGCCAAAAAGGTTGGTTATCCGGTAGTGGTTAAGGCGGTAGCCGGCGGAGGC
>CAZIXI010000111.1:0-10678 GCA_964543115.1 uncultured bacterium
TTCCGCTAATTTTCCGCTCCTTCCTTCTTTCGCTCCTTTTTCTAATTCATAAAAACCACCTTCCTTGTTGTCTTTGTATTTATTATTGAACAGCTTATCAATAAGGGCTGCGGAAATAACCCCCACCCTAAAAGCAATCCGGCCATTGGTTCTGGCCATTTCACCTTTCCATTGGTTATAATTACCAACACCAAGTTTTATTCCCTGTTCTTCCAGCTTAAGATTAAATTTTCCCAGCTCTTCCCTAATTGCCAGAATACTCTTCTCAGCGTTTTCCTTTTTCTGCTTTAAGACTTCTAATTGTTCATTTTTCTGTTTTAAGCCCAATTCCTCGATAATAACCGTACGGCGATAAATACCAATAACGTTGAAAACGCTCATTTCTTCCCTCAAACCAAAATGTTTTATTTTAAGTTCCCTTTCTTGTGCAATGTAGTTGTATTCTTTTACTGCTTCTTTCGCCTCTTTTAATTTTTCTGTTTCCAAAGCGTAAGCGGTAAGAATGTTCTTAAGGGCGGGAATACTATCTATAAAACTAAACACCGCCGCTGCTGATTCAATATTCTCTTTATTGGCCAACATATCTTCAGGGTTCCAGGAAAGTTCTTTTAAGTCACCGTATTTAGTCAGTGCTTCAGAATATAATAGCCCCATTTCAATTCCTACATTTTTGCTGGTACTCAGCACAGCTAATCCGCCCTCATAGGCTTCTCCTTTATCCAGTATATCGCCGCGCGTTAGACAGAGTTTCATGACCTCATAGTTACCGCTTTGATAGGCGCTGTAGGCTTCCAGTGTCGCCTGATATTCCTTGTTAAGTGCTCCACCACCAGCAGCAGCAGTAAAATCATAATTGGGCACTTCATTCACCTTATTATAAAGCGTAACCAAGTCACCGGCCTCCCCCAACAGCTGGTCGATTTCCGCACCTTCATAACCAAGCTCGGCCATTAATTTCTCCGCTAATTCTACCCGCTTTTCAACGTCAGCTTCAATATTGCCCAGCACCTCCACTCTTTTTGCACTACCCGCCACAGAGGCATCTTTTGGCTCAAGATCCGCCATTTGCGCAGTGAGTGAATCTATCTTGATGGTGCGTTCCATCGCAGCAAAGATTTTTGTCGCCTCATCTGGCTCACCCGCCTGGAGTTTTCTATATCCCTGCTTGATCTTACCCATAAACTGGTAAGCATCATAGGAAACAATCCCGCCAGGGCTTTTCTCACCTTCCTCCAGCCAGGAATTAAAGGCAATTACGGTCGCTTCCAGTTTGGCATAGGCGCTATATTCTGTAAAAGCAGTTGCTGCTTCCTCATAATCACCGGCTAATAATGATGCTCTTGCCTCATTCAATTTAGAGCCTTGCGTTTCTACTAGTTCACTGAATGACACTCCCATATCAGTTAACAGTTTGTTCGCATATTCCTCCAGTTTCGGCTCTTTACCTTCAGCCTTCATCTCATAACTCAACCTCGCTTCCAGGTACCCCTGTATTTGCTGCGCCTTGCCCAGCAGCTGCATAGCACCCTCAAAATCACCTTCTGCTGCCCGATCCTGTGCCTGCTCATAGAGGATCATTTCTTCTGCTATTAGTTGTTTATCCCCTTCATTGTGCACAACTTCACTCATTAAAAGGCCTTTTTGCTTGCCTTCCGCCCTTTTCACCTTATCATACTTAAATTTTGCCAGCAGGTACTCTGCTTCCCGCACCCGCGGTTTTACCGCTAAGATTATATTCACCTTATCCAGAACATTGTCAGTCTGTTGAACTTTCTCCAATACTTGCAGAACAGACGTTTTTGCTTCTACAAATTGTTTTCTTTCCGCATCATTAGGTCCCAAATCATCCAGACTTTTCGTAGTAACTGAAATTACCCCGGTCATCAGCAGATCAGCAGCTTCCGCGTACTTACCGGCCAATGTATAATTGCCGTTTTCCATGTTCTCTACAGCTGCTGCCAAAATAGTGCGGGCCTGTAATTTTGCTTCAAGGGAAAGTGTTAGCGCCGCTTTCGTCTCATCATGAGCATCTTTAGCCAACTTAGGCAGAATAGGAGATATTAAATTCAGCACCACAATTGCCGTCTCCTGATTGATGATGAAATTCTCGTTCTTGTAAATACTACCGGCAACCCTCAGGGAAGAATTCATCTGGCCCAACAGCTCCTGAGCGTGATTTAGGTCGTCAACACTCAATTCTCCCTTACTAAGAATAGCAGATAATTCCGCATCCTTTTCTTTCGCGCTTTCCAATAAACCAGCGGCTTTTTCTGTTTGCGCTTTGCCTTCTTCTATTCGCTCCTGCTGTTCCTTACTGTAGAGACCCTTTGCCTGCTCATACTTTTCAGCTGTTTCTTTATAATCCTTTTCTGTTTTTTCCAGCTTTGACTCCCGATACGTATAATCCATTTTGCCGACAAGCAGATTAACAAGCTTTGCTTCTCTGGTAAACGCCTCCAGATCTGATTCATTAACTAAATCATAGGTAACTGTATTTTCCAGCGCTGCTGCTTTAAGCTTAATATCTTCATATATCTCTTTTCCTGCAGCAGCATCACCATTACCCAGGGCCTCAAATAATTCCTGCTGTTTTTTCCCTCCTTCAAAACCCTCTAGGATAAACTGTGAACGCACAAGCGCCAATGCCGTAGCCGCGCGATCCAGCGCCGTTAGCCCCTCCGCGGAAAGAATATCTTTATCGCTAATAACATAATCTGCAAGATCAGCAATGGCAATTATCAGAAACTCCATTTTATTGGCATTATTCTCAACAACTTCGGCAACCTTTGCCTCATCCAGGTCGGCAATCATATTGGCCAGACCTTCCACTTCATCCACAACTGAAATCAGTATGTCCGCCGCCTGCAGGGCTTCAGACAAGGCAGTTGATACTTCGCCGGTTTCCGGCGTCTGTGCATAAACATCATATAAATTTTCTATAGCCAGGATAACAGCTGCTTCGATATTCTCTAGATCCAAATTATCTTCTAATTTATCTTCTATCGCCTTCTGCAGTGGAGCTAATGCCATGCCAACATCGCGGATTTTACCGGTTTTTAATTTTTCACCAAGATCGGCAAGCTTGAGGAAAGCCTGTGTCCTAATATGTGAATTCCTTCCTTTCTCCAATACCCCGGACAACTCACTTAATCCCGCGGATCCTTTTCTAAGAACAGCCTTTAACTTCCCAATGTTCGCTTTCTGCGCTGTCAAGGTTTTGCTGACCTCTTCCTTGTCCACGCCGGCAACCTTAACCGCTACCTCTTTTATCCCCGCTAATGTTGCTTTTCTAAGATTACGTTCGTTCGCCGCGTAATTAGCATGCGCTACATGGCTATCCAAATTCTTCTCTACCTCATCCAGATCCTTGGAACTAATAATCCTGTCATAGGATTCTTTAATTGTCGCGGCCTGACCAAGATAACCCTGGGCCGCTTCCACATCATCAGCCATGACGGCAAACCAGGCTAATCCAAGGTTGACGGATATACTGCCAGCCAGGTCTACTCCTAGTTCCTGAGATTCCTCTCTCATCTCCTCACTAACGGCAAGCTTACTAAATTCATACTGCTGCTCAACAATACTCATCACCGTTGAGGCCTTACTAAACAATTCATTGGCCTGCTGATAGTCCTCATTTTTAAGATTCTCAAAGCCCCGTTCAATAAGATCATCCACCATGTTTTCTTTGGTTCCCATAAATAAAGCATCATATTTACCCGTGCTTAACCTGATTTTTGTTATAGATGCTCCCATCGCTCCCTGACGCGCTTTCACCTGCACACGCAGTTCCGCCGCCCTGCCCCAATCACCAGTACGAATAGCATCCCCGTAGGCTGATACTAGTTTTGTCGTCTCCCGCTGGAACTCATCAATTCCCGTACCATTCTTATTCTTCTCAGTTATGGTATTTTTCCTCACAAGCTCTTCTAGCCCGGCTTTGTTAAACTTCGGATCTCCCATCATCTTTTTATTTGCCGCATCGGTCTCTCTCTGGGAGATCGCATCCATCGCCATCGACGCCTTATCAAAATAACCTTGCGCGGAACCGAAATTACCGGCAGTGAATTCGTTATATCCTGATTTAAATTGGCTAATCGCCACTAAACAATCTACTTCATTCAGGACAATATCTCTCCAGGCAGCATTATCGTAATCTTTCTTACGGGCACCAATAGTCATTGCCGTACTGACAAGCTTGGCAGTAGTGGCATTAAATGTCTGCAGAGAATCAAGACAGCTTAAACTGGCTATCCGTTCTTCCAGATTAAGGTCCTGATTGCTCCAAATTCTTATGAGATTCTTATTGGTACTGATGAAAGCCTGCTTTTGTGCTTTCAAAATCTCTGCCGCCTCTGTTAAGGCCGCTTCTTCGGTTATCCCTTTCGCCAGCATAATCCCCTTAGCCATATTCTTCTGTGCCGTACCGTCATTTATGCTCTTCTGCATACCCGCCCAGGCCAGGCCCACGGTACCGGAATCCGTAAATTGCATTGTCTTGGCGATGGCCGCGCCGAGCTGACCCATTAAATAATAATTACCCACCTCTGCCGCGGCAAAGAACTGATCCATTTGCTGCAAGGCAATTTCACTCTTGGCAATCTCCGCGGCAAGTATCTCTGACTCTTTCATGCCCAAACCCGTAGTTTCTTCAGTGATCTGGAACACTTTCATCCCCGCGCCAAATATAGTTTCAGCCCAGCCTTCCGCTTGGGAAATCAGACCGGCCTCTAATTCCAGAGTAGCTTTCCTGACATTAGCCTTAACATATGTATCGGTGGCTTTCATTATAGTATCCATACCCTGAATCAGACTGGAATGGGTCTTAAAGGCATCGCTGACCAGGTCATCCTGTACTGCTTCCTTATCATCAAGATATTTAACCAAATGGGCTTGAAATCCCTTAGCGTCCTCTGCCAGGCTGCCCTCAGCGGATTTTATGGCCTGAGTAACTTTTTGCAGTTTTTCTCGCGCCTGCGCGACAACGGCAAGCAGAGTTTCCTTCTGCTCGCTGGTTAATGACACCTCAACTTCTTCACCCTTGGAATCAAGCACATGCAGCATACCCTGCTCAGCGAATTTCTCCAACTTATCCAATCTTTCGCCGGCAGCAGCTGAGTCTTTGTACATTGCGTCAAAGGATTGCAGATTATCCAGTGTGCTCTTGGCATAACCTAAGGCATCAGCAAATCTGAGCAATCTGCCTTCTGTTGGTTCATCGCCAAGTTCACCAATAGACCCCTTGACGGCAGCGTCATATTCCTGTCTGACTTTTTCTAATCCGGCATTCGTCATTTGTTTATTTTCCGTTTTTTCTATGTCTACCAGCGCAAATACCCCGCCCAGCAACCTGCTGGCCTTATTCCCCGCCTCAATAATATTCTGGCTGCCTTTTGAAGTGGAAACCTTATTCATATTATCAACAAAAGAAGACAACATATTTCCCAGCGCCTTCTCTTCATCAGGCTCCATCTCACTGACAAGCTTAGCTAATTTTTCCTTGCTGTCTTTACTCTTGTACTGATCAGCGTACTGACCCAAAGTATCTACCATCATGAACGTTCCCACCTGTTTATCCAATTCAGACAACAGCGCTGTATCCGTTTTTTCTTTGTTAAATATATCATCCGCTATCTGATTACCAATACCTATCGCGCTGTTTACAATACCAATAAAGGAACCGTAAGTAAGATTAACCCGCACATCTGTGGGCACACCTAAGGCATGAAGCACCTCAGAAATTCCTCCCGCCTTCCCCAGAGCCGCTTCAAAAGCCTCTTTACCTTTGTACTTTTCAGAATTTAACAGATTACCCAGTTTTGCCAGTAATTCCATTCCCTGTTTCTTAGCGATCGCATCCTCACCATCTTCCAGCAGGCTCTCCAGAGTCATTCCTGCCTTCTCTTTTTCTTCCTTTTCCTTCCTTTCCGCATCGCTAAGCTCACTATCAGCTTTTGTAAATAGTTCCAGGTCAGCAGCCGCCTCCATAATCATGCCGCGGGCCATAGTATAGTCAGTATAAGAAAGTTTCGACATTTTAATACCTTTATTATTCTTTTCACTTGCCGCCTCTTTCAGCCCCTTCAGGCCCTTACCAACCTCATCAAGCGTCATCCCGCCTAACGCCTTTAACAGAAATTGACCAATAACACTCTGTCTTAACTCATCGACATTTCTTTGCATAATAACATCCGCCGCCCGGTATAAATTAACCGCCTCACCTAATTTGTCATAGACGGCATCCGTTACCTTACCGGCACTCGCCACATCACTGAGCGCCGCGGACATATGCGCATCGCCTTGAGCCATATTCTGTTGATAACTACCCTTCGGCGGTACTTTCAGGCCTAGGTCTGTTTCCGCTTTTGCTACTATCCAACCCGCCTGACCGATCCCTAAACTTCTCTGCATGAAATTTTCTATTCTGGGCAGTATTTGACCAACTCTCTTCTGCGCTGCTTTTATTCTATTGCCAATAGTATCCAACAGATCATTTACCGGCTGTAAGGTGGCCTGCGCCCGGTCCCAGTCACCGGTTAAGAAGGTTACCGCGGCTTCATTGATAATATCAGCTGCTTGGCCAAACATCCCCTTCACGCCCTTTAATTTTCCGACTGCTTGCTTCAGATCTTCCCTAATAGTTACGGCCGCTTCCGCTTTGCCCTTCATTTCTTTTACCGCGCCTTCGGCATATTCCTTGGTCACTGTTGTGGCAATTTGCACAGCTTTAGCAGGGTTCCGCAATAAAAGCACTGCACCCGCAGCCACAACTGTTTTGGTTTCAACCTGTTTACCCGCCTCTTTATCAACCTTCTGCACAAAAGTATACTTCTGCACCTTGACGCCCTTTACCTGTTTTTGCTGTTTATTCTTGCTAACATCCGCCTGTAAAATCTGTAAAGCAGTAGAAACAATCTTAGTAAAATGTGTCATTGCCTCTATATCGCCACTGGCAACTGCTAATTTAAGCTCTTTGGCTAAGGCGTCAGCTACCAGCGCCACCCGGTTCTTTGCCGAAGGGGATCGGCCATTCTTTTGGGCGTTTTCCGCTCTTCGCAAATGTCTTCTTACGGTACCCTTCATTTTATCTAATTGCTTGAAGACGCCGATGGTCCCGTAATAAGCAAGGGCATTGCTAAAATGCCTGTTGGCGGCAGCAGTGCTGACCTGCACGGCGGTTATCGCCTTGTTCAGTTCTACCTCCGCCTGGGTCATTACTGTTTGTTTGAGGTTTTTATCCCGAATTCTGGTTGCCTTTGCCTCCGCTTTCTGTTTAAAGACCTTTACCAACAAATCAAATTGCTGTTTATCACCAGTAACATTCTCTAGCGCAGCCCTTACCTCTGACTGCTTTAACATTTTTCGTAGATACCTTCTCTGCTTGCCGCTCTTTATACCGCTGGTAAGCATTTTTTCCACGGCCTGCCAATCACCAGCCTTAACCGCATCCCGTACCGGTTTGGACATGGAGGCTTTCAAGTCAGTGTTAGCATCATGCACCTTATCAGCAGCTTCCTTGGCCAGATGAGAACCCAGACCGCGTGCCCGGAGACTGCTGACCTCAGCTAAAAAGGCCTCTTCCTTACTCTGTAAGTTGGTAATGCCGGCAACAACCTCTTTCATCTGCGCTTCCGTGTATTTAATACCGGTTGTTTCCTTCAGTATTTTGCCTGCCTTCCTAATTTTTCTGTTGCCTTGCTTAACCTTGCCTGCGGCCACAAGCTGCTCGCCTTCCTTATATATACGTGCGGCATAGCGTTCCTTGAAACGGGAGGCCATACTGGTCATGGTATTAATAATGTAAGCGGTACCCGCCATTTCGCTGTTAATATTTTTCAGATTATATTCATCACCTGACTTCAGGGCCTGCAGGCCCTTTTCCATTTGATTCCTATAGGTAGTATATTCATTAATCAATCCCTGCAGGATCACAGTCAGTTCTTTTTTCCCTTGCTCATCACCTTCTTTTAATTCCGCCGGAGCACTTATTCCCAGGGCCTTCATCACTCCTTTCAGCTCTTTTACGCTTAACTGACTGAGGTCTCTAACCTGGCCGTCCTTTACCAAAATCTTCATCACCTGGCCCAGCCTGGCGCTATAATGCGCTCCCTGATTAAATAAGCCGATAAATCCCAGATCAGGCACGGTACCCAGTGTGCGACCCAATTCCGTATAATCGTCACTGGCCACTGCCTGGTAGATATCTTTAACAGCGCCCTGCGCCTTAAAGGCCTGTTCCGCTAAGATTAATAGACTCTCAGCCGGCATATCAGTCAGCGCCTTCTCCAGCTGTTCCCTGTTTGCATTATCCTTAAGCGCACTACCAGTAACCATTAAGGTTCTAATAGCTTTAACCGCCTGTTCTTTGGATATGGTACCGATCTGATATTTCGCGTAGACCTGCGCGATCCCGGCATTAACCGGTGAACTGGCATTTATCACATACTGCGCGGCACCAATATCAGTCTGCAAATTACCTAATACAACACCCAGTACGGTAAAATCACCGCTATTAAGCGCTGCCTGCGCCGCTTGATAACCGGCGTTTATTTTTGCCTGTAAACCCAGCAATTCACCGCTTACCGGTTTATTCTGCTGCCGGCGGGCATTAATTGTCTGATTAACGCCGTCTTTCATCAGGCCAGTATTGATAAATGATTCCAGCTTACCAGCCTGACTCAATGCTGCTTCCAGTTTCATATAATAGGCTGCTTGATCACTCTTATCCAATCTGCCGGCTTTACCGATTATCTGTTTAATCTTCTGCTGAGCGTTATAGGCGTCTGTCAGTAATGTTTTGTGTTCTGCCAAAGCCGTATCCAGTTTTTCCAGCAGCTGGGCCTTTTCTTCCTGTTTGGCCTCTTTCACACCCACAAGTTTAGCTACCTGATTAAGCTCAGTCAGACTAAGCTCGCTGAGGTTACGCCCTTTGATTATGCCGGCAACATCATCAAATAATTTCTCGCGGCCGATTGTATCTATTCTAAGTTTTGTAAATCTAAGATCAGCGCTAAAGGCGCGTAACGCCTGCTGCACCACACTGTAATTAACCTTATCCGCATACTGCGAGAGCAAATTATCCAATCTACTTTTCAATCCGCCAAGCTCAGCACGTAAACTTTCCAGCTCCTGCTGATCTTGCACTGAAAGTTTTTCTCTTTCGCTGTCTCTTTCTGTTAACGCCTTTAATTTATCCGCTGCCGCTTTATAGGTAGCCATAGTGCCGGTAACCTGATCATTTATGCTTATATTGCCCACAATACTGTTTAAGCGGCCATAATTTATTCCTTCACAACCGGCAAGGGCAGTCTGGTTAACCGATCCAGCCAACATGTCTTGCACTCCTTTGCCGATTTCCTGTGTCTGGCCATTGCCGTCTGTAAATCCGGCAGCACCAAACATCCGCACATTACCCACCTTCTGCACCATCCCGCTCCCCACACTATCCTGCCAATCTCCTAATTCCTCTATCCCGGCATCACCGTTCATCACCTTAAAATACGCCTCATACTGGCCGCGTTGTTCCGCCAGCACACTTGTAATCTCCTCCTGATAACGCTGGTGCTCTCCCTGCTCCTTTTGTGACACAGGATTCAGTTTCGCGGCCTCACTTTCGCGGTTGGCGGAATTAAGTGCGATGATGGAAGATGGTCTCTCATAAGCCTTGATTAAAGGAGTAACGGCGGATTGCGCGCCGGCAGCGATCTGAGCCAGCTGGGAAAGACTATAATCGCCTGATTCCAGTTGATAATCTATCTGCTGAGAAGCGTCCCGGTAAGCGATAACCGCCCTGCGAACCGCGGCAAAATCTGCGTCGCCGAAACCATTATCCTGGAACAACGCCACTAATTCCTGCGGACTATCGGCTACTTTGTCCACCTTGGGCCGTAAAGTTATCAATGTTATTACTTTTGCCGCCGAACTATATTCATTTACCTGCCGGGCAAATAAACTGGTTTCAAGCAGTACATCTTCTGTTACCGAAATTTCACCACTGGCAATCTTCCCGGCCAATTCATACATCTTAGCACGGCTTGCGGAAATGCTATTCCCTGATTCATTAGCTTTTTGCGCCAGGGACCAGATATGTTTTATCTCGGTATCACTAAGACCCTTATACCCCATTTTTTCTAGTTCAGTCCTGGCCTTACCCTGCTCTACACCCACGAGCCTGTCCAACATGGATTTATCACCCTCTGTCTGCTGAACCGCTTTTCCAAAAACCGCCATCTCATAACTCCGCACCGCATAAATATTGGTTAAAGCCATGACTCGGTTCTGTTGGCTAGCGCTGGTATCCGTGCCATCCACCAGCCGAATGGTCTGCAACAACAATTCATTTCTTAATTTATTTAATTGCGGATTATCACTTGGCGGCATACCTGAACCCAATAAACCAATTACCTTATCCGCCTGGGCGATACGCAACATTATTTTCTGGGCCTTTTCTTCATTGCCCTGTAAGGATTCCGCTACCATCTCCTGCATCAGCGCGTCGCGCTCGTCCAGCAGGAAGCCAAAAGCCGGATCCTGCATCACCTCTTTATTGAACCCAGTCCGGTCAACAACCTTTGCCGCCAAATAGAGCGGCATCTTTTGTATCAACTTCTCTTCTTCACCAGTCAATACAGCTATTGCCTCTCCCTTTATCTCCAGCAATTCTTCCCTAATCTGTCCG
>CAZIXI010000112.1:0-10588 GCA_964543115.1 uncultured bacterium
AAGATGAATAGCGCGCGGGGAAAAAGGAAGAAGTATTACGCGGATATATTGATAAGAATGTTCTATTTTTTTAAAGAACTAAATGTGCGTGCTGATGATAAGGAATGGATAGTTTTTGCGCAGAATACTGTTGCGGAGGATATGATAAATATTTTTGGCCATATAAGCATAGCGCAGATAGATCAGGTATTAAACAAGAAAAATAAAGATATCATTTCTGCTTTTAGAGAAGACAACAAGCGGATTGTTCTTTTAGGTATTCCATTTCTGGTTGATGGAAATCGTTTGGTGGCGGATTTATACCGTGAAGGAAAGGGGCCAAAACACGGCATTAATAAGGCGAGCAGGCTTTTGCGAAAAGCGGTAGAGAAGCCTGAAAAAACATTGGCAGGTAGGTATTATGACTTAGTAGTTCTTGTTGTTGATGAATCTTCCGCGGCAGAAAAGGTGCTGTTGATTAAGGATGCAAAAAAGAAGGGCCGGATACCGAAGAACGCCAGGGTGGTAATTGTCAGCCAGCCTTCCGGAATGATTACGGGAAATTGGAGTGCGATTATTAATTTAATGTGTAATGAGAAATTAAAAATAAATGAAGATGTAGCTGGAGATGTGCAATTGGTTGGCATAGATAAAAGGAGATTGAAGAAAAATACGACAAAAGACATCTGGGAGCAAATAAAGGATTGTGTTGTAGATGGCGAACAACACTTGGGTGGATATATTGAGGATAAAAATGTGGCGGTGGTTCTCAGCGCGGGTACAGGAAAGAGAAATTATCCGTTAACAGCGAGCGGTTATGGCTGTAAGGGAGGAGTTACCTGCCATAACGGTGAACCTTACCTCCATCAGACATTTGGGCAGATTATGTGTAATTTTGATCCTGAGCGAACGGGAATGCTTATTACCACTAATGATGGGATAAAATGCCCGTCAAGAGATGTTGCTATCGGTGAACAGGGCTTTCAGATAATTGGAGCGGCAAAACCTGCGATGATCGGCCCGGGAAATGATAGATATAATTCAGCGGAACTGGGTGAGCTGGGATGTATGTTAGTTGATCTCGTAGGCGGGATAGGAAGGTTTGTGGAAAAGCCTAATGAGGATACCTGGCAGACAAGGTTAGATGCAATAGATTTTGTGCCCACTAACTGGGCGGATTATTATTTGCGGCCGGACTTTCTTGCCGCCTTGGTCCGGGCATATGGTGAATTAAAGGACAAAGAAGGTACTCCTTTATATCTGAAATATGGGTTGGATACCTCAAAAGATTTTTCTGAGCCGTGTACCATCTCTAAGTGTCATAAGTTCTTGGAAATAAAGAGGAAGGAATTTGAAAAGAAAGGCAAGCTTGATTTCTGGGAAAGGGAAGCAAAAAGAGATTATGAAGAAATATGGGTGACAGCGCAGCAGCTAAAAGAAAGTTTTGGTATTGGCTTTGTCGATGCCGGCAGATATGCCTATTTTATGGATACAGGTACTAATCTTACCTTTAAGGCATTAGCGGAAGAGTTATTAGAAAATCCGGATTTGCGGGAGCTTATGGGAATGACAGCAGGGAATGGTTATACTATCGATCCGGATAATAATCTGATTGGCCCTAATGTGCGCATATCAAGTAATGTTCAGCTGGGAAAGAACAATGTAATTGTCGGTGATGTAACTATTGCGGCGGGAAGGATTGGCAACAATTGTCTTATTGTGGATTCGCTGATAAATGAAATATATATTACAGATGATACTATGGTTTATGGAGTATATCGGCCGGAGGCGGGAGAGCAAATGATCTTGGATCATTCTCATACAATTGCCACAGAAGTATTTTTGCAGCCGGGGAAGATAGCTCCAAGAAGAAGAAGAAGAAAGTTAGGAGTAACGCTAGTTGAATTTCCTGATGGGCACGAGGCGGTAAAGGTGCCAGTGCTGCAGTCTTTAGATTCTAAGGCAAATGATGATATGCGCATGTATAAAGTAAGAGTTAATAGAACTGTAAAAGAAATTTTTGTCAGAAATGGTGAAATTGTTGGCGGCAATATGCGCGATTGGATAAAAACTAAGGGTGTTAAATATGATGAGGAAACAAAAGAGTTATTTTATATCAAAAAAACACCAGGCAAAAAAGGCATAAGAGAACAAAGAATTGTTTTAGGTGAAGTTGTTGGTCAGGACGGCGGTTCTGTCTGGGATTTTAATATTTGGCCAAGAGATGCAAGAGTATATGGACATCCGCGGTTAGGAGAAAGGGGTACTGCTGGTGGAAAGCTTTCATTTGCAGAGATTTCCAGCTTTACAGATAAGACGGCAATAACTTCATTTAAGAGTATCTTAGCTGATTCACCAGCAGTGCTGCCGATAAGAAATCTTAAGTATAATAGAGCTTTGGCGGAAAAGGATCAAGCAGCAAGAGGTTTTATTATTACAGATCCAGCACGGTTAAGGGAAGTCTTTTGGGACGAAGTCTCTTTTGGTAGATTGATGCCCAGAATGGGCCATACAACTACTTTCTTATCTACTCAGGAGACAATAAAGGTGACACTAGGGATTACTTTAGGAGATATACATCCGGATCAGGTTAGAGTTAGGCTTCATTATGGACAGAGGGGTGAGGACTGGGATGATAAACTGATGAAACACTGGGAAGCTTTGCCTGACGGAAGATATTTGTATAAGTTAGATTTACCAATTCCTGAATACTGTAGCGAAGGAGGTGATTTTGAACTTACCTGCAAGGTGGAATTGGTAGATGGTGCTGAAAGTGATTTCAAGTGGATTGGCGCAGATGATAATAATGCAAAAGTAGTTATTGTTTCTTCAGCACTAGATGCGTCGCTTTTAATGAGAAGGATTAAGCGAGGAAGGATAAATATACCTTTATGGCAGGCAGATTTTACTGAGGCTGGAGTTATTACTGCTAATGATAAAAAGCCAGCAGAAGTTGATCTGGAAAAATATGAACGTGTGAGAAAGAGATTGGTAGATAAATATGGAGCCGGTATTTTTGGGGCAGCAGCGGGCATAAAGGTAGTAGAGAATTTGCAGGTTGAGGGGTCTGCTGAAACCGCTCCTGTCGCTAAGATGTCTAAGGGATATATTATAGTTGATGTAGATGTATTTGGTATGTCTGATGATGAGCTCTTTTTAGTTTTGGACCATGATCTTAAACATAGCATTATAGAGCTGCTTGAGGATAACGAGGCAATAAGAGAATTGGCTGTTATCTATATGAGTTTACAGTTAGCAATAGAAGATGAAATAAATGGCCCTGAAGATATGAGTGCTTTAGCAGCCAATGAACGGTTCTGGCATTTATTAATCAAATTACGGCAGGAAGAACTCTCTGGTGAGCAGCGGGATAGCTTAATGCTTTCAGCGGCGATAGATTATATGAAAGATATTCCGTATTACGAGAGATTATTTACCGAACTGGGGTTTGACAGGGAGAGATGGCGACAAGCAGTAGCTATGGCTGAAGGTAAAGTGACTGTGGCGATAAATGTATATCATCAATTACCAAGATGTCCAGATAAAGAAGAAGATATATTGCCTAGGGTGCAGCGGGTAGCGCGCGACGTAATAAAACGGATAGGGACACTTAATGATGCGCTTAGACAAGACGAGCTGACGGAGTTGTCCGCCCCTATTGAACAGGCTGTTTAAGTGGATACTGAATTAGTTTATGTTTTGCTAATCACAATAAGTGGTTTCAAGTGATATGGAGGAAATGTATGAGCTGGAAAAATGCTAATAAAATCAATATTTTAATTGTAGTTTTATTTTTTTGCATCAATTGTATCTGTGCTGGTGGTGAAGAATCTATTGATTCGCATTCAATGTCTGTACAGACATTGGCGGCTGCTAGTCGATTAGGAGTAAGTGCTTCTCTAACATCAAGTACGAAATTTAAGATTGGTTCTGAACCGAAACAGCCGGTAGCAGATAGTATTTCCACAAAAACAAGCAGTCTTGCGGCAGCAGTGTTAACAAAATGTGGTTTACGGGGTAAGGTGCGGAGACTGGGGCTGGATAAAGTAAATCCGGCAGACAAACAGAAAATTGGCGAGATAAAAGATGAGGCTGATGGAATTGCTAAGAAGATATACGAGGCAATTGTTAAAATAGCAGGAGTTGTTTTAAGGGTGCGGGCCAGTGAAGGATTCGGTAGAGATGATGTGGCAGAGAGTTTTAAGGCCAATGATGTAGTGGGTCCGGATGTTATAACCGGTAAAGAGCCGGTGCATGATGCTATTATTGATGTTATTGAAGGAACAAATGCCTTTGTCAGTGATGTTGAGGGAAAGAGTCTGGCAGAACTGGAGCCCTGGAAGGCGGGGGCAACCAGTGTTATTGTTACTGGACTAGGAGTGGGCTCTTTGGGTAATTGTCCTGATATCTATGTGGATTCAATAGTAACCTTAGTGCCTCCGGAACACAGAGAAATGATGAGTAATTTATTAGATCCGGAGATAACCACGGAGGAACCGCTTTTGACAGAGGAACAGCGGCAGAAATATGGAGATATTTTGGAAAAAGCACAAGAAGAAAGAATAGAGTGGTTTTTAAGTCAGCTGGCTGATGTTAATGGAATAACAATTGGTGATTTAGAGGTAGTACTTATGGATAGATCCAGGGAAACGCAGAGATTAGCGGCCCTCCGCAAGATTAAAAAAAAGTATCCTGGATTAGAAATTACAACAATTAAGGATGGTACTGTGATTCATGCCTTGTCGGCAACTTTTGGCCGCAAACAGGGCAAACATAAGGTTATTATGACCGTGGGTGCGGCACCGGAAGGATTTATGAATCTGGCTGTTGCCGGTGTTTTTCGCGATCAGGGTGCCTTGGCCAGTGTGCGTGTGTATTCAGAGAATGTTAATACGGCTGTCTCTGGAGAAAAAGCCGTTGATTTGGACCAGCGCTATGCCTTTAGTGAAGAGGAGACGGAAGGGGAAAATGGTATTCGTCATTTGCGGCCTGCTGACTGTGAAGAGATTATTGCCGGGCGCAAATTGTTTACTCAGAACGATGTTCAGGGTGAGGGGGAAGGAAGCTTTGCCTTTATTTCCCATAACGGGGTTTTTGGTGTTGAAGGAGCGCGAGAGTTAGCGGATGGTAGGTATCAGGTAACGATACTGCGGGTAACTAGAATAGCTGGTGAACCATGTGTTTGGTTTGAGGAAAAGGTATTTTCTCCAGAGGAATTAGCGTTGTTTATGCCGGCAGAACAGTCGGTTTCGCTCGAGGTTGGTAGGGCGCTGTAAATTTCCTTGCTGTTATATTTTCTTGCTTTGCCAAAAAAGGCAATAGTGTATTTATGTGCAAATTTATTATAAGAGTTATTACGGGTATTGTTGTTTTTAGCCTTTTGTCAGGAAGTAGTGTATATGGCTTTGGCGAAGGAGCTGTCTGTTCATCTGCGCTTAGTGCCAGTAGCTTATTTCAGCAGGCGGAATTTGCCAAAGATGTGGGGAAAGCGGAAGCGGAAGCTGAAACTGAAACTGAAGCGGAAGCGGAAAGAAGCGCAATGCAGATGCCATTTTTGCTTCCCGATTTGATTGTCTCAGTTTTGGGCGGTTTGTGTGTGGCTGTAATGGGCTGGTATGTGATGTTTGAGTCTTTTGATTTATTTACCTTGTTGTTTTTGCAAGATCCATTAATAAATGGTTTAATACTGCTTGCATCATTTTTATCTCCCTGGTGGGGGCATGAAATCCTGGGGCATTTTTTATGGGGCAATGTTGTTTGTAGATCTCAATTCAGAAAAGAAGATTGCCCTGAAGTTAAGATAAGATTGCGCTGGTTATTGTGGACTGAAATTGTTCCCAAGCATAAGCTGGGTTCATTGTCTAGTGCCCAAAGAGGAAAAATAACTGATCTTAAAAATGCTATTGCCCATTATGGGCCGATAGCAAATATCTTGCTTATCTGTTCTGTCTTCCTGTTGACTTTTGCTGTGCAAGATCCTCTATATTTAGCCGGGGTGTCTTATATTTTAGTGGCCAACGCTCTTTCCTGTATTACGAGTTTGATTCCGGTTGGTACTATTTATATTCCTCTCTGGAGCTGGTTGCGTAAGCGCTCCGGCAGGCAGAGCGACGGTGGAATAATACTGGGAAAGAAGCTATTAGACGAAGAATTGCTGGAGGAAGAAATTGTCCAGATGTTGAAATATGAATTAGAGAGAGATTTTCTGGTTGTTATGACCAGAAATGATTTGTATGAATTGCTGAAAAGGAAATATCGTTATTTGGGCTGGAAGAAAGAAAGGGAAATGTTTGATAGAGTATTGGATGGGATGATTTCTAGAGGAAAAATTGTTTTAATGCATTTTTTGCCGGCGTTAGTTCTGGCAGAGGATATTGATATTCTTTTGGATAGAGAAATTATCAGGCCGTTGGACCATGGGATACAAGGGAGAAAAGAACCAGGAAGCGGATATTTTCTTTCACCTAACAGAGAAGAATTGATAGCAGAGGGCAGCATTATCGAGGTTGTTACTTATTTGTCTACCCAGAAACGAAGGAGAAAAGCATTAACCGGGGCGGCAGTAGAAGATATTGAGGAAGGTATCAGGCGTATATATTTTACGCCTGGTAAATATGAAACCGTAAAAAGGGATGTAAATGAAATTGGCAGGGTAAGGATTTATCGGAAATTATCTGATGCGATCGGAGCTAAAGCAGGGGTGCTGGAAAAGATACTGAGAGATTGTGTGGAGAGAGACAGTCTAGAAGACTTTCTGCATGTCCTTGATACAATTTTGATTTTTAATCGGCTGCCGAAATCTTTAAAAGATCAGTTTCATAAGCCTGATTTAGTTAGATATGTATTTTTATGGAGTTTGTTGGCTGAAGAAGATAGGGATGCCGAGTATGAATGGGTGAATCCGCTAATCGCTAAGGTAACTGACTTAATGGCTCTAGAGGCTCTCCTAAGCGATAGAGACAATTTTGGTTTATATTTTCAGTTTGTTAATCAGCTGGTGGAAAGGGAACCGGAAATTGCTGTCCTGCTTTTTTGTTTTAAGTTCCAACAGCTTTTAGTGGCAGAAAACCAGGTGGCCGAAGTTGGCCGTGAAAAAGTAGAGAGGCTTCATGGCGAGCTCATGTATGTTTTTAAGCCGCTTTTTGCTAAACATTTTAGGGTTGATGTTACGACAAAAACAATTGATAGGATATTCAAGGTAGTACACCCCAAGGTTTATGCTGAAATAGAAAGTGAGAGGGATGTGTATATTGGCAGCTTGAGGCAAGAGCTCGCAGAAGGGATTGCTAGAGAAGGGCATGGTGAAGAGGATTTTGTGTCTTTTATGAGAAGAGAGATAGCTGAATGGTTATTTCCAGATCTATTAGAAAAAATTGATTTAGATATAAAAGTAAGAATAAAGGGAGTTTGGAGTACATATGATAAGATCAGGCGGTATGTGCGGGGTAAGAGAGGTCCAGCCAGAAATGGTGAGGCAGTGGGAGTAGCAGATCTACATGATCTTTTGGCTTTTAGGATTATTGTCAAGGATAAAGAGGGAACAGAGGGTCTAGCAGAGAAAGTTAAAATACGAGTATGCCGGCAAATTAATGCTGTTTTGCAGGGCATGCGATTTTTGCAATATGTGCAAGAGCTGAGTAATGATTATATAGAGAAACCCAAGAGAAGCAGGTACCAATCTTTGCATACTGTCTGTAGGTGCAGCGGGAGGAATTTTGAGGTACAGATAAGGACACAAAAGATGCACGAAATAGCAGAATATGGACCAGCGTCGCATAGCGCGTATAAGGTGAGAGAAAGTGTGGGGGGAAGTTTTGTTACCGATGAAGAAGCAATGGTTGTTGCCTGCAGCAGAAGAGGGGGCCAGGTTCAGTTAGTGAAACTGCCTAATAATGCTACGGTTATGGATTTATTAAGCCACCCGCAAATTGATAATATTAGCAGGCGAATTCGCGGAGCTGATGTGTCTATTAAAAGAAAAGGTTCTCTAGTTAAAAATGTTGCCCTTGGTTCTGTGTTAGAGCCGGGGGACGTTATTGATTGTCAATATAGAAATAAAAAAAGGAAAAATCCTGTAGCTAAGGAACATGCAAAAAGAAGTAAACTTTACCGGACTAAACTCTATACAGAAACATTAGCAACTACATCCAAATGGCAGGAGGGTTTAGAATTAGTTTTAGCCAGAATAAAAGCAAAAACAGAGGTTCAGCAAGTATTGAGAAGCAAAAATAAGATGGATTTATCATTGCTAGAAAGTTTACAAAGTATAATGGTGAGAGAATGTGAGGGCTATTTTGATATCTCAAATTTGTGTGAGGGGGCCATTGATTATGGTTTTACTACAATGAAGATAAAAAAAGAATACGAATTTACAGGAGATCCCTTTCCCTGCCTTTCTGCTGTGGAAGAATTATTGACAGCAGTAGCTTATGGTCTTATCCGGAGAGAGAGTATTTATAAGTATCTTATCGGGGAAAGGGAAGAAGAGGCGTTTAAGGAAGAATTGTCATTGCCCGCTATTGCTCATAGACTTCTTCGCCTTGCAGAGGGGATAGAACGAGATGATTTTTTGAAAGCGAGACTGCAAGAAAAAATTCAAGCTTGTGTTGCCGGAATAAAGAGCGGTGAGTACAGATGGCTTGGTAAAAGAGATTTACAGCGATTGTTATGGGCGATGGCGAAGACTAAGGATTCAGATTTACTGAAAGAAGTAGCGGAGATAGTGGATATTACTCTAGCTGAGGATTGTCCAGATGACCTTCGAGGAAATGTAGTTTTTGACCTCTATAATGAAATCAGCCTGTGGCAGGAAACAGAAGAGGCATTTAGGCAGCTGGATGAGCTCAGAGAAGGGATAGGTTCTATTAAGGCAGGATTGCTTAAGATTCTTGCTTCTAGACCGTTAGATGCGTCTGTGTAATCCCCCGATTCCATCGGGGGACTGCTATAGTTGAATGGGTATAGACTGCCCCCCGATTCCATCGGGGGACTGCTATAGTTGAATGGGTATAGACTGCCAGTTCTACTTGATAGGAAACTCCTCTTTCCTGTTACTTGACGTGTCTTGGCGAAGTGTGAAATTGCCCGCAGGATATTTTCTCCTAAAAATATGATATTTGGTCAACATTTGCTTTTTTGGTCAACATCTATGTCTCTCCTAATATCAAGCAGAGCAGCGACTTAGCGTTTTTGTCGTTTGGCATTTTTCTTGCGTTATAAAGCTGCGAGCGGAGATAAAAAATCCAGCGGGAGGAAAAAATGAAGATAATTTGTCCTAAATGTTTAGAGAAAAACAGTACCTCTGAAAAGGGTATTGGTACCAGATGTGCCTACTGTCATTACTGTTTTACTATTGATGATATCAATTTTAAGGCAGACTGGCATAAGGGTCGTGAGTCGGTAAAAGAGGTAGAGATCGGTACCGGGGTAATGGATCTTTCAGACCAGGATTTTTGGGGTAATAACCAGTCAGGTGAAGGTTTTTGGGGGAATTACTGCTAGGATTAGTATTGTAATAAAAAAATATATTTCAAAATAAATCATTATAAATCTGAGCCCGGGTAGGGTGTCGGCAGGCCGGGTTGTATTCATTAATCATATTAGTATGATTAATGCTACAGTCCGGCCTTTTTTTCTTTAGCTGATATTAATAATAATTAATAAATCTAATATAGGAAGAAAAAATGGTTGGGAAAATTATTTCTATTATAGTTATTGTTGTCCTGTTTGCTAACTGTCATCTATCTGCTGGTTTACTGCCAGGTAAACGGGATCATGCGGTAGATAGAGAAACTCTGGCTCCGGATGGAAAGAAACTACTCCGATTGACGGAGATGTTTAGGGATATTGTTGATGAAGCAGCGGCAATAACAACAGCGCGAAAAACAGGCCAGGGTGGAGAGGAAAGTCTTGCTAGATTGAAAGCAATCATCTTTGTGCTATGGAAGGTCAATTTAACTGATTTAAGAGAAGAAAACACGGATATAATTGCCGCCCGGGAAGAGTATCAGGAGTTATACCTGATTGATCGGCAGGACAGGAAAATATATGTGTTAACCTGCATCGCTGGCGAATTTTATTTGGAAGAAGTTGCGGAGAAAGGTCAGGATTCAAAGGGACGAAGATCTTTTTTAATGAGTGCGGGAGTACTGGCCTTTTTAGCTGCTATGTTGCCATTTCGATCTTCTTTTGCCAGCGATAGAGATAAGGTATCAGCATTAATTGAACAGGTAATGGGCACAATTAGGACAACTACTGGATTACCCCTCAGTCATCCTGGCAGCAGTATTGAGGATTTGGCTAAGGGAGTATTTCTCTATGATATTGGGCTTACGGTGCTGCTCTTATCACAGCAAGGGCATAAAAGGAGCGGTCAACAGATGGTGAATTATCTCTGGGCCGCTTATCAAAGAAGTGTTAGTGACTTGTGGGCCGGGGCAGATCAGTCTAATGGAATAAATGGGTTTATGCGTGTTCTCCAGGCGAGAAACAGTCAACGAGTGAAGGCAATGGTTAATTGTCTTGATGCAACCGAGAGAAACGGAAAGATTACGGATTACTGGGTAGATGTGGGGCCGCACGCCTGGATTGGAATGGGCATGCTGCATCT
>CAZIXI010000113.1:0-10570 GCA_964543115.1 uncultured bacterium
AAGAAGCCTTCCAGCTGATCATCCCCGCTGTCAATTTCTATTCCCAAATCTCCGGCCAGTTTCCGGAGCTGCTCTTCCGCCAGCTTTAATTCTCCGGCCACCGCGATTAAGTCACCGGCACGGGCCGTCAGCCGCTGCTCAATCTCTTGCCGCACAACTTCCGCTATTTCCAGTTTACCAAGAATAAATGAATCCTTAACCTCAGTAGGTACACTACCCTGCTCTCTGGCGCCGGAGAGAAAACTACCCAAATTCCAATCATGTTCTAAGAGCCACTGAAGAAAAGGATTTATTGCCCTCACCTTGCCGGCTAATTCTGCCAGGGGAATAACAGAAGGAGTCTTTATATCGTCAAATTGCATGACAACCAGATCGCCTCCTTGTTGATTCTGCCGGAATTGAATAATTTCACCCAATCCATCCTCTTCCCGGCCGGCCACCAAAATCCGCATGCCTTTTCGTAATCGGTCAGGCTCAACAGGCACCAGCGGAAGGCTGCCATGGTATTGTTCATTAATCTTTTCAACCTGCGGCGATAGATCTGTATCAGCAAGCAATGATCTTAGATCCTCAGGCCCCATATTCATAATGCCGGCCATTCTTTTTAAATAACCGTGGTTTTCCTCAGCCAATTCCAGCATTTTCCTGTTGAATATTTTTTTCACTTGAGTGATTAAGCCGGCTTGATCCAACATTGTCTTGAAGAGATGATAACCCAGGTTAACAATATCAGCCATTTTCTTTAAATAGCCGTAGTTTTCCTCAGCCAATTCCAGAATTCTTTCCTTAAATACTTCTCGGGTTCGGTCCAATAATCGCTTTTCTTCCAGAAAGCCATACATTTCTGCTTTGCTAATGCCGGCTTCCTTCGCCATTTTCACAATCACTCCGTAGTTTCTCTCTGCCAGAGCGATAATATCATCTTCGCTCATTTGTTCTAGCTTCTCTTTGGCTGGGTCCGGTTCTGGTTCTGAGTCCGGTTCAGGCTCTGGCTCCTGTCTTGCTTCGGGCTCGGGTGCTGGTTCTGCCTCAGATTCAGGTTTTGGCTCAGGTCCCGGCTCTAGCTGCACGTGCTCTGCGATTTCCTCTGCGTCCTCTGCGTTCACAAATTCTGACGGCAATTCTACATCCTCTGCAGCTTCTGTCTCCAGTTCCCCGGCTGCCTGGCGCCTTCTTTTTTCCCGGCGGATGTCGATTAACTGTTCCAGCGCCTCCCTATGTTCGAGGTCCGAGATATTCACATTATCTTCAATCAGCTTTCCTGCTTTGTCTTCAATGATCTGTGCTATCCGGGTACTAATCTGATCAATCGTTATCAACTCATCTTCATCATCAAGCAGTTCCAGGGAATTAAGGATGATCTTTTCGGTAAAGTAGCTGGCGATTAGTTCTTCAACGAGCTTGGAAGATTTACTGTAATGGCCGTATTGATTGCGGAAACAGGAAAACAAGGATTGATGATCTTTGCCCCTTATCCTTTCCAGCGCTCTGCCTGTTACCGCGATAATCCCTTTGTTTGTCTTTAGCGCCTGGTGTATCCCCTCATGATATTCCACTACCGCCTTTACCTGTTTTGGGGTCAGCTGTTCATAATCGTTTTTGCGCAGTACCCGGTTGAGTACACGGGCGGCAATCTCAAATACCCGGTCCTCCTGGTATTGAATCCGGCCGTTTTCCATGTAGGCGAGGCCGCGGTTGAGGATCTGCCCAACTTTGCCCTCAGGATAATCCTCGCGGTAAAGTTCTTCTTCCAGGGCGTCATAGATGTCCTGGCGGAAACGATGGGCGGGCGGTGAGGCGGCCCGTTGCAGTAGGTCTTTAATCTCTCCATCCATAATCTGCCGGTAATCAGGCTGGAGGTGAGAAGGCGCAGCCGCCCAGGCAATATTCTGGCAAAGTAAGGCGCAGACAAAGGAAAAAACAATTATTTTGTTAAATAAACGACAGACCAGCCCCCCGATCATTAAGCCCCCCAATCTTTATTGTTTCAACTATGTTTGACTACTTCATTTAATTTACATACTGCAATATTATAAAGATAGAGCTATTGCTTCAGCAGAATCTTTGTCTAGCGCCGCCTCCGGAAAAACTGCCTGCCTCAGGCAAGCTTCTATCTCAGCAGGCGTCAACCGATATCCTTCACTCAGATTAAACTTAAAATCAATTTTTTCTGGCGCGATGGCGGACATCTCTTGATCAAAATCCTCATCCTCGAAGGCCCCTGCACAAAGCTCTTCCAGGGTGGCCTTCCGCCCTAAGCCGCTTATCATTCCTTCCGCCCGTAAAAGCATATCCAGTTTTTGCCGCGGGAAATTTCTGTGTTTTTCGATAAAATTAGCCTTAAGTGTTTCCTCGTCAACTTCTAAAAAGACATTGATATCGGCATCATCCTCCGTCAGTAATTCTATCCCAATAAGCCCGGCAGCGATAACTAATCTTGCCTGCGGATGCTCATTGAGGAGGTATCGTTTGCTATATCTGCGTCCTTGTTGGAGACGAACTATATCCGGATCGTCATATAGATAAATTCCATCTCTCCAAACATCACTTAGCCCCTCCCGCAGGGCTTGAGCAAACACACTCTTGCCGGAATCACCTACGCCGATAATTCTTAAGACAAGCGGTCTTGCCCCGGCAATTTCAGCGGATTTAGTTAATAACAATCTTTTTAACTGTTGCAGCTGCTGGATGTTCTCCTGTTTTAGCTTATCGCTATCGCCAAAAATAGCGGCAATTTCATCTTCACTCGGCCGTCTATTGCTGTTCATATTTAGAGTGAAATCCGGCCTTGTGCGGCGGTCCTCTAGTTTTCGATACTCCGCCCTGACTACGGCAACCACTCGTTTAATCTCGGCCTGCAGCCCAGGGGTCATATCCGCTTCCGCATCCCTGCCTGTTCTTCTCTGATACATATTTCTGCCAATTGTCTGTTCATCAGCGGTAACTAAAATATTAATATCTGACGGTTCGCGGAGCTTGAACATTTCTTTGCCTAAGCCAAGAAAAATCACTACCTTCGGATTGTCCTTTTGCGGCAACCGCTCCATTCTTCCCTCTCTATAATCGTCGTATTCCTTATCGTCAATAATTTCTATATCCTCAGCGGTAAGCGCACCGATTCCTTGAGCAATAATATTGGCGATGGTTGATTTACCCGTTGCCTGAAAACCATACATGCGCACCCATAACGGCCGGGAACCATTGAGTCTGTCAACTTCAGCAATGATTTTCGCTTTTAACTCCACTAACGTTTCTTCTGTTGTCAGGATTTTCTTGCGCTTCTTCTTTTTCTTGGGTTTTTTCTTTTTGCCCTTCTTCTTCGCCATAAGAATAAACACGGGGAAATCGAGATCGTAGCCGGCAGCCAAAAAGTCCACAGCCGGCAGCGACTGAATAATAACGAGGCCGGCAACAATCAAAAAGGCCCAGGCGAAAAAGGAAGCGGACGGGGAACTGAACATAGATTCACGCGTCCGGGCCAATTTCAGCAAAAGATTTCCCCATATCTCCCTTAACTGAACCAGGAAGTGAACTTCTTCTTTCGTCCTTATCCTGGTTAAAGAATCTGTTGAAACACTAGCTTCTGCGATCAAATCCTTAAGTTCTTCCTCCATGATCAGCTGGTAATCAGGCTGGAGCATACTTGGCCCTTTTGCCAAAGCGGTATTCTGAACCAGCAAGGAAATGACCATCAGAAGAGTAAAGAATTTGATAAATAGTTTATCCATATGCAAAAAAACTCCGGCAGATAAGACAAAAAGGGCGGGGAAATAAAAAAAGTAAGCCCCCTCCTTCCTCTCTATTAGACAGCTTCCGCGGCAAAGCGTAATTCAATCTTGTCCAGGCTGTCTTCATGGCGGCGCGGCACAAAATCCTTATCCACAAATCTTAGCCGGCTGCCAGTATGGTCAAACATAGCAATAAATTTATAATAGAGAAACTTTGCTGTATTGGCTAAATTGAACTCTGAGCGCCTGGTTAATAAGTATTTCTCCCGGGTTAATTGCTCGCGCCTCTCGGGTGACTGCAGCAGCTCGTACATTCGCAGGTACAATTTCGGAAACTCCCCTTCCATAGCCTCCGGCTGTACCGGTCCGGGCCGGAAGCGTCCATTTTCGGTTTTTCCCGGGCGCAGATTGAACAGCGGCAGGCCGCCATAAAGCCCGTATTGTACCTGGATATCCTCCCTTTCGTCACTCTGATCATAGAATGTAGAATAAAACCAGCGCCGGGTGTAAATCACCGGCGCCGCATAAGCCTCAAAAGGTACCCGGCCAAAGGTCTCATGGCCGCTGGGAATAGATACAATATCGGCAAATGTATAGGCGGCGGCCACCTCTTCCTGCGGTATCTGGCCCAGCATGTGGATCTGGCTTCTCAGGTCAATATCATCCCGGCCTTTTTTCTTGGCTGTCTTCCAGATATTATCCAGGGCCTCCTGTTCCGTATCCTTAAAATTTCCGGCTTCGTCTCCGGTACGTATCTGAGTACCGATAAAAAGCAAGGCTACCCGGCGTGGTTTTCTCCCGTCCGCAATTGCCTGCCGGTTCTCTATTTGCTGCATATTTTTAGCCATTATCACCGTACTCTCCGGCATTTTATTTGCATCAATCCTCGAGGGTTGAATAATAACTATATCATTTTCCAAATCAACCTGCTGTTTAAGCTTATAACTGTAGGCCAGATATTTAATCCGTGAGATAAAATCATTAAGAACTTTAATCTTCACGAAGCGGGCAGGCAATGATACGAGTGTGTCCACGGTATCGAAAAAGATATTAAGCAAGAAAGACAACCAGGCGTTGGCCCGAGCGCCCTGTTGATTGAGTAATTCAATTTTTTGTCCAAAAGAAGCAACCGGTTCTCTAAACTCTTCCTGCGCCCTTACCTGTTCCCGGAGCGGTACATCGCTGTCCAGGTTAACATTGGGGAAATGCGCCGCCTGATGCACAACCGTGGGACGAAAGCCAAAGTTCTCTTCGAAAAGATCGGCGTTGGTTTCACTTTCCACAAAAATTTCTACCGGATCGTCCCGTTGCATGATCCGGATCTTAATTCCTTCCCTTATTTGTTTTCTTTTATTGGTATAATTGTGCCTGATAATTACCTTGACCTGTTCCTGCGGTCCCCGCAAGGCATTTACTTCTTCTACTGCCTGAAGTAGAGCAGGATAAAAAATCGGGTTTTCCTCCGGCAAGGCTACCTGGCCGAACATCAGCAGGCGCAGATCATGTTCAATGATCCATTCCTGCAAAAGCACCTTAGTGCTCCAGACAGCTTCATTGTAGCGCCGTTGAAGATGAAGTCGTTTTTCCGCTGAAATCGGATCGGAACTGAACAGCTCAGCGCGCAGCTTCTTCCAGGTATAGGCATCAATAGAAGGTAAAGCGGTACAATCAGCCGGCACCTGCACCCTGCGGCCAAAATCAACATTGGGATTAATGATCGGGCCTCCCTCCTTGGTTTCACCCGCCATAATTTTTATTTTTTCAAAAAGATCACTAATAATCCTGCGGATCCAAAGCTCCTGTTCCGCGCAGCCCCCGCCCAGCACCCAGACGGCCCGGCCGGCACCAAATGAGATATCCCGTAAAAAATCTCTCTGCGATGTTTCCAGTTCCACTTTATAATTGGCATCTATTCCCTTAAGCACCGTATCCGCTGCCCAGGACTGCGGCCAGTGCCTGAGCCTATCGGTAACTTGATTAACTAAGCCTGCCTGTTCCTTCTGACAAAGATAAGCGAGAGCGGTAACAATAACTTTATCACGATTCACCTCCGGCGGCCCGCGTTTACGGAAAACATGCGGGTCCAAACGCTCACGTTCATCACGGTGTTCCACGGCTAACTGTTCCAGGTTTATAGTCAGGGTAGCGCTTTCTTCGTCATAGGCAAAAAGTTCTATTCTTTCTCTCCGTTTTTTGTTTCTGTTTAACAGATCATTAAACGTATCGTTTATTTCACCTAAATTGCTTAAATCCACAATGTCCTGATAACGTAAACCATTAAGCGCGTAGTGCAATCGATTGAGGATAATATTCTGCAGATTGGGATCAGCTATATTTGCCGGAAGAGAACGAATATTCTGACAGCCGGGCAGTAGATCAGATATTTTCTCCAGCACACGGAAGAGTTTGCGCATCTGCACGCTCATGATATAGGGAATGGCAACCTGCCGGGTACCCAGGAGGGCATAAAGGAATTCGTTCATGTGCAGGTCACTAATATTCGCAATAATATGCAGGTCCCGCACCGTATACTCTTGGTTCTGAGTAATGCTGAAAAAATAAACAATCAAACTATAATGTGTTCGCAAAAGCGGATCGAGATCAGGATCCCGGAGGCGTTGGTAGGCCTGTTCGATAAGGGCAGGATCTTCAAGCGGGATTTCCGGGAAGGCTTGGCGCAATTCTTCATTCCATTCCACCAGCCGTAATCCCGGGGGACCGGTTGTCTGCCGGGGATAACCAACCTGGTCTTCTCCGTAGTAGTCAACCAGTTCTGCGTTACCCAGCCATAATAGCGGATCAGCAAGCAGGTCTTTGGCGTCGAGCCCATCTACAGTTTTATCGGCTTCATACAAGCGGGAACCGATCCGTACATAGGTCCGGCCGCGATAGTGATAACGGGCAATATTAAGCCTTTTTTCCCCGGTTCCGCAGCTGCCTGCATATACCGGCGCTAAAGGATATTCCGGCTGTTCTTGCTCTGTCTTTAGCAGGCGCTGTTCTGCCGCATATAATCCTTCTTTTGTTAAACTGATAATCCTATCAACCAAATATCCTCTCATGCTGACAATACCATCTCCAGCTGTAAACAAACTAACCAGGGCAGTAGCATCCCTGAGCAGATTAGTCCGTTGCTCCGGAGTTAATTCCAACGGATAATCGGCTACTACTTCTTCTGTTGTAATTCGCCCGTCTCTATATCTCCTGATAAGATCCGCAACCACCAGAGTGAGCTGGTTAGTTTCAACATGAGACAACTCAAGATAATCCAGACCGTTAACGAAAGCTTCAGCGTCAATGACCTCCCGATACTGCCTTGTACCGCCCTCCAGCCTGGCGTCTAATTGCTGGAGCAGCAACTCTACCCTGCCGGGCAGACCGGGCAGATCATCGGTACTATTATCAAATTCAATTACATAACCGGCCTGACGATAATAATCAACCAGGGGCAGAACATTACGTTCATGATTGGCCAGCCGAAATTCCGCTGATGCCTCGCCCGGCCGTGCCCGTTCCTCCATCCTGGCAATTGCTGTTTCCCGGTCAACGGTAAGATTAACTACCACTGCCAGATAAAGATTATTTTCTGCTAAAAACCGATCAAAAATCCTTTTCCAGGCGGGAAACGGCGGGTTATTGGCCATCAACAGGGCCTTCCCTGTCTGAATTTCGTCTTCCCGCAGCTGCCTGCCCAAAACATTAAAGATCATCCGTTCATTATCCAACATAACGAATTCCGGATTTGGGTCCAGGATTGACCGCATCACATCGCCAATAGATATCTGGCAGATCTCCGCGTCCTGCTGCTGCAGGGCCTCTAAAACTGTGCTTTTGCCCGCGGCCGGATAACCAAACACTACAATAACCGGTTTTGGCTGCGGAGTGGTGCGCTGAAGTACCGTTTCCGGCTGATGTTTTTCCCTGATCGACCGCAAAACCCCTAAAGAATTTCTCCTCATTGCCCGCTTACTTTTTGCTTCGCGTTCCTTCAACAGGCGGCGGATAGCTTCCGGTTCTGGATGAGTATTAAAATCCCTGATCTCAGTTCATTCCTCAAACTTCGCTGTAATTACATCCAGAAAATCCCCTTCTGCCTGTTCGCGCCGAGTATCACTGACCAGATTAATAGTTTTTATTGCCGAACCCACATAAGCATCTCTCTGCCTTTTGGGTATTTCTGCCAATATTGATTCCGGGCCAATTGGTGTGGGAACCTCTAAGAGCGAGAGTTGAAAGAGAACCTGGACACCCAACTGGCTGCTTAATACCTTACTAATCTCAGATCTTGCCTCAGCTAACCGCACAGAAATCTCTTCAGCTGAGGGGAATTGTCCACTATCGTTTCTGGCGAAAACAAAATAGAATTTATCCGGGCCGATCCGGACAATGCTTACTCCCTGAAGATGAAACTTGCGATGGAGCCAAAGATTTAGGAGAAAGATAACATCATCTCCGCCTTTTTTTCTTCCATAAACATCCTGCATGGATTTAAAACCATACACCTTTTTGTCTTCTTCACCTTTGCGGGGCTGACGGGTATGGGTTTTAGCTATATCTTCGAAACGGGATAATAAATCCATATCCTGCAATTCATAACCCACATCCAGGCGGCAAAGAAGAACATCCGTTTGCCCGTAATATAAGGTATCCCCGATAATTGCCCCCAAAGCGGATTTCTTATAAGCTGGAAATTTCCCTTCTACGGCATAATTCCTTTGCCGCAAAAATGTCCGGGCCACATTGACTTCTCCTGCTAACTCGCTCATTTCCTCCGCGGAAAAAAGAGAATCTTCATCTTCTTCCGCGCGAACTAGATCTTCCCTGCCCGCTACTTGTATCATTTGCGGATTTTCTTTCTTGGCTCTTTCTTCAACAAATTCTGCCTGTTCCAAGATATCATCAATCCAAAAACGGATATTGCGCTTACCCCTGCGGGGCACATGTTTTGCCCGGACAGCTCCCATGGGCAGCCAGGGAATTTCCACGTTAACATCCGGCCGCAGACTGGCGCCAGTATCGCTAATAAGCGCATTTAATCTTGTCAGAACTTCGCCTATCTCCCCTTCCCGCAAATCAATTAATAGACAATACCTGTCTTCAATCTCAAGATCGCGGGTACCAACCGGCAGTTTTTCTCCTGTTAAAGAACGAAATGATTTATCCGCTGCTAACAACTCCCTGACCTGCGACAGAACACCTTCTTCATCAGCTCCCTGGGGGATTTTTATCGAGGCAAACCCGTAATGGCCATTAAAATGTTCATAGATATCCCGCTGAATATCTTCTAGAATAGCCTGCACCTCGTGCGGCGCCAGTTCTCTCGGTAATGTAAGGATTACTTCATCAGCCATCAAATGGGCGGCAAAACCGCCATAGCGGCGGCAAACATTATCCGCAAGGTCGGCTACCTTTTTTATGAAATAATTCACCGTTACCGGATCATAAGTCATATTGCGGTTCCAGAGCTTGAGAAAGTCTCCAAAAATAACCCAGGCATCGCCATGGGCCTTTAAGGCATTATTCAGCCGGTCAATCGGATCCTGAAACATCTTTTCATTCGGCAACTTATATTGAGCATCGTAACCATCTTCCACAGTGCCAATATTGAGATTAAATATTTTAACCTGATCAATCATCTGCTGGAAATAGCCTTGAACGATTTCAGAACATTGTCCATCTATGCTTTCCAGGCGCTTATCCAGTTGATAATCATAATCAGAGACATCTTCACTAAGGCCGGCAACTCCTGTTGTGACTAGTTCTAATAGCTGCTGAAAACAGTTAAATTCCAGTTCCTTTAATTGCCGGAAGACTTCCTCCGCGCGTTCGGCTACCGTTGAAGGGAAATAGTATTTTTGCTCCTGTAGTTCCTTGAAATGCATCATCATCCGGTAGGATTTATCACCAATTCGTTTGGCCTTTTTAAAGAGGAAATCAACCTCTCTTCTCTTTATATCGCAAAGAAAGGCATCATTACCCAGGGGAAGCAAGTCTACTCCCTCCCTTAAATATTCATCATATAATGGTGTGCTCTTATAGACCCGCAGGAACGCTGACGGAGTGGGAATGGCAGTGATTAAATCATGCTCGTCAATCGCTTGAATGTTTTTCTGGATTTGAGCGAGTGTGCTCTCCCGGTAAAAATTAATAAAACCAATCCTCGTTTCAATCCCGGCATCACGCAGCGCCTGGATGGTCCGCAAATTCGTAGCGGCCCTTGCCCCCTTACGGTAAAATCTTAACTGCTCGTCATCAAAGCTTTCTGCTCCAAGAAAAACCATCCGCAAGCCAGCTTCCCGCAATATTTCCAGGGCATTTTTCCCGCAATCAGGGCCCTGTTCCAGAATTGTTGTATTTACCGCTTTCACAACAGATGCCGCCCGGGCCAGACACCAGAAACTAATTTTTCCCTGCAATCCGCGGGCAATAATCTCCTGCGCGATAGCCATTGCCCGCTGGGGATCATTACCAATAAAATCATCATCAACAAAGTCAAATCCGGTAATTCCATATTTAACGTGTAGTGCTTCTATTTCGTCAACCACTTTGTTAACGCTTCTGCTCCGCCAGTAAAGTTTTGTCGCGGGCACTTCCTCACTGGTCACGCTGCCTTTGGCATCCATAAATGTCCGCAGACCGCAAAAACGGCAGTTTCCCAGGCATCCGCGGGTTGTATCAATAAGCGCTTTTTTCAGGAAACGGGAATCCTGGCCGATAAGCAATGAATAATCCGGCTCAGGAAGCGTGCTTAGTTCTTCCCCGGTAAGCACATGATGGTGGGGATTCTGCTGTATTTCACCGGTATCACTGTCCCGGTAGATTAGATTCTCAACTGCTGAAAA
>CAZIXI010000114.1:0-10443 GCA_964543115.1 uncultured bacterium
TTCAAGACGTATAGTTATACCTTTGTTTTTAAGATATTTTTTTGTTTGTTTAATAGTGTATTCACGATAATGGAAGATAGAGGCGGCCAGGACGGCATCTGCCTTGCCGTCAGCCAGGGCCTCGTAAAGATGTTCCAGGGTGCCGGCGCCGCCGGAGGCGATCACCGGGACGCTGACTGATTCTGAAATAGTGCGGGTTAGCTCAATGTCGTAGCCGGCTTTAGTGCCGTCACAATCCATACTGGTTAAGAGGATTTCTCCCGCGCCATTCTGCACTACCTGTTTTGCCCAGTCCACGGCATCCAGGCCGGTGGGTTTTCTTCCCCCGTGCGTGAATACTTCCCAGCCCTCAGCCGCTGTTTGCGGATTTCTTCTTTTAGCGTCTATGGCTACTACAATACACTGAGAGCCGAAACGTTTAGCGGCCCGGGCAACGAAAGTAATGTCCTTTACCGCCGCGGTGTTAATGGAAACCTTATCTGCTCCGGCGCGCAAGAGATTATTAATATCGTCCAGTGTTCTGATGCCGCCGCCAACGGTAAGGGGCATGAATGCCTGTTCAGCGGTTCTACTGACTACATCAATAATAATATCACGGTTTTCATGTGAGGCGGTTATATCCAGAAAAACCAGTTCATCAGCGCCTTCTTCATCGTAGAACCTGGCGTTATCCACCGGATCACCGGCATCGCGCAGTTGCAGAAACTTAACCCCTTTAACTACCCGGCCGTCCTTAACGTCCAGGCAGGGGATAATACGTTTAGCTAACATGGGCCAGGGCCTCCTTGAAATTCAGCGCCCCGGTGTATAAGGCCTTACCGATAATCATGCCGCTAACACCGGTTTTTTCTAGTTTCATGATATTACTTATATCAGCCAGCGAGGAAATCCCGCCGGAGGCAATAATATTTGCCGTGGTATTCTTGGCGAATTCTTCCAGGCCCGTTAGGTTGGGCCCTTTAAGTGTGCCGTCGGTGGCGATATCGGTATAGATAATTGTTTTAGTGCCGAGTTCAGTTACTTTCCGGGCCAGATCAAGCGCTGAGACGGTACTGGTTTCTGCCCAGCCCTCAATCGCCACTTTACCGCCGGAGGCATCAATGCCAACGACAATTTTTTCCCTAAATTGCGCTAAGGCTTCTGCCAGTATTTGCGGGGAACGAACGGCCTGGGTTCCCAGGATAACCCGGTCCGCGCCGGCGTTTAAATATAATTCTATATCAGCGGGATTACGGATGCCGCCGCCGATTTCCGCGGGGATCCGGAGCGCGGCGAGTATTTTTTTCAAGGGTGCAAAATTTACCGGTTTACCCTGGAAAGCACCGTCTAGATCAACCAGGTGCAGGTATTGGGCGCCTTGCTCCTGCCAGTTAAGCGCGGCCTGGACGGGATCTTCTTTATAGACGACGGCAGTTTCCATCTTACCCTGGGTAAGCCGTACACATTTACCGTTTTTGATATCTACCGCTGGAATTAAGAGCATAGGTTCTTGAAGTTTTTCAGGATCTGAAGGCCCAATTGCTGACTTTTTTCCGGATGAAATTGACAGGCCCAGATATTACCCTTGTTTATCATCGAAGAGAAACTGATTCCATAATCGGTTTCTGCCGCAACGACTGTTTTTTCTGACGGTGCCGGATAATATGAGTGAACGAAATACATGTAAGAATTGTCCGGGATGTCCTTTAATAAATAATTACCCGTTTCTGGCTTTGCGCATTCGCCGTTTTTAACTTTTATTTGGTTCCAGCCCATGTGCGGTATTTTTAAGCCGGCAGGAAATTTCTTTACCGTACCGGGTAGAATTCCGAGTCCCTTAATTCCCGGGGCCTCTGCACTTCCCGCAAACAAAATCTGCATTCCCAGACAAATACCCAGATATGGTTTGTTGCCGTTAAGGAATTCTTTGATTGCTGCCAGGAGGCCGGAATTACTCAGATTATTTATACAATCACCAAAAGCGCCAACGCCCGGAACAACCAGGGCGGAGGATTTTTTAATTTCCCGGGGAGAATCAGTGACGGTGGTCGTCAGGCCCACGTGTTCCAGGGCCTTGTGTACACTACGCAGGTTGCCCATCCCATAGTTAACAATGGCGATCATCAGATGAGTCCTTTAGTGGAAGGGATTCCTTTAACCCGGGGATTGATGGTTACGGCCGCAGCCAGGGCCTTGGCTAGTGCCTTAAACACAGCTTCCAGGGCGTGATGGGGACCTTTACCAGCCAGTAATCTAACGTGGATGGTGATACCGGCCTTGGTGGCCAGGGCCTGAAACATATCTTCTATAAGGCTGAGCGGAAACTTGCCGATTTTCTTTTGTTTTAGTTTGAGTTCATAGACCAGGTAGGGCCGGCCGCTGATATCCAGGGCCACCAGCGCCAGCGCCTCATCCATGGGTACAAGGGCGGATCCGTAACGGTTGATCCCTTTTTTATTGCCCAGGGCCTTGGCTAAGGCTGTACCCAGGCAGAGACCGATGTCTTCAACGGTATGGTGATAATCAACGTGCAGATCTCCCCGGGCCTTGAGATTAAGATCAAATAAACCGTGTTTAGCGGTTAGCATTAACATGTGGTCCAGTAATCCAATACCGGTATTGATACTGGCTTTACCGCTGCCGTCCAGGTTCAGCCTTAGTTTGATCTTTGTTTCAGCTGTATTTCTGGTTATCTCTGTTTTTCGCTTTTTCATTTATCCTCACTTTCGGCAGGCCACGCTTTTAGCGTGGGCGTCCAGTCCTTCTATTTGGGCAAAAACATCGATATTTTTACTTGCTTTCCGCAGGGCCTTTTTTGAGTATTCTAAAGTGCTCACCGGCTTAATAAAATCCCAGGTATTTAATCCGGGAAAACTAACCGCACTGCCAGCGGTGGGCAGCACATGATTGGTACCGGCGAGGAAATCAGAGAGGGCCACCGGAGTGTTTTCTCCGATAAGGATGATCCCGGCATTGTTTATCCGGGGGATAATCTTCCGGGCATTCTTTATCATTAATTGTAAATGCTCAGGCGCTATATTATTTATGACATCAATAGCGGCATTAAGACTGGCTGCTTTAATCATTTGCAGTCCCTTGGGTATGGCCTTTTTAATTATTCTTTTTCTGCTCAGGCCAGGTAACTGTTTTTTTATCTCAGTTATCACTCCATAAGCTGTTTTGACAGAGGTTGTTACCAGGATTGCCTTACTTAGTGGATCATGTTCAAGCTGGGAAAGCAAATCAGCGGCAATGTATCTGGGATTGGCTCTATTATCAGCCAGGATAAGCACTTCACTGGGGCCGGCGGGCATATCAATATCAACTTCTCCGTAAACCATTTGTTTAGCGCAAGTTACGTATATATTGCCCGGACCCACAATCTTGGCTACTTTAGGGATGGTCTTGGTTCCGTAGGCCAGGGCGGCGATTGCCTGGGCGCCGCCAACTTGGTAGACTTCTGTTACCCCGGCCAGATAAGCAGCTGCCAGGATATAGGTATTAGCCGGAGGCGGAGTTGCCATGACAAGTTCTTTTACCCCAGCCACTTGGGCTGGTAGAGCGGTCATCAGCACGGTGGACACAAGGGGAGCTGTTCCGCCAGGGACATAGATACCCACCCGGCTAAGGGGCCGGAACAGTTGTCCCAGTTTACAGCCCGGCTGTAGTTCCAGCTGCCAGTTCCGGGGTAGTTGTAGCCGGTGGAATTTTCTGATATTATTTCTGGCAGTGAGCAGGGCTTTTTTTACTTTTGGCGGTGTTTTTTGCCAGGCCTGCCGCAGTTGTTTTTGGGGTATTTTAAGGCGGCTAGGGGACAGGCGAATACCGTCAAATTTGGCGGTATATTCCAGTAGGGCCCGATCGCCCCGCTCTCCTACATCAGCCAGTATTTTAGAAACCTGTTTGGCAATTTTTTTCATAATTAATAAAGATATCATATGTATTGCCGTTAAGCAAGATATATGTTATGTCGTCGAGAAATAGCGGCAGAAAAAGGGCCCGCTGCCGGCAGGAGGAAAAAAAATCCCTGTTACTTGACAACATGTGTTTTATCGGGTATATAGTTGTAACTCTAGCGCACAAAGCTCTTTGAAAGAAAACAGAAAAAAATGCCTGGGGGACTTGACAATAGTGGTTTTGTCAGGCATATTGCTTTAGCAGCGCGAAAAAGTGGTTTTGGAAAAAAAAGCGCTACCCCTTGACAACAGGCGATTTTTCGTGTATATTTTAACAGAAGCACTTAACGTATTTATTAAATGTTCCGGCAAACTTGGCAAAAAAAAACAGGAGAGTCAAAGTTGCCGGCAGGTAACCAACGCTCTCCTGAATAATCAGTAGGAGGTAAGTGATGAGTAAGAGCATGTGGAAAAGGGCAATTTCAGTTGTAACAGTTGTGCTGTTTGTGGTAAGCAGTTTTTTACCGGTAAGTGCCGTTCAGGCGGCGCCTACCAAAACAGAGCCTGTGGTTGATGTGGGTAGTATCAATGTGCCCAGTCATCTTGGCTCTATTGCCAGTGTGCATGATGTGCCTGGCGCGGAGAAAACCGTTATCCATATTCAGGATGCTCACTGTAATTATAGTGCGCAGAAGAATATTCAGGCCATCCTGGAAAACGTATCCACCAATAATAATGTAAGACTGGTGGGTTTGGAAGGCGCTGAAAAATGGGTGAGTACAGCGGTTATTAACGCGGTGCCGGATAAGCAGAAAAGGGAAGAATTCATTGATGCCCTGCTTAATAAGGCGGTAATTAGTGGTGGTGTGGCCTTTGCCGGGAATCAGGATGAATTTAACAGTCTGCTTTACGGGATTGAAAACAATGATCTTTATCTGACCAACCTTAAGGCCTATACCAAACTGGTTAGCGGCCGCAAAGAGGCCCTGGGCCAGATCAGTAATGTAGAAGACGGCCTTAACGCCCTTAAGGCTCACATGCTTAATGAAAAACTCCTCACTTTAATAAATAAAAAAGACGAATACGCAAAGAGAGAAATCAGTTTCAGTCAATACCTGGCTGATCTGGCGGCCATTGCCAAAGAGAACGGCATCGCGCTGACTGGTTCTCCGAATATTAAAGTGGCGGTGGAGTCAGTATCCATGGAAGATGGAATTGATTTTGCCAAGGTGAATGAAGAGAGAACGGAATTAATCAATGATCTTAGTAAGACATTGGTTAAAGAAGATCTGCAGAACCTGGTTACCGCCAGCTTGCAGTTCCGTACCGGCAAGATTGGATCACTGGCCTATTATTCCTACTTGGAAACAGTTGTTCCCAAGGACAGGAAATGTGACGATCTGCGCAACTATATTCAATATGTAAAACTAAACGCCCAGCTTGATTCCGCGAAATTGTCGGATGAGCGGCGGGTGCTGGAAGCTAAGCTGGTCAAGGCCTTAACCAAGAGCGAAGATGAAACTAAACTTCTTGCTCTGATTGAGAGCGTTGATCTGGTTGAGAAACTGGTCAGTATCAAGCTGATCCGGAAAGAGTATAATGAACTTTTAAGCAGAAATGTTTCTCTGCAGAATGTTCTGGCTTTCCTCTATGAGAACAGCAAGAAATATTCCACTGGTTTTACCTGGAACGGCCAGCCGGCAGTCTGGGAAAATGCCTATAAGGCCGGTGTGGATTTTTACGGTGCTGCTTTAAAGAGAGAGGATGCTTTCATTAATAATCTGGTTGCCCAGATGGATAAGGAAGACTTGAATGTGGCCGCGCTTGTTTCCGGGGGATTTCATACCTCCAAGATTAAAGAGCTGCTGGCCGCCAGAGATATTTCTTATGTAGTGGTGCGGCCCAGAGTAACAGAAAGAACCCCGAAAGGCCTTTACAGTGAGGTTATGGCTACGGGCATCAGTTATGTTTTAGGGGCACACACTACCGCTGCACCGCAGGAAGTAGATGCTCAAGGGGATGCAGTAGATGAAACAGCGCAGGAAGTTTTAGATACTACGCCTGGAGCGGTAAAGAAGGGAGCAGAAGAGGGGCAGGAGGCTGTAGAAGATGATGCAACTACGGATGAAGTTGCAGATACTGAAGATGATAGTAAAGACGAGTTCCAGTGGTCCTTATATGCTAAGGTTACTGCTGAAAATGCCGCGGTTCAAGCACAGGCGGAAGCGCTGTATCAGGCGCTTACACAGGCTGCCGGAGCCGAGGTTATCAGACTGGATGCCGATCCGGGTATCATGTATTTCAACCTGGTCAATGGCCAGCTGGAAGTATCTAACGCGGCCTTAAATTTACTTGCCGCTTTGGTTGTTAATGGTAATTTAACAGATGCCCAGGCCCAGGCAGTTTTAAATGTGCTGGTTTTAGGGCATGAAGTGGATCACCGTGACGGTGAACGCGCGGCTGATGCTATTGCAGAAGAAATCAGAGTCTGCACGGGCGATATTGAAAGGATTAATGCTTTATCTGATGATGCAGATGAACGTGCGCTTATTTTAGGGGTATTGATCCAGGTGGCCAGAGGCCAGATCGATCTTAGCGCGCAAGGTGTAGCTTATCAGGCTGATGCTGAATATGCAGACTATTTAGATGCTATTGCAAAAGGTCAAACGCCTGCTAATATAGAGCAACTGGTCAGAGAAAGAGCGAGACGTCTGACTGTTGAGTCGGTTGATAGTCTACCCGCTGTTGAAGGTGCGGTAACAGTACTTGGCGCCGAGTTTGGTGAAGGTAGAAGAGTAGCGGCAAACGGTCAGACCGTTGCCGATACAGTTACCCGCCTGCCGCGGCAGGTTACGGACCAAGCCCTAGCCAATGGCGTTTCTTCAGTGGTTGCTGCTGAAGGGATCTCTGGTCAAGCTGTGGCTGCTGCGGTGCAAGGTGAAGATGCTGGTGTAAGAGCTGACCGGGTACGAGTTGCCGGTGAAGCTGGCGAGCGGTTAGTGTTGAATGCCAGCGGAGATGCTCGCGTTGAGGCCGCTAGGGAGGCAGCTTTATTGGATAATGGGTTAACTCAGCGGGTTGCCCAGTCCAAGAACCAGGCACGCCTAGCAGTACGTCTGAGTGATGTTCCGGTAGAAGAAGAGGCACGGCAGTTCTTTATTGCACAATTACAGAATATAATTGCCCTGGCTAATGTCAGTGTGCAGTTTGTGAATGATAGTTATGAAGCTTTGGCTGAAAACGATGTTGATGAGGATTTAAGAGAGCATCATACCGTAGCTGAAGCGGAAGAAGGCGCCTGGACAGTGCGGTTGGCTAGAAGCGATGTAACTGTGGGGGCTCAGGATAACGCATCTACTATGTTTATTGGTGAACTCTCCGGAAGAGAACTTATTTTAGCAGCACTGGCTGGAACCGATGATCAGTATATCCAATCAGAGGGTCAGGATGCTAGCGCTTTAAGAGCAGATAGAGCTGTTCAAGCGATGGTTCAAAGCCTTTATCAGTCTTCAGATCCTGCACAGTTAAATTTGGCTGATCAAGCTCAGTTGGAGGCAGTAATTTCTGCTATATTTACCGATTACACGAGTGAGTTGTTGAGGCTCATTAGTTCTATTCCGATTACAGTATTTGACCTCAATGCCTACAGCATCATGCGGATGATGACCAGTGTAGCGGCCTAATTGCTCTACGGTCAGAAAAAGGAACACAAAACGGCGGTATTTTTTAATACCGTCGTTTTTTTTTCTGTGCTATAATAATGATAATTAGAGTTCCGCAAAATAGCTTTTATGTCCCTTTTTATCAATTATATATTTTTGAAGGGACTGCTAAAGACTGTCATACCGCGGCTTGACCGCGGTATCCAGAATTCATTACATTACAAATACTTTTGGATCCCGCGGTCAAGCCGCGGGATGACACTTGAACTTTTTTATCTATTTTGCAGAAGTTTTTAACTTAAACTTAAACGGAGGTGTTCTATGGCGAAGGCTTTTTTGAAAATTAATGTGCGGCCGGGTAAAGAACGGCCGGTAAAAGAAGAGTTGTTAAAGATAACTGGCGTTAGTTCCGTTGATCTTACGGCCGGGGAGCAGGATATAATTGCTGCCGTGGAGGCCTCATCCTATGATGATATCCTCAATATGGTTATCAACAGCCTGCGCCATATCGACGGGATCGAGAAGACGGTAACCAATTTAGTGACGGAATAGTTCCTACCGGTAGCAAATAGAAATATATTTTTTTTATGAAAGCTAAATGGTGGTTTATCTTAGTGTTGTTGTTTCTGCTGGTGGTGATTGTCATCCAGAATTCCGCGGTGATGACCATCAGCCTGCTGTTCTGGACGATTAGCGCCAATCAGGTTATTTTAATCTTTATTACACTGGTGATCGGAATCTTGATTGGGCTTCTTTTAGGCAAGAAACATTAATCCGGGCAGGAGCAGGGAGTGGCCTTGCATTTAGGGCAGCCCTGTGTGTATCTCTGGATTGTTTTTGTTAAGTCTATGTCTAATATATTGGCAATAGAAACCAGCCAGGCCAGTACATCCCCTATTTCGTATTCCTGAGCCTTTTTGTCTTCTTTACGGATATCCCGGGCCAGTTCCCCGACTTCTTCCATAAACCAGCTGAAGCTCTTGGCCGTTCCCCGTTGGCTGTCCTTGGCGTAGTAGATATCCTTAATTATTTTCTGAAATTTCGCGATGTCCATAAGATAACTCGCTTCGCTTGTGAGTTTTAAGCTATAAAAACAAATAACTTCCTTAACGCAGAGGGCGCAAAGTACGCAGAGTTTCGCAGAGTTTTTTTTAAAATAAAATTACATTATTTTTTCTTTGCGACCTCTGCGTGCTCTGCGTTTATAATATATTATCTTTAACAACTTTGATTTTCCAAAATTTCAAGGTAATGCCGAAGGGGAGAGTCGAACTCCCATGGGCTCGAAGCCCACTACGCCCTGAACGTAGCGCGTCTTGCCAATTCCGCCACTCCGGCAGTATTATTAAGCGTATATTTTATTCCAATAGCCCAATGGAGTCAAGGTAAGATATGGGTTGAATTGTAGTATTATATTATTATAGAATCTATATTTAATAATAAGGGGTATTTATGGAAGAAAAGAAGTTTTTTATCTGTCCGGCCTGTAAAGAACGGTCTTTTGTTAAGCTTAAGAAGGAATTTGATGGGTTCAAGGTTATTGGTAAGAAGAAGACCTGTGCGCTCTGTGGGTATGAGTTCAAGGCTGAGGAAGAGATTAATTATCTGGTAGAGAAACCGTTATTTGCTAATGACGGCGGGCCGCAGAACTTTTGCCGGGACTGCCAGTCTTATGTCCAGCATCCCTGGACGCAGAAATGTACCAGGCACGACAAGGAAGTGACTGCGCTGGATAGTTGTGAACAGTTTGAGCAGAAAATCATCGATGAAGAATAAAATACTCCGGAGCAAGCTACGGAGTATTTTATTGTGAGAGGAATTTTATGCGTTCTCATCCCCGCACGAGCTGGCTCGAGCTGCGGGGATGAGAACGCCGCTATAAATTATGAATATAAGTACTTTAATCGCAGTTATTTTAAGCTATTTATTAGGATCTGTGCCGGTTGGCTATCTGCTTGTCAGGATATTGCACGGCAAAGATATACGTGAGTGCGGGAGCGGCAATATCGGAGCCACTAATGTGGCCCGGGTGGTTGGTAAAAAATTAGGGATTATTACGTTATTTTTGGATATCCTTAAAGGTTTAGCTGCGGTAATGGTGATTTCCTTAATTGCCGGCGATGTTGTTATTGTCAGATTGCTCTGTGCCTTAGCTGTGATTGCCGGGCATAATTGGCCGGTGTTTTTAAAGTTTCGCGGAGGTAAAGGAGTGGCCACTACCGCCGGCGCGCTTATCGGTCTGGCTCCGTTGGTGTTTATTTCGGCGGTTTGTGTCTGGGCAGTGGTGTTTACGATCTGGAAATATGTTTCTTTGGCTTCGATTATTGCGGCTGTCTCTTTGCCTTTGTTTATGTTCATTTATCGGCAGCCGGCAAGTTACCAGATTATGGGAGTTATAGTGGCGGTGATCGGTATCTGGCGGCATCGGAGTAATATTAGCCGCTTATCTGCCGGTAAAGAAAATAAGTTTCATTGGAGAAACAAATGAAAAAAATTGCTGTTCTGGGTGATGGCGGCTGGGGTACGGCCCTGGCAATTCTCTTACAGCGGCAGGGGCACCAGGTTTATCTCTGGAGTGCTTTCACCGATTATGCCCGTCAATTACGGGAAAAAAGGGAAAACCCCAAGTTTCTTCCGGGAATCAGTATTCCGGCGGAGATTGAAATCGGGGCAGATTTGGCGGCGGCGGTTAAAGAGGCGGAGGTTATTGTTTTGGCGATTCCTTCCCAGTATATGCGCGGTGTTTGTCAGCGGATAAAGCAGGTAACGTACCGGCAGGCGAAATGTTTTTTGAGTGTGGCTAAAGGTATTGAGATAGATTCCCACAAGCGAATGAGTCAGTTGATTGGGGAAGAGATCCCGGAAGTGCCGGTCGCGGTGTTGTCCGGGCCCAGTCATGCCGAGGA
>CAZIXI010000115.1:0-2207 GCA_964543115.1 uncultured bacterium
CATTTATTTCTTCAACCGCCTTAAGCAGCTTGAAATCATATCCCAGCTTTTCACCTATTTTAACAAACGCGCTTACATCTTTTGGAAAACAAGAACCTCCGTATCCGATTCCGGCATCAAGGAATTTCCGGCCAATCCGTTTATCCAGCCCCATACCTTCAGCGACGCTGACTACATCGGCTCCGGTCCGTTCACAAATTTCAGCGACGGCGTTAATGTAAGAAATCTTCATCGCCAGGAAAGAATTACAGGCATGCTTGATAATCTCGGCGCTATTAATATCGGTAACGATAATGGGCGCGTTTAACGGCTTATACAGTTCCGCCATCAACTCTGCCGCCCGCGGCCCGGTTACCCCGACAACTATCCGGTCAGGATGCATAAAATCACTTATCGCTGTACCTTCACGCAGAAATTCCGGATTACTGACAACATCAAAATCCACTTTATGGGTATTGTACCGGCGCACAGTTTCCGCCACCTTCTGCCCGGTTTCTACCGGAACAGTGCTTTTATCAACAATAACCTTATACTCCTTCATGTGTTGCGCGATACTGCGGGCCACCTTGGCCACAAAACTGAGATCGGCCTCCCCGTTAGCCTTCGGCGGGGTACTTACGGCAATAAAAACCGCCCGGGCCGAATCAATACCGGCAATAATATCGGTAGTAAAAGATAATCTCCCCGCCTTCACATTGCTAACTACCAAATCATCTAATCCCGGTTCATAAATAGGAATCTCGCCTTTTTTAAGGCTCTCCACCTTTTTTTCATTATTATCAACACAAATCACCTTGTTCCCCAGCTCCGCCAAACAGGTCCCGGTAACCAACCCGACATACCCTGCACCAATTATGGTAATGTTCATACTCTCTCCCTTTCTCTTCTCTTTTTTACATTCTGCTGGACATAAACCAATTTCGGGACGACACAGAGGTCGCCCCTACTAATTATTCCAATACTTCCTTGATCACATAAATCGGTTTCTTCTGGGATTCGTGATAGGTGCGGATCATCAATTCTCCCAACAATCCCATACTGATAAATTGTACCCCCAGAAAAATAAACATAATACTCAAGAATAATGCCGGACGATTTCCTAAAGGAATACGCAGGAAAATGCGCTGGAATCCCAGATACAATGCCCAAACAAACCCCACCGTTCCCGCCCCCAGGCCAACCAACCCGAAAATCTGTATCGGGCTGGAAAAATACGAGAGCAGGAACTTAACCGTAATCAGATCAAGAATCACCCTGAATGTCCGGCCGATCCCGTATTTAGACTTACCAAACCTGCGGGGATGATGACGAACCTTTATCTCGGCAACCTTACCGCCCACCCAGGTAGCCAGGGCCGGAATAAACCTGTGCATCTGCCCGTAGAGTTCTATCTCTTTAATCACTTCCCGGCGATACGCTTTCAGTGAACAACCATAATCATGCAAATGCACTCCCGTTATCCAGGAAATCAATTTATTGGCCAGAAAAGAAGGCAGCAGCCTGCTGAGCCAGGGATCTTTGCGCGGGCTGCGCCAGCCGCTGACAACATCATAACCCTCTTGCAGTTTCTCTAATAATTTGGGAATATCCCGCGGATCATTCTGAAGGTCGGCGTCCATGGTAATAATAATCTTCCCCTGCGCCAGATCAAAACCGGCACTCAACGCCGCGGTCTGGCCAAAATTTGTCCGCAGCCTGATTACCTTCAGCTCCTTCAACTCCCGGTGAAGCTGCTCTAAAATAACCGCGGTTTTATCCGTACTGCCGTCATCAACAATAACAATCTCCGAACTTTCCTCCATCTTATCCAGTACATCTTTGAGCTGATGACAGAACAACTTAATGTTTTCTTCTTCATTAAATACCGGAACAACTATCGATAAGTCCATGGCCCTCTCCCGCTTTAATTCCTAAAAAAGCATCTTCCCTAATTGCCTGATTCCTTCCGCGGCCTCTCTTTTTAAGGCATTAACCCTTCCATGCAGCTGCTCCCTGATCGCCTCCCGGTGCACCCAACAGAGTTTAATCTTGCTATAAAGATCCTCTCCCGTAAGATCTGCCAGGGGCAAAACAATCTGCTCCTCAGTCAATCCGCCTAACAAATCCACTATTGCCGCATCCTGCCGCAGCCCGACTACTGTCCTATTAATCGCCAGTGAACTAACCACTCCGCGAATATCCGCCGTCAACACTAGATCAACCTTACT
>CAZIXI010000115.1:2219-10406 GCA_964543115.1 uncultured bacterium
GAATATCTCTCTGAATGCACTTCTTTCGTATTGGCGCTATACTTAACCCCTTTAACCAGCAACGGCATCGTTTGCCGGTCCTCCCGCAATAAAGGAATAAACACCACATTCAGGTCCAGATCCTCGATCAGGAGATCTAAAGCCTCAATTAACCGGCTGCGTTCTCCTTCCTCTATCGGCATCCCGACAACAGCAATCGAACCGCGCTTACTCATCAGGCGTTCTTTGTTCCAGATACGGTTAATGCGTTTGGCCGTAGTCAGATCACCCAACAAGACCGGACTGGGATAATAATTATACCCTTCGCGCAAACCACTTTTTCTATCTACCACAACCCAACGGGCCCGTTTAACAATTCGCGGAAAAACTGCACTTTCGGAATCTACATGATAGAGTAAGAGCCGTTTTTTCAACAGCGCGCTAAACATGAGCAGCCCGCGGAAAAGATCCTGCTGTCCGCAAACAAAAATATTTTTTACCTTAAAAATATCTTTAATAGTTTTTAAATAATTACACCTGACCTGGGGGTAGAGCTCCTTAAATTCTTCTACCGTCACATCCAATAGCGCCTGGGAATACGCGTCAGTCGGACGAGCAAGAAAATATACATCCTCTTTCATATCAGCCTTTTTTTATGCTTTTTTTATGCCCGGTAAAAAATTTATAAACACATCCGCATTCACAAATATAATAATCAGTGGTCATCGCGCTAATATCATTACCGTCACGGGCCCTCACCTTTCGCAGCAATGGACTATCCCGGGTAAAATCCTTATGCACAACCACCAACGCCCCTTCATCAGGATGCAAACTACATTTCGGACAGCAAAGCCGTCCTGCCCCGGCAATAGCCTTCGAGAGATCAATCTTAAGATATTCCAGTAAATCTTCTACACTACTATTCAATAGCTGCAAATAAGCCAGCTTCAGTTCCAGCCTTTCAACTTCAAAACGATATACATCCATAATTAAGTATCCCTTATCTTATAAATATATTAAAGTTTGCCAATATTATACTATTAATATAAATTAATCAAGTTGAAAAACACCGGCAAAAAACCCCTTTACTTTTTGCTCATACTCTACCGGATAATCACTATGTGCCTGCCCATGATCACTGCCGGGTACTAGCCAAAATTGGGCATTTTTCCCGCTGGCCCGCGCTTCTATGAACAGCCGCTGACTATGCTCTCCGGGAATCTGGGAATCCGCTGCTCCATGAATCAATAAAACCGGACAATCTATTTCTCTAATCTGTTGCTGGGGAGATATTTCTCCTAAGTCGACCCGCAGAAACACTTTAACCCATAAATCCACCAGCTTGATTAACGGCCATTTCAAGGGCCCCAGATTCTTGAACAAAGAATCAAGAACGCTATTCAAATCAGCATAAGAAGAATCAGCCACAACCGCCTCAATCGCGGGATTATTCGCCAGAATCAGCACCGCCCCACCGAGAGAAAATCCCAGTGCCCCTATCTTCTTTATCCCTCGAGCCCGCAAATAATCCACTGCCGCGGCCAAATCCTTAGTTTCCCGATAACCTACGGTAGTAATTGTTCCTTCACTTTCTCCCATCCGGCGAAAATCAAATAGAAAAATGCCATAATCAGGATAAAGAAATCTGACCAATCCCAGGATATTGCCCTTATCAAAAGGAAACCCGTGACAGGCAATAATAACCGGCGCGTCTTTCCGCGGGGAGGGAATATACCAGGCAGCCAGTTTTACTCCATCGGCGGTAACCAGAGAAACTTTTTCATAATCCAGCCCCAAATCAGCCGGCGTCCCCCGCGTAACATAACGCGGCGGGTGGGTATGCACATAGAATACATACAGGGAAACGAGAAGAGACCACAGGCAGAAAATGATAATTCCCCAAATAAGGACTTTATTTATTAGAAGCATAGATCGATAAATATATCATAAATACTAATAAAATATCTATACTTTTCTGCCAGACATTCTCCTCACCCAACACCCTAGACCACACACACTTAACTAGGGGACAGACAAAGAAAGGGAAAAACCTTGCCAAGCACCTCTTTTTATTGTAGAAGTATGGACAAATGAAAAAGAAAAATATCCTTGATTGCACATTGACAGAATTGCAAAACTTTATCAGCGAACAGCAGCAGCCGGCATACCGGGCAAAACAAATCTTTGTCGGCCTTTACCAAAAAAAAGTTAACTGCCTCAAACAAATAAATAATATTCCTCAATCACTGCTCTCCATCCTGGAAAAACATTACGGCCTTGATCAACCTGAACTTCTTCAGCTATTAAACTCCACAGACGGGACAGAAAAATATCTCTTCAAACTCACCGATGGTAATTTTATTGAAACGGTACTCATTCCCGCCCCGGGACGCAATACCATTTGTCTCTCCACTCAGGTCGGCTGCAAATTCCACTGCCCTTTTTGCGCCAGCGGTTCACAAGGTTTTCGCCGCAATCTGGAGCCCGGCGAAATTATAAATCAAATCCTTTATATCCAGCGCCACAGTAACCGGCAAATAACAAACTATGTCTTCATGGGCATGGGTGAGCCCCTGGACAACTATGAAAACATTCTCGCTGTTCTGGCTAAAATGACCGGTAAACAAACACTGGGAATCAGTGCCCGCCGGATCACTGTTTCCACTTGCGGACTCATCCCGGCAATCAAGAAACTGGCCGGCCTGAAATTACAGCTAAACCTTTCCCTATCGCTGCATGCCGCTAACGACAAGTTACGCAACCGGCTGGTGCCCATTAACAAGAAATACCCTCTTATTCCCCTAATTGACGCCTGCCGGCAATACACAAAAAAAACCGGCCGGATGATGACCTTAGAGTATATCCTTTTAAATAAAATCAATGATCATCCTGAAGATGCCCGGGCCCTGGCAAAAATAGCAAAAAAGCTGCAAGCAAAAATAAATATTATCCCCTACAGCGATAATCTCGTAACCGGCTACCACGCTCCCTCCCCGGAACGCACCCAGGCATTTATTAGTGCATTAAAAAGTAGGGGCCGGACTTGCCCCGGCCCATTAGTCTCCGTAACCCTGCGGGAATCCAAAGGCCGCGACATCCGCGCCGCCTGTGGCCAATTGGCCTTGAGGACTTAGCTTTCTTGCCGTTCTTGATATCTTTATTGCTTATTTATCTCCTCTGTTATATAATTAAATGGTTTGTTGTAAATAACTTCAGGAAGGCTGATGTTTGCGGATATTATAATACCCCACTATTCAGGTGAAGAGATTGACTGGATAAAGCTAACACCGGAAAAACGTTTCCGAGAAACAACCAAGCTTTGGGATTTCTATTTGGCAATGGGAGGCAGTCTTGATATCCAACCCGATCCTCAAAGTCCTTTCTACTTTCCAGAAACACAAGGTAAAAGCGCTTCTCATCGGCGGGCAGGCAAGCATAATCTACGGCGCGGTTGAATTCAGTAAAGATACTGATTTTGTTTTATTACTTGACAATAATAACCTGCGCAAACTTTCCCTCGCCTTAAAAGCGCTTAAGGCCCAACAAATATACCTTCCGCCATTAGAAAAAAAATATCTGGCGAAAGGGCATGCCTGCCATTTCCGCGCGGGAACAAAAGAGGCCCGGGGCCTGCGCATTGATATCCTGTCCCGAATGAGGGGGTGCGCTCCCTTCTCCGCCCTTTGGCGGCGGAGAAGAACAATAAAAATTAACAATCAGTTAAAAATTGACGTACTTGGTTTAACTGACCTTGTTGCCTCCAAAAAAACGCAGCGGGATAAAGACTGGCTAATGCTGAGAAGACTCATCGAGATAGACATCTTAAGCACCACTGCGCCTTCTGCTGACAAAATCAAATGGTGGCTATTAGAATGCATAACCCCGGAATTATTGTTCCAGCTTGCGGGAAAATATCCTCGGTTAGCTAAACAGTGTTTAGCTAACCGCCCCTTACTCAAACAGGCCCTCACCGGGAACGCGAAAAAACTGATTTTACGATTATCGGCAGAGGAAAAGCGCGAAAGGAAAAAAGACAAGGCCTACTGGGCTCCCTTAAAAAAAGCTCTGGAAAAGCTTAGGTGGCGAAAGAAATAGGAAAAACGGGAACACCCCTTGCACTACAAACTCGCAGTATCATTCTGCGGCTAATACCCTTATGGACTATTTTCTGCTATTCGGGGATGTATTCCTGTAGGCGCTATTCATCAGACCGAGACCAAACACGGCAATTCCGGTATTGCTAGGACGTCAAGCGTATTGATAGGAATTGACTGTTCAACTCGCCTATGCTATATTAACAATTTCTCTAAATAGGATATAATAACTAATTACTAAGTCTTTGATATTGTAAAACTTAGTTACTGGAGCAACCGGCTTTGTTAAGCGAACATTTGGTTGCTAAAGTTGACATCCACTTGACACATGTCAACTATTGCTGTATAATGTTGACATCTAAATGTGCAAGGAGGTGTGTATTATGATTAAAATTGGCAATTACATAAAACAAAAAGGTAATTATCGAGCATTTATTCCTGAAAACTTTCCTCCTAAAAATATATCTTTTAGCGAACCAAAAATAGTTAAGCTACTTGCTGACGCTAACCTGCTATTAGGGAAACTGGATGGCCTGACTAAACTATTGCCTGATATTGACTTTTTTATTTTTATGTATATTAACAAAGAAGCTGCTTATTCTAGTCAAATTGAAGGGACAAGGGCCAGACTTACCGATGCCTTGCAGGCAGAACTGGAGCGAACTCCGGAATTGCCGGACGATGTTGACGATATTTTACACTATATCGAAGCAATGAATAAGGGCCTGCAAAGGTTAGAGAAGATTCCATTGTCATTACGATTAATCAAAGAGGTTCATGCTATTCTACTCACAGAGGCCAGAAGCACTGCTTTTCCTTATCCCGGAGAATTTAGAAAGACACAAAATTGGGTTATGGGCACTAATCTCAATGATGCTCGTTTTGTTCCACCTCCACCAGAATATGTATCACAGGCAATGGGCGATTTAGAAAAGTTTTTTTATTCACATGAGGACATTCCGGCCCTCATCAAAGTAGCTCTAATCCATAGTCAATTTGAAACGATTCACCCGTTTTTAGATGGCAATGGCCGAACAGGAAGATTGCTTATCACATTTTACCTTTGTCAGCAAAATATTCTGGAAAAGCCCGTCCTTTATCTTTCAGAGTACTTCAAAAAACATCGCAACCATTACTTTTCGATGCTTGATGAATACAGGAAAGGAGACATTGGCTCATGGTTAGAGTTTTTTTTAAAAGGAATTGCCCATGTAGCTGAGGAGGCAGCAATAGTGTCAAACAAAATTGTAAATTTAAGAGAAAAAAATATACACCAACTATCGGGATTTGGCAGAGCCAGCAAAAACGCGGTAAAGTTGCTCAAAAATTTATATAAAATCCCTATAATTAATGTTAGAAAAGTTCAGGAGACAACAGGGCTTTCCAGGGAAGGAGCAAATCAATTGGTGAAAAGATTCGTCAAGATGAATATTCTCATCCCAAAAGATAAAAGTAAAACATATGGCAGAATATTTGTATTTAAAGAATACCTAGAGTTATTTGAAAAAGAATAAAATAAAATAGTTCACCATGAAAACCTTAATTACTGGAGCAACTGGTTTCGTTGGGGGGCATCTGGCAGCCAGACTAGTAAGAGACGGCCATCAGGTAAGGGCCCTGGTGCGGGAAGGCAGCAACACCAGCAAACTTAAAAGTCTTGGTGCTGAACTCATCACCGGAGATATCACTAACAGAGATGTTGTGGATCGGGCCGTTGCCGGAGTAGAAAAGGTGTTTCACATTGCCGCCTTGTTCCGCCAAGCAAAATATCCAGATAGTGTATACTGGCAGGTAAATGTGGAGGGCACCAGAAACATACTGGAAGCCGGCCTGAAACATAAGGTAAAAAGGCTTATCCATTGCAGCACCATCGGCGTGCTCAGTCATATTGAAAACCCACCTGCTGATGAAACCTATCCTTACAATCCCGGCGATATTTATCAAGAAACCAAGGCCGAAGGCGAAAAGCTGGCCTTGCGCTATTACCGGGAAAAGGGATTACCAACAGCAGTCATCCGCCCGGCAATGATCTACGGCCCGGGCGATCTCCGTTTACTTAAATTGTATAAATCCATTGCCCGCAAAAAATTCTTTATGATCGGCAGCGGCAGAACCCTGGCTCATTTTATCTACATCGATGATCTTGTTGACGGTTTTCTGCTCGCCGCGGAAAAAGACGGTGCTCTAGGCGAGGTATTCATCATCGCTGATGAGCACCCCCTGTCACTTAACGAACTGACGGGAATAATCGCCAAAGAACTGGGAACAACCATTCCCCGAGTACACATCCCGGCTAAACCGGTCCAGTGGACCGGTTCACTCTGTGAATGGCTCTGTCAGCCGTTCGGTATCGAACCGCCTATTTATCGCCGGCGCGTGGATTTTTTCACCAAAGACCGTTCCTTTAATATCAATAAGGCAAAAAAAACGCTGGGTTATTCCCCCAGAATCAGCATTGAAGAAGGCGTTAAACGCACCGCCCACTGGTATCAACATGAAGGGCATATCTAATGAAAATACTTTTTGTCTATACAGATATTAACATCCGCGGCGGAGAAAGAAGCTACAGCCTGGGGCTGGGCATCCTCTCCGCCCTCTTGAAACAACACGGCCATAAAACTGACCTCTGTCATGTTTATGAGACATACAATCCGCAGTTACTGCACGATAAAATCAAGTCATTTAAACCAGATATCCTGGCCTTCTCCTCAATCAGCCCGCAGTTTCAGTTCGTCACCGGCCTGATTAAAGAGGCCAAGCCTTACAAAATATTTACTATCTGCGGCGGCCCGCATGCCACACTCAACCCGGATTGCCTGGCAGAAACCGACGGGCTGGACGCCATTTGCCGGGGAGAAGGTGAATACGCCTTTCTGGAATTAGTTGAGAATATCAGTCAGGGTAAAGACATCAGCCAGATCAGAAATCTCTGGGTAAAAAAGGACGGGAAAATCCACAAAAATCCCTGCCGGCCCTTTGTCCCTGACCTGGACAGCCTTCCGTTTGCCGACCGGGAACTTTATGATTACCAGCGGATAATCCACTCCAATTATGACCGGGCGGATTTCATGTTCAGCCGCGGCTGCCCGTTCAACTGCACCTACTGTTCTAATCATGCTATCCGCAATCTGCAGGAAGGTAAATATGTCCGTTTTCGCAGCGTGGACAACGTTATCCGGGAAATAAAAGATGTCACCAGCAGGTATAAAATCAGAATCGTTTTTATGCAGGATGACACCTTTACTTTAGACAAAAAATGGGTTTTCGAATTTTGCGAACGTTATCAAAACGAAATCGGTATCCCTTTTATGATGCATACGCGCCCGGAAGTTGTTACCGAAGAAATGTTCACCAGATTGAAAGCAGCCGGCTGTTTCCGCGTGGCCATGGGCGTAGAATCCGGCAATCCTTATATCCGCAACGAAGTACTGCAACGAAAAATATCTGACGATCAACTGAAAAACGCCTTCCGCATAGTAAAAGAAGTGGGACTGGTCACTAAATCATTTAATATCGTCGGTTTCCCCGGTGAGACAAAAAAACTTTTTCGGGATACGATAAACCTTAATTCCGAAATCATGCCTGATCTTTTTACCCTGACCATCTTTGACCCCTATCCGGGAACAAAACTCTATCAAATTTGCAGAGAGAAAGGCTACCTAACGGACAGAGGCCAGCAGGAGGGTTTTATCCCGCGGACAGACACCATTCTGGACCTGCCGGATTTTCCGCGGAAAGACATCCTCCATTGCTACCACAACTTCGGCTTTAATGTCTACCGCCGCCACTCCCTGCTCAAGGCGCTTGTTTTCCGGATATACTATTCCAGTTTCGGCGAAGAATTGATCCGTTTGCTTTCACCCATAAAAAAACGCATCTTCGCCATCGCCGAAAGTAAACTAAGAAAAAATAAATAACTAAATGAAACGGATAACAATTTTAGGCTCTTATTCCGGGCGGAATGCCGGTGACGCGGCTATCCTGGCCTCCATCATGGACGGGTTCAGCAAACTGCGCCCGGAGGCGGTGTTTGAGGTACCCACCACCAATCCCCAGTTCATCCAGGAAAATTACGGCGATAAATACAATGTCCGGCCGATATCCATTATGCCCT
>CAZIXI010000116.1:0-10327 GCA_964543115.1 uncultured bacterium
TGCTGTTGTTTCTTCAGGGCGGCCAGGCGCCGTTTTTCTTGCAGCTGTTTTTGTTCTAAATATTCAGTTTCCAGCTGGGCCAGGCGTTTTTGCTCTGCCTGCTGTTTCTTCTTTTCTTCTTTTTGTGCCCTGGCGAGTAGCTGTTGCCGTTGTTTTTCTTCTTGTCGTTTTAACGCTTCTTTTTCTTTTTTTAGTTGGGCTAAATTTTTTTCGTCTTTTGCTGGCAGAGTTTTTTTGGCTGTTTGTTCTTTCGTGGAAGGTAGTTGTTGTTTTTTAAGCTTAGCGAGGCGTTTTTCTTCTTCCCGTTTCTTCTTCTCTTCCTCTTTCTTTTTCTGGGCGAGCTTCGCTCGCAGTTTCTCCTGGCGTTTGCGTTCTTTTTCCTGTTGGCGCTGTTCTTCTTTCAGGGCGGCCAGGAGCTGTTTTTCTTCCAGTTGCTTTTGCCGTTTCTGTTCTTTTACGAGTTGGGCGAGGCGTTTTGCTTCTGCCCGTTTCTTTCCTTCTTCTATTTCTTTTTTCTTGGCGAGCTTCGCTCGTAACTGGAGCTGGCGTTTGTGTTTTTCCTGCAGCTGCTGTTCTTTCTCCTTTTCTTTTTCGGCCTGGGCCAGTCGCTTTTGTTTTTCTTTGTCCTTGTTAGATTCATTGTCGGCGGTGCTTTTTTGAGCCGTTGCTTTTGCGCTGACGATTGATATACTTGGCCGGTGCCGTTCTTTATGACGCAGACGGCTTCTTCTTGCTTGTCTGCCGGTGTCTGTTTTTGAGGTTTTGGCGGCAAGTTGTTTTGGCTTTTCTTTTTTTGGTTCCGCGGAAGAAATAACAGGTTTTTTCTCGGCGGGAGTAGTTTTTGTTTTTGCTTCAGGAATAACTGCGGCTTTTTTTGGTTTTACCTGGGCAAGTTGCCGGGGCGGGATGCTTGTTTGCCGGGTGGTCTTTTTGCGTATATCCCGCCGTAGTTTGGCCATTTTCAGGTTCAGAGGAGGGGGGGGGATATAATAAGGCCGTTTAGGCGCGGGTTCGCCGGTGGCATTAAAATATCCGTTTACTCCGATAGTTTTATTCATTTTTGCGACTGATGTGTAGTAACCGGCTACTGCTTGTTGATGGCTTGTTTTAGTGTCAGATAATTTTACTCTGGTACGCAACAGATCGTTTGTTGAGGCCAGGTTAAGATCACGGTGGGCGGAAACGATGGCCAGCTCTACTTCACCCAGGCGCAGTTTTGTCTTTGAGGCATCCAGCTGGTAAATTGCTTTTTCATATTCGTAGAAATCCTGTTTTACCTCAAAGTGGATGGATTTTTCCAGCTTGTGCAGTTCATCCTTGGCCTTTTCCAGATTAACCCGGGCCTCAGTCAGGCTGGTATAACCGGTATTATCAAAAAGGCGCAAAGTAGTCGTGATGCTTTGAAATTGTGTGCTGGTTGTCTGCCCGGCAGAAGGCACCTTATCTTGTGAAACAAAAGATTCTTCTAATGTATTTAACCAGATCGGGATACTGCCCTTTAGGCCCACATACCATTCATTTTTCAACTTGAGGTCTTCGGTGATAAAAACTTCATCTTTAAGACCGGTTCCTCCGGTAAGATCTACTTTCAGCCGGTTGTGGCTTTTCCCGATAAGATAACCATATTTATTAAATTTTAACAGGTATCTTTTAACCAGGAGATCAGGTCTATTTTCCAGGGCCAGCTGCAGGCATTCAGTGGGATCAATGTCCAATGGTTTGGGTATGGCCAATCCGGGAACATCGATGGCTCTTATTTGCGGGTCGATGTTAAGTGTTTGGTAAAGAGTAAGATAAGCAAGGATAAGGTCTTTCTGGCTGGAGAGAATCTTGTATTCAGTTTCCTGATATAAGTTTCTTACATTTAAAAAATCAATTTCTCTGATCAGGCCATGATCATATTCTTTTTGGCCCATCTGGTAGTCTTGTTTGGCCAGGGTAAGTAGTTCCAGCAGTTCACGGTAAATCTGTTTTGTTGAAGAGAGGATATTAAAGGCCTGTTCTACTTCATAAACCAGATCATTTTTGATCTTGTGGTAGTTTTTTCTGGAGACCCGCATGTTGGCCATGGATTGACGATAGGTGTTGATCAGGCGGCCGCCCTGATAGATTGGTTGTTGCAGTTCCAGATAAAATTCTCTTCCCTTAAAGTCCTCACCGGTGGTTGTTCCGCTGATCTCTTCCCACTTTAAGGAGGCGGCGGGGAAAAGCGCGCGGCGGGCATCTTTGGCTTTTTGACCGGCTAATTTTACTTCTTTTTTTGCTACGTTCAATGAGATGCTGTTATCGAGGGCCATTTGAATGCATTCATTCAAAGTAACCATTTGGATAGGCAGTCCTTCAGCCGTGATCATTTCCGGGCCAATAGGGCCCGGCCGTTCTAATTCTATTTTTAATTCTTCTGGCGGTGTTTCTTTTCCTCTTAGCAGTGAAGGAGCGACTTCTTCTTTTGCGGGAATAGGTTGAACTTCTGGCACCCTTTCCTTGGCTCTTTCAATATAGCGCAGGGCCTGGGTGTTAGTGGGGTCAAGGGCCAGGACTTTTTTCCAGACAGCAATTGCTTCTGCAAATTTTTCCTGCCGGTAATACTGTTTGCCTTCGGCCAGATAATTATTGATTTGTTGTGACTGATTCCCGCTTGGGGGTGATACTGTTTTTTTCGGTTCCGGGGGAGCAGCAGGCGGGCGTGGTGCTTCTGGTTCCCTGATTTTTTCTTTTACTCTTTCAATATAACGCCGGGCCTGGGCATTATCCGGTTCAAGTTCAAGCACCTTCTCCCAGCTGGCCAGGGCCTCGCGGAATTTTTCCTGCCGGTAGAAACTTTTTCCTTCCGTCAATAATTCCTGGATTTGCTGGCTTTTATCCGGGATGGTGGTCTGAGCCCAGCCAACGGGACAAACAGACGTGAAAGAAAATGTCAGCAATATAAGGTAAGTTGCGATATATGAAAAATATTTATTTATTACTTTTAACTTCATATTGCTGTATATTTTACAGTATTATATATATATATGTCAATCTTGTTTTTACAGGTTGAGTGTTTTAATTATCAATTCTATTGACATAAAGTGAATATTTACAGATAATAAAAGATTGGTTTGTGACAAATACCGGTTTTTTATACCGAACTAAAGGAGGCAGGAATGATTAGGAAAACTTTTTTTGCTGTAGTGATAATAGTGGTTTGTCTTATTTCTTTGTTGGTGCTTGCCGAGGAAGATGTTGTTGTTGAGGAAAAAGTGACCGCGGAAGAGATGGACATGGAATTGCCGCCAGCTATACAGGAGATGCTTGATCGGGAATTAGAGAAACTTCCTCCTGTCGAGAGGCATTTCCGCAAGGCCCAGGATTATCATGCCCGGGGAAAATTGACTGAAGCTATTGCGGAACTAAACCTGGCGTTGAAGGAAGATCCTAAGCATGTACCTAGTAATTGTGAGTTGGGTGTTATTTACATGGGCCAGGAAGATTATTCCAAGGCCATTGAACAGTTGCAGAAGACTTTGAAATTGGATCCTTCGTATCCGAAAACCCACTATGCCCTGGCTAATGCTTATGCCCGGAAACCGGATCCTGATCTGGTTCAGGCCCGGAAGGAATTGAATGAAGCAATAAAGCTTGGTTATCATCCGGTTCCCTGGTTTGTTGAATATCTGGAGAGACAGGAAAAGGAAAAAGGTATTGTTCCGGTAGAAGCCGCAGCGACAGAATCTCCAGTTAACGAATAACAAAAAGTCGATAGTGAGCTAGGCTCGTAGGTGAAAAAAGCCCAGGTGGTGGAACTGGCATACACGTACGTTTAAGGGGCGTATGGCGCAAGCCTTGCGGGTTCAAATCCCGCCCTGGGCACGTTTAAAGTGACATAGCAGTCTATAACCATTCCTATAATGGCAGCCCCGCGAAGCGGGGCAGTCCCAGGCGAAGCCTGGGATGACCAAGTGACTTCTAGCGAATGATTATCGTTTTATCCACTTTGTCACTCTGTCACTGAAAAAGGGGGTTTTTATGGAGGAGATTGAAGTCGGTAAAGTGACCCATTATTTCGGGCATCTGGCTGTGGCGGCAATTGATGTTACTGGTGAGATTAAAGTAGGTGATACGATTCACATTAAAGGCCACACCTCGGATTTTACCGAAAAGGTAGACAGTATTCAGGTGGAGCATGCCTCGGTCACTATTGCTAAAGCAGGAGACAAGATTGGTCTTAAGGTTAAGGAACACGCCCGGGAACATGATGTGGTTTACAAAATAGTTGCATAATCTTGACCCCAATAAGTGCCCGGAGGGCACATTTTATATGGAAGAACTCTGGTATACCAGTATCCCCAGATTGATCACAATAATGGTTGCTGTTTCTTTGGTGCTGATTGCTCTTTATGGATTGTTGTTTTATCCCTTGGTGCGGCGGTTCCGAAAAGAGGAGCAAATGGTCAACTATGAAAGTGAGCGCCAAACCATTCTTCCCTATGGGGAACGACGAATTTATCCCCGTAGTAGTCTGGATATGGGTATTCGTTACCGGCCATATGGCAAAGAGGGACAGATTCAGATTTTCAGGGAAGGACGGACAGGCAATATCAGTGAAGGCGGAGTTCATTTAGAGGCCGGTGAACTGTTGACGGTTGATAGCAGGGTGGAATTGAAGTTAAAGTTGCCGGCAACCGCGCGGTTTATTCTTGTGCGCGGCAAAATTATTTGGGTTAAAGAACTGGTTGCTGATAAATGGTATGGCTATGGGGTGTCTTTTACGGAAATAGATCCCAACGATCGCAAGCTGATTGCCAAATATGTCGCGGAGAAAAGGTAAGTCATATATAGGAGGTTATTACTATGGCTAAAGCAAAAAAGAAAAAAGAAACAAAAAAGCCTTCTCCCAGTCACATTCAGGATATTTTTCCGGCGAAAAAAAGAGGGCCGAAACTTTTAGGGCACAAAGAGCGGGATAAAAGGCCGCACTTTAAAAGCTTTAAATCGCCGGGAGAGAAATAGGAGGAGTGTTTTGCAGTTCCCCGTTGCTAAAGAAGGTTTTTCTTTTATTATTCTTTCCCTCGGCCTGTGTCTGCTTGCTTTTGGGAGCGGGTTATGGTTTCTGGGCATTGATTTTGTTGTTTTATGTGCTTTTATGATATTCTTTTTCCGTCAACCATATCGGTCTTCACTGTCGGAGCCCGATAAGGTTTATGCTCCGGCTGACGGGAAAATAATCCGAATCGCGGAAGAATACGAGCCGGAGATATTTAAGTCAGCAGTAACAAGAATAAGTATTTTCATGAGCGTTTTTAATGTTCATATTAATTATGCGCCTATAAGCGGAGAAGTTACTTATGTAAGGCATGCCCGGGGCAGTTTTAAACGGGCGGACCAGCTGGTGGAAAAGGAAACGAATGAGAATAATCTCCTGGGGATCAGAAATGATTCCGGACAGATAGCGGTGCGGCAGGTTGCCGGATTGATTGCCAGGAGAATAGTCTGTGATTGCCGGTCGGGGGATCAATTGACAGCCGGAAAGAGATTTGGTATGGTTAAATTCGGTTCCCGCGTGGATGTGTTTCTGCCCAGTGATTGGCAGGTCGATGTATCTCTGGGGCAAACGGTAAGGGGGGTTAAAACGGTGATCGCGAGGAGGAAGGTTTGAAAAAAGTAGATATATTACCAAGTTTACTGACTACGTGTAATCTTTTTTGCGGTGTTTACGCGATATTGATGGCGCTTGGTGACCGGCTGCCGTTTGCTGCCCGGTTTATTCTGATCGCCATGTTCTTTGATTTTTTTGACGGTTTGGTTGCCCGGTTAAAAAAGGCAACGACGAAGTTTGGTCAGGAGTATGATTCTCTGGCGGATCTGGTTAGTTTTGGTGTAGCTCCCGCTATTATGATTTACCTTGCCGCATTGCGTAATGCCGGTCGTCTGGGTATGGGAGTAGTGTTCATTTATGTTGCCTGTACGGCCTTGCGCCTGGCCCGCTTTAATATCCAAAAAGTATCTGTCCAGAAAAGATATTTCTTGGGGATGCCCACACCGGCTGCCGCCGGTTGTGTGGCCAGTGTGCTCCTCTTTAATAGCGCGCATCCGTTACCCTTTGCTAACATTTTTCTGCCGCTCCTGGCTATTTTGCTTTCGTTTCTAATGGTCAGCACATTTAAGTATCCGGCAATCGGCATGCTTAACTTGAGTAAAAAGAAGCCGTTTATTAATTTGGTGATAGTTATCCTTTGTGGGGCGATTGCCCTGTTTCAGTTGGAATTGTTTCTACTCTTATGTTTTTCAGCGTATCTTGTTCTCGGGCTCATTGGCGGCCGGCGCTGGGAAGAGGAAGTTGCTCCCGGCCTGAGTAAATCTGGTTGGGAGAATACCTATTCGCGCATTGATAAAGGAGCAGAGTAATGAAATGGCCAAAGAGATTGTTGTTAGTCGTGGGTGTAATTGTTATTATTACTGGTTTAGTCTATGGTTTTTTGGCCTATAAGAAATATGAGATAAAACAAAAATTGGTTCAGGCCCGGGCATGTTTCCAGGAGGGTCAGTTTAGTGCTGCCTTAAATTATCTGCAGGTGGTGGAGAAAAAAAGCCCGCAGACTGCCGAAGGGATAGAGGCCTTATATCTTCTGGGTGAATGTTATCTTAATTTGGATCAATTGGAACCGGCGCGTCTTTGCTGGGAAAAATTGCATGGATTGGCTGGCGCTGAGGGCTATCAGGCGGAATGCCTCTATCGGTTAGCCGCAATAGCGGCTGCCGGAGAAAATATACATAAAGCTCAAAAGTATTATGAAAAGCTTATTGCCGATTATCCCCAGTCTGCTCTTGTGGATGATGCCTTATGGGATTTGGCGCAGATATATAAAGAACAGAAGGAATTGTTAAAGGCCAAAGAATATCTGAGTAGGATAATTGAGCAATATCCGGGCAGTAATCTGGTTGCTTCCGCGCAACAGGGCTTGGGGGATATTAACATAAGCATTTTATTCTCGCCGATGATCATCCCGGGGAGTGAACAGTATATTGTTCAGAAAGGTGATACCCTGGCTACGATTGCCGCCCGTTTCAAGACTAATGTCCCTTTGCTTAAACGTTGCAATAATCTGAAATCAGATTTTATTAAGCCGGGTCAACCGCTAAAAGTTGTAACGGCAAAATTTTCTATTGCAGTCGATAAATCACGTAATACCATGTTATTGAAGCAGGATGAGCAGGTATTGAAGATCTATCCCGTTGGTAGTGGTGTCGAGGGATGCACGCCTGCCGGTGATTTTGTGATTACCAATAAAATGATTAATCCTCCCTGGTACAAGTCCGGAGAAGGTGTCGTGCCTTATGGTGATCCGCGTAATGTTCTGGGTACCCGCTGGCTGGGTTTTGATCTGGCCGGCTATGGGATCCATGGCACCTGGGAACCGGAGAGTATTGGCAAACAAAGCAGTGCCGGTTGTATTCGTTTGCTTAATGAGGATGTAGAAGAGTTATATGCGATTGTGCCCACCGGCACAATCGTGACCATTGTTGAATAGAAGGTAAGCATGAACGGTACAGGCCTGGATTTCGAAAAACCAATATTGGAATTGGAACGTAAGATTGAGGAATTGAAACATTTCTCTGATTCCCAGCAGATAGATGTCAGTCAGGAAATAAAACGGCTGGAGAAAAAAGCGGTTCAGATCAAAAAAGAGATTTTCAGCAATCTTACGCCCTGGCAGCGCGTGCAGGTTGCCCGCCATCCACAGCGTCCTTACACGCTTGATTACATCCGGCAATTAACCAAAGGATTTATTGAGTTACACGGGGACAGGTCTTTCAGTGATGATAAGGCGATTGTCGGCGGGATAGCGGAACTGGAAGGTGTTCCCGTAATGCTGATTGGTCAACAGAAGGGCCGGGATACAAAAGAAAATCTCTTACGTAATTTTGGGATGCCTCATCCCGAGGGTTATCGTAAGGCCCTGCGTCTTGCCCGCCTGGCGGAAAAGTTTCAATTACCGGTTATCTGTTTCATTGATACCCCGGGCGCCTATCCGGGGATCGGCGCGGAAGAACGCGGCCAGGCCCATATCATTGCCGAAAATCAGATGTATATGAGCAAACTTCGTACCCCGATTGTTATTGTTGTAATTGGGGAAGGGGGCAGCGGCGGCGCTTTAGGCATTGGGGTCGGGGATGTGGTGCTTATTCTGGAACATGCCTATTATTCGGTTATTTCCCCGGAGGGCTGCGCGGCAATTCTCTGGAAAGACCGGGCCAAGGCACCGGAAGCAGCCGCGGCCCTGAAACTTACGGGGCAGGATTTGCATAAATTAGGGATTGTTGACCGGATTGTGGCTGAACCTCTGGGCGGCGCTCATCGCTCCCCGGCGGAGATGGCCAAAATATTAGGAAAATATCTATTAGAAGAGATAAATAGACTTAAAAGTAAACCAATCGCGGAATTAGTTGCAGAGCGTTACCAGCGCTTTCGGAGGCTGGGCCGGTTTGTGGAGTCAATGCCGGAACAAAAACAGGAAAAGGAACAGGAACAGAATGACAATTCGCAAAGCCAGAATTAAGGATTCTATCCATATCCAGAATCTCATTCATCAATATGCCGATCAGGGTAAGATGCTGCCGCGGGCAATTAACGAGATCTACGAGAATATCCGCGATTTCTGGATCAAAGAAGACAAAGGTGAAATTGTCGGTTGTGTTGCCTTCCATGTAATTTGGGAGGATCTGGGGGAGGTAAAAAGCCTGGCGGTCAGTGAAAAATATGCCAAGAAAGGGACCGGTAAACTGCTGCTGGAAAAATGTATTGCCGATGCCCGGGAGTTAGGTGTAGAGAAGATTTTTTCCCTGACCTATATCCCGGATTATTTTAAGAAATTCGGTTTTAAGGAAATCCCCAAAGATAAACTTCCCCACAAAATCTGGAGTGAGTGTATCCGCTGCCCGAAATTTCCTGATTGCGGTGAAGTCGCCCTGCTCTACGAAGTATCCTAAGTTACAGAACCGGCATGTTTATTTTTCATCGTTCCATTTATAAACTAACGCGTCCTGGGTGTCTGTGACTAAAGACAGGCTGTGACTGTAGCTGTCGTTTTTTGTTAATAAATCTCTCGCTAGTGGATTATCTTCCCCGCGTTTGCCCGCCGGTGTTTTATCAACGATAAAATAGATGTTTTCTATGCCCTGGTCCTTTATGGCCTGCCTGTGTTTTTGCAGGAATAGCTTTAGGTTGGTGTAAGCTATTGCTGGGTGTTCCGGGTAACCACTCTCGATAACCGGACAGTTAAAGTAATACCTGTAGCGGAAGGCCCGGTTGCCGATAACAAGGTCGTTCTGATCGATATTGTTTGCCGCCAGCCAGGTGAATTTAGGTTCCTGGGCGCAGAGTTCTGTTTTTCTAATTGAAAAAGACGCTATTCTTTGCGGGTAAAGGGAAGAATATTTTATCATCTGCCGGCAAAACACTAACACAGAGCAGCAGAGGACAACATTAACTATGATTTTTCTTGCTGCCTGTTCCCTGCCGGCGCAGGCCTGGAAAAAGCCGGCCCAGAACAATGCCAGTACGGGTACATTAACGCGGGCAAAGCGGGAAACTCCGGTTGATATATTAACAGTGGTTCCCATCAGAAAAAGGGTAATAATATAAAATGCCAGATAAATGGTGAAAAGCAAATGGAGATCCGTCTGGAAGAATCTTCTGTCAAAAATCGCCTTTTTCTTTTTCAAATTCTCTAAGGTTATATAAATCACTGTTACCAGAACAGGCAGCCAGAATAGGGCGCAGAAGCTGAAGGAGACGGAGACTTTGATTGTTTGCAAAATGATTTGCAGCAGAAAAAGGAAAACGTTACCGGAAAAATCAGGCCGCAGAAGAAGCGGGTTGCCGGCGTAGGCTAGCAGGGCGATAAGAACGGCGGTAATCGATATTAGGGCAATAGTGGAGAAGACGATAATCTTTGAGACACTGGTCTTTTTTAAGATCATAAATACAAAAATGGCCCCGAAGATGCTGAAACCCACATAGCGGGTAAAAGAAAGAAGAACGGCTAAAGCGACAAGCGCGATGATGTTTATGGTTTTCCTTTCAGCGTGCTTGCTTAATAAGAGCCAGACAATTAGTGAAAATAGAAATAAATACAGGTTTTCCGTTAATATGCGGGAGGGGAATTTGAGGAAATTGTAATTAATGGTTAATAGGGCGAGGAACAAGCTGGCGGTAGTCCTATTGGTTTGTTTTTTGACGATGTGGGTAAAAATTAAAATTGAGGAAAAGAAAAGTGAGGCTGAAAGAATTCTTGCCGGAAGTAACAGTGTGGCAAAATTTGTACTGTCAAAAAAACGGGCAAAACCG
>CAZIXI010000117.1:0-7699 GCA_964543115.1 uncultured bacterium
CCCGACAGGCAGCGGTAAAAGCACTACCCTGGCGGCGATGATCGATTATATTAACCAACGAAGGAAATGCATGATTATCAGCCTGTAAGATCCAATCGAATATTTTTACAAGCCAAAAGAAAGTATCGTTCGCCAGAGAGAAATTGGTATGGATTCTCATTCTTTCGTTAACGCCCTTAAGCATACCCTGCGCCAGGATGTGGATGTTATCCTCGTGGGAGAGATCCGGGACCTGGATTCCATCGCCATCGCCCTGACCGCTGCGGAAACCGGTCATTTAGTCTTAACTACCCTGCACACCATTGACGCGGTAACAACCATCAATAGAATAGTTGATGTCTTTCCCGCTAATCAACAACAGCAGGTAAAACTCCAGCTGGCCGAAAGCTTAATCGGTATTGTCGCCCAGATCCTGCTGCCGAAAAAAGACGGGAAGGGCAGGGTGGCGGCGACAGAGGTGCTGGTTTCCACACCGGCAGTCGGCAATGTTATCCGCCAGGGTACAACGGAGCAATTGACTAATATTATTCAAACCGGAGCCAATAAAGGTATGCATCTAATGGATGCCTCCTTGGAAAAGCTTTGCCGGGAAGGCATTATCTCCAAAGAAAGCGCCCTGTCTTTTGCCCGGGACCTCAGCCGGTTTTCTGCCCTTACCTAGGAGATTATCGGTTAAATATACGTTCTTTTTAGCTACGCCTTGAGGACAAAATGCTTCCGCTAAGACAATCAAATAGATATATTTTATTCATATTAATTGTCATTTTCAGTACCATCCCCGCTTTCCTTACTGCCGAGAACCTTCCGCCTGCCGGTCCAGCCGCCGACTATGTAGAAAATGAGGTTATTGTGTTGTTTTCCGACTCTTGTTCAGAAGAAAGGGCCGCGGCGCTGTGCGACTCTTTAGGCGATTTGAGAATAAAAGATAAGATTGCCGGCAAAAATATATATTTAGCGGAAACAACTCCCGGCCGCGCGCTGGCCAACGTCTGTGCCGATTTAAGCGCAAGCCCGGAAATCATCTGCGCGGAACCGAATTACCTGCGCAGGGCCTGCCGGGTTCCTGATGATACATTTTATGGTGCTGTTTCTCTCTATGCCTTCAACATAATTTCCGCTCCCACAGCCTGGGATACAATTGTTGACGCGGACATCATCGTTGTTGCCGTCTTTGATTCCGGCCTTGACTATGAACATCCGGATTTAACGGATAATATCTGGAACAATGACAATGATCCTATTGACGGCATTGATAATGACGCCAACGGTTATATAGATGACTTTTATGGCTGGAATTTTGTTGATGACAACAATAATCCCACTCAACTCGATGCGGTTGGCGCTTCCCACGGAACTTTCTGCGCAGGCATAATCGGCGCCCGCGGAAACAACGCCGGCGGGATTACCGGTGTCTGCTGGCAGGTAAAGATTATGCCGGTAGCAATCGCCAACAGCGCGGGAGTGGCCACTTCCTTTAATTTCATTGACGGCCTTACTTACGCCGTCAATAACGGCGCCAAGGTGGTTAATTTCAGTTTTATCGGCACGTCAGCAAACTCATTGGAACAAAGCGCCATCAGTGACGCCCATGACGCCGGAGTATTATTAATTACCGCTGCCGGCAACACCTCAGCGGACATTGATGTTATTCCCGGTTATCCGGCCAGCTATGACTGTGACAACATTATCGCGGTAGCAGCCACTGACAGCAATGACGATTTGTCATCATTTTCCAGTTACGGTGAAAATACCGTGGATATTGCCGCTCCGGGTACTCTTGTGGGCAGCACTATCTACGCAACCGCTAGAAACAACATCGATAATGCCATAAATTACGGAACAGCCAGCGGCACTTCTTTTTCCACTCCCTATGTTGCCGGGAGCTGCGCTCTGGTTTGGGCCAATGACGCTAATCTTAACCATATGGATGTTAAAGAAAAAATATTAGGCGGCGCTGACAGTATCAGCAGCTTGTCAGGATTCGTTAATGGCGCCCGCCGCCTGAACGTAAACGGTGCTTTGGCCTACGATACGGATGATGATACCGACCCGGGAACGGATGATGGGGTGAGCCACTCTACCCGGGTAGAAGCCCTGGCCGGTGCCCGTGTCATTGTTGAGCGGGCAATGTATTGGGACGGCGGCGCGTTTAACTGGATCGGCGGCCATAACAGCACGGGTACCAGGTCCACTGCCACAACCTGGTATTTGGCGGAAGGTTATACCGGCGGAAGTTTCGATGAGTGGGTATTGCTGCAGAATCCCGGCAACAACAGCGCCGAGTGCCAGGTAACCTTCATGAAGCCGGATGGCAGCACTGTGCTCCAGAACATAACTATTGATCCTACCAGCCGGTATACAATTCACGCAAACGCGGCAGTTCCCAATGAATCTATCTCAACTAAAGTGGAAAGCACAAACGGAATCGGTATAATAGTGGAACGGGCAATGTACTGGGACGCCGGCGGCATAGACTGGGCCGGCGGGCACAGCGCGATCGGCACAACTGATACAGCTACCACTTGGTATCTGGCGGAAGGATATTCAGTAGGTAATTTTGACACCTATGTTTTGATTCAGAATCCCAGCAGCAGCAATGCCCAATGCCTGGTAACCTTTATGAAACCCGATGGAAGCACTGTCGCCTTGACGGTCACGGTCGCGGCCACCGGCCGTTATACTATTTATGCTAACAGCTATGTGCCGAACGAATCATTTTCCACCCGGGTAGTAAGCTTAAATGGCGTAGGGGTTATTGTTGAGCGGGCAATGTACTGGGATGCCGGCGGTATGAACTGGATCGGCGGACACAGCGCGATCGCCGCTAATGATACAGCCACCACCTGGTATCTGGCGGAAGGATATACCGGTGGTAGCTTTGATACATATGTGCTTATTCAGAATCCCAGCAGCACCAGCGCCGAGTGTCAGGTAACCTTTATGAAGCCCGATGGCAGCACCGTATCGCAGGAATTAACGGTTGCCGGCACAAGCCGGCAGACCATTCATGTCAATTCCGCCGTCCCCGATGAGTCTGTTTCCACTACGGTAGAAAGCACCAACAGCGTGGAAATAATCGTTGAGCGGGCAATGTATTGGGATGCCAATGGGGTAAACTGGATCGGCGGACACAGCAGTATGGGAACAACTGCTACAGCTACCACCTGGTATTTGGCGGAAGGTTATACAGGGGGCACCTTTGATGAATATGTGCTTATTCAGAATCCCAACGCAAGCAGTGCTTCAATAAAAGTCACTTTTATGAAAACAAACGGTAACAATGTAGTGGAAAACATCACGCTGAGTGGATCCAGCAGGCACACAATCCACGCGAATGACGTTTCCGGCCTGTAATACACGGAGGTAAAGATGAAAACATTGCTATTTCTATCTATTGCCCTTATTTGTTTTTCCGTTTGTTGTCCCGCTGACACCCTTTTCCTTAAAAACGGTGAGCAACTAGAAGGTATCATCATAGATGAAACAGAGACAGAGTTTAAGTTTAAGGAATATGTGGCCGGTTCCGGCTTTATTATTAGTAATTATAAAAAAAGTGAGATAAAAAAAGCGGAGAAAGCCAGTGCTGAAGAAAACAAAGAATTAATGGATAACTATAAGAGATTACAAGAAGAAGAAAAAGAAGCTGCTGCCCAAGCTCCTATCTACGATCCCGGACAACAAGAAGTGCAAGAATTCAGACAGATGGAAGGAATACTACGGGAACGGAAACGGGAAAGCCAGGAAATTGAAGAAGAAATGCAGCGCAGGGAAGCGGAAATGCGTAGGCAGGAAAAAAGAGTAAGGAGAGAAACAGAAATGCAGGAGCGGGAAGAAAAAAGACGTCTGCATACAGTTAACGCGGAAGAAAAACGCCGCGAAAGAGAATTGCAGGCAGCAGAGGCAGAAAAATTAAGGGAAATGAACAAACAAAACGGATTAATCGGCATGCATGATTGGCAGGCACTGAACAAATGGGGCACTCCTACCTATAAGCAGGTAGTAAGCTCAGACACAGAAATCTGGGTTTATACCACCACGCACAGAAAGTATACACTTAAGTTTAAGGATGGACTGATTGTTGATGTTACGGATGAAGAAAACTAAACAATATAGGGCTCCCTCGAATCTATCCTACTGATTATATTTTATCCTCTCCTGCTAGCTAACTCCATTCTATTGTCAGCGCCGGTATTTCCCTCTATGTTAACCATATGCATAAAGGTTAACATAAGTTAACCTTTTACATGTAAGTTAACATATACTATAATAGGGTCATATTATTAGCGTTGATTATGTGGAGGTATCTATGGAAAGAAAGCCCTATGTATCCGTACCCCAGGCAGCAAAAATCCTCAGGAAAAGCAGAATAGCCATCTTTAAACAGGTAAAGTCAGGCAAGGTTGAGGCGGTGCGCATTGGAAAGAATTATATGATCACAAAGACATCTCTGAAAAGAATGATCCTGAATAGAACCATAAAGGATATTGAGCGCGATATAAACCATGCCGTAAAAAAAGCCATCAGGGAATTTGAAAACGTGCTAGAGCTGATTGAGTAAAGATTCATGTTTTAATTTGTATTATGGGAAATGACAAAAAAACGCTTTATCTCACCATTTTAATAAGAAAATCCTTATTAAAGTAATACCCATATTATTTTAATAACATTCTTCTCGCCAATATTGACAAAACATATTTACTGTGCTATGTATAAATATGACCACAAAAGCCAATTCACACTTATTATTAATAATTTTTTACCTGGCATTTTCATTACTGCCTGTCTCTAGTTATTCTAATAGCCGTCGAAACGGCAATAGTTCTTGTCTTGCCCCAAAATCTCCGCTTACAGCAGGCCTCAAAGCAGAGCAACAACTAACGAGCAGAGAGACAAGCTGGCAGGGGCAGTCTATAATATTCCCCTATAGCAGTCCCGAGCACAGCGAGGGAATGCCGGCAGAGAAGCTGTTAGCTGCCTTGGGGCTGGAAGATCCGGAGAGGGCAGTGGAGGTTGAAATAACCAGCCGGAGAGAGGAATTTGGGCTGACAATTAAGACAGTCAGAGTTCCCGAACGGAATGATTTTGCTAAATGCCCCCAAGGCCTGACCATCCTACAAAATGAACTGGTGGACGCGGAAATGCTTAATCTGAGGAATTTTGAGCTTCTCTACAATGCTCAGGGGCGTCTGATTGCCGTTTTTCCGCTTATTCCTCCAGAAATACACAGCAGAGACAAAATCATTGATCTGGATCCTAAATATTTTGACTTTAGCCCTTACTATTTTCAGCTGCCGCAAATCGGCGATGCGCAAGAAAGAAAGACCTGGCTTTCTTTTAGGAGGCAATTGATTCGTCATGATCTGCCGGCAATCCAGGCCTACAAGGAGGCGATTTTTGCTGAAAATGAGGATCTGGTAGTGTCAGTATGCGGAGAACAGGCTCCCTATGTTTATTTGGAGATACACCGCTTAACGGGAGAATATCGGGTTAAAGAAATAGATCTAGACAGTAATGATCCATTGCCCGGGACCTCTTCTTTTCAGAAAGACTCTAGCAAGCATCAACTAATTATTCCAATATTTCCTACCGTATATTCACCGGCTAGCGATCATTATGATCAGGACAGGGATTATGTGGAGTTATTATGGAATGATTTGAACTGGAAGATGGGTAAACGAACAGTTGTGTTTGGCCCGGGAGCAGGAACAGATACCTGGCTGGCGCATCTGAAAACTGGCGGGGAAATTCTAATTGGTGAAATCAAAACGGAATATGATGAGGGAATAAGCCCCCTAGAGATGGCCAATTTGCAGGCAACCGCGGTAATCGCCGGAATCCCAATAAGAAAATATATGGGGGGAAAAGTAGAAATTGCCCTTTGGAACATGCCAGCCTATGCCTCAACTCCGCGTGATCCTGCGCTTTTCAAGTACTACTCCCGCTTTAGAGAGCTCTGGGATGCTGATTATGGCGGCCTTATTTTGCGGGGTTTTTCCGGCTGGTTGGAGAAAAATCTAGCGGTACATGGACAGGCACTGACCTGGAATACTATCCCTGATGATGATTATCATCTAAAGACTCCTGAAGGGGTAATAATTGATGATGTAGAGGAAATATTACAATCTGCCGGGCGCTATCAAAGAACTCCCGAAACCAGGGCAAATATATTTAGGGTACTGGTAAAAGAAAATTCCGTTGATGCCCTATATGGCAACTCTTATTTGGTTTCTTGGCTGAGAGAAGCCATTACAGAGCGGGCAGGGGAGGGTAAAGATAGAGTATTATCAACAGCCATCTAAATGAAACTCTCGCGCTTTTTTTCTAATCAATAAGCGATTAAATAATGTATATTTTCATGTGATTTTTAATTGCTCATGATCTAACATTCCTTAATTTTTGACAAATAAGCAGTATTTTATTCTACCTTTATATTAAATATTTTATGCACATTTGTTCATGTTTTAACATAATGTTTGCGCCTTAATCGCTCATTTTAATAGTGATTATCGGGGTGCGGTTTTACATGAATTATCCCGCCTGCTCTGCTGCATTTTAAAGCCATTCGGCATGGCAGTGCTGTGGAACGCTGTGCTGCCGGAAGTACGGGCCTTGTTGGAATCCGGGGGCCTGACAGACACCTTAACGCCGGCAGTTCCCCGCATGCTGAATGTCTGCATAAGCGGCCAAGCCTATAGCGTTTCCCTGATTGCCAGGGACAATCTATCTCTCCTGGAAAGCTCAGTTTAACCTCAAATTTCCTTATCCACATAAGCAGCAAGAATTATCCACCAGTTATTCACACGTTATCAAGAGTGGGCTGCTGCGTGCTGAGCTACAATCACTTAGCGTCGAGGATCCCCTATAGCCTAGTTTACATAAGGTATATTATGCGACGTTGCAGGCAGATCGAAGAGAAAAGCTGTTTAGGTGCTTTGGTAGCTGAAACAAAGGTAAGCGCCTTCTAGAACGGCAAAGTCGCATAATATAACGCAGATTATGAGACATTGCAGACAGAACGAATAAGCGATCACTTAGCCCTACTTTAGCATTAAAAGACAGCCTAAATATATGCGATCGGCAACGTCTCATAATCTGCTCTATTAAAGACTACGGATAGATCAAAAAGATAATTTTAGTTAGCTTACAAAGATAGGCAACTTTCGCGTTTATTTTCCAGGATACAGGCTCTTTTTAAGGTTATCTGGAAGCAAGGAAATAAGGCTGCTTTTTGACTCTATCAGGCGCATGATGTCTGCCAGGTCTTTCTGGCGCTTGCTGGGCCGTCGTTTTTCATCAGAAGCCGCCCATGTCTTGCCCCTTAGCACATCTTCAATACAAGCCACGGGTATTTTATAGCCCAAAACATCTTTTAACTCGGCCCCTTTAAAGAATTCCTGATATCTCTGATCAGTTTGAATCTGAATGCGCAGATCAGAGGTCTTTTCTGATACATTTATACTATTGGCAAAAGTTTCTACTTTTAGCTGTGGACCGAATAAAGACAATAGAAAATCTACTTTATCACTAATAATCACAACATCAAGATCAAGGCTGACTACAGGCTCCGCATAGGCATTAACGGCAAGGCCTCCAATAATACAAAAAGCTATCTTGTTATTATTTAGAATATCTATAAATGTTTGTAAAAAATCATCTTTGCCATTGGCGACTCGATTAAAGAATTCCTTGCCGGACACAT
>CAZIXI010000117.1:7709-10316 GCA_964543115.1 uncultured bacterium
GCCTCCAATAAGCTAGTAGATTGGTTTGATAAATGATTAACTATAGTTTACAGCTAAAAAATGTCCATGTCAATTGAATCTCAGAAATCCATAAGCTAGGGTTAGATTAAATATTTTATAGGCCGCCTATCGCCTTCTATTCATATTCATATAACGGTGTGCCGCAGGCATCATGGCCGTCAATCCAGTTGCTGCCGGAATACACGGCCCTTTCCACTATGATGCCCGTATCGGCAACCACCATTGTCGATATTGCATCCGCGCTGACATAATCATTAACATGGATGGTTGAACGGCTGCTGGCGCTCACCGTTAAAGTATGCTGACTGGTACTGCCGTCTGAGAGCATAAACGTAACCTCTGTTTCCGCATCAAAGGCGCCGGGATTTTGTATCAGCACCCATTCATCAAATCCCTCCGTAGTGCCTTCGGCTAAAAACCAAGCTGGGTTTGGCTCCCTTACACCGGTACTGCAATGACCGCCGGCCCAGGAAACACCATCTACATCCCAATACATCGCACGCTCTGCGATAATCCCCACTCCATCCGCTGACTCGATCTTAGTGGAAACCGCACCCACGTTTAAATAATCATCCACCCGCACCGTTCGCCGGCTGGTTGGATCAAGAGTAAGAGTTGCCTGGCTCGTATCACCGCCGCTCAGCATGAACGTTAAGGTAACCTGGGCGGTTGTGCTGCCGGGATTCTGCAGCAGGATATATTCATCAAAGAATTCGGTGGAGCCTTCGGCCAAGTACCAATAATCATCAGTGGCAGTAACACCCGTACTGCAATGTCCGCTTTTCCAGCCCTCTAAACCACCGCCCGCCGGCCAGTACATCGCCCGCTCAACAAAAACACCCACATCATTTGTGGATTCAACCTTTGTGGATACCGCTTCATTGGGAACATAATTAGCAACATTAATCGTGTGCCGGCTTTCCGCGGGGATGTCGATCTCCTGCACAACAGTGCTGGCATCACTCTTCATATAGGTAACGGTAACTTCCGCGGTTGAAGTGCCGGGGTTCTGAATTAAAACAAAGGTATCAAAACCATCCGTACTGCCTTCGGCCAAATACCAGGTAGAAGCCGTTCCCGTAACTCCGGGGCTGCAGTGCGCTCCGCCAAACGCCACCCCTCCGGGACTCCAATACATCGACCGTTCGACGAAAACACCGATGCCGTTAGTAGATTCTATCTTCGCGGAAACATCCCTGCTGTCTATGATATCATTTACAGAGACCGTGTAGCGGCTCTGGGCACCAATGGTAAAATATTGATACACAGGGTCGGGAACCGCCTCTTCATCTCCTTCCCGGCTGAGCATATAGGTTATTTTAATATCCGCGCTGCGCTTATTGGCATTCTGCAGAAGGATCCTTTCAGTAAAATTCCTGGTGCACCCTTCCGCACAATACCAGGTAGTATGGCCAACATTGGCGCTGACATTAAGCACACCGCCGTTGAATCCCCCAACCGAAACCTCTTCCCAGGCCGCGTCATCGTTATTCGACCAGCCCCAGTTGAGATGATAATATTCTGTTCCATCCTCGATTTTATAGCCGTCAGCCACGATAGAATGGGCAATATCCGACAAACCCACAACCGCCGGCAATCCGCCTTTAAGGTTACTCTTTAATAAATCATCCAAACGGCTATTGTTATCATAGGCGGTACTGGTTGCGGTGGTATAACCGTACCTGTTCAGCATCTCCGTGTGCATACTGCCGGAAGAGGCAAATGTATTGACGCTTGTGTAATCAGCGTTTAAAGAAATCCCGCAGGCAAACAAAAGACTGGCCGCGTCAGAGTCCGATAGATCCCCGCCGCTGTAATCAAGACCGCTGAAATTGCCGTCAGTGGCCGTAATGTTTATGCCTCGGGTAGCTGTTGTATAATCACTATCACTGGTAAAACTCGCGGAAGTTGGATACCGGCAATAATTCATCACCTGCCCCATGGCCACCGGCAGGCAGCCCACATAGCTGGTAGTGCCAGTACTAGGATCAGTGGGACACCGATCATTATAGGTCCCGCCTTGATACCAGTTTGTGGTCAGGTACCCTACCCCGGTATCGGGCCAGGAAGTTGTGGAGGTGCTTACATCAGTCGGGCGCGTGCCAACGGCCAAAGGAACGTTACTTAACAACCTTTTAATGTTCCCCCGCAAAAACGCTTCCCGTATTCGCAGATCATCTTTATTGGAAGGAAAATTGGTCTCAAACGAATAGGAAACAACAGGATTGGGGATAGCGTTATCTACGGATACAATAATATAGCCTTTCGGGTTTAAATGGAAAATACGGGCGAGGACAGTCTCCCTATCCTCATCCGTTAATTCCGCCACATTCGCGATACTGTACCCAGATTCCCGCTGCAACTTATTTTCCGCTATTAAACGTACCTGTTCCAGACTCATCTCGTCAGCAGAAATATTAGTCAGACAAGAAAAGATGAATGTCATTATCACTATAATATAAATAGATAATTTGTATTGCATATAATAATATTATAGCAAAATATTATGAATAAAACAAAATATTTTTTCGGTAAGTAGTGTCAAGCAAATTGGGCACTTTCGTATTTGGGTACTTTGACTAAAGT
>CAZIXI010000118.1:0-10209 GCA_964543115.1 uncultured bacterium
TGAGGGTGCGCCGATGATTGCCGCGGATACCAGTTCCAATCCTGATGGTTCCGGTTGGTCTGCTAAGGGAAATTCCTGGGGGTTTGCCCTTAAGTTTGAACCGGAAAAAGACGGGGTTGTTTTTAATACAGACTGGGAGCATACGATATATCCCATAGATGTTTTTCTGATGCCGTTTGTGGCGCATGAATTCACCCAGCGGCCGGATTTGGCTATATTGCTAACGGATTTAAGAATTTCCGATGAAGGAATGACACCCATTAACCGTGATCAGGAACGGGCGGAAAATACCTGGAACACCCGCATTCTGCCTGCGGAAACGAGAATCGGTACTACGGCTATGTACGGCCCGGCTATACTCAGATTATCGGCAATGAGATCCAATTCTGTGTATATGTCCCTAATCGAAGATTCAGCATCGGCGCATGAAATGCTGAAGCGGGGGTACAAAACGGATTATGCGCCGGGAATAACCATGCGCAGGGGCAGAGAAAAAATGATGTGGGGCATGTCGCCTTTTGTGAACAGATTCGGCGGGTTGACACTGGACAACAGCATAACCGCGCATTACTGGCAGATGTTGAGGAGCACCAGGATACACTGGACGGGTAAACTTGCCTTAATGTTAAATGACGATCATTATATAAATCAGGTGTTTGTGCCCCGATATAATCTGTTGATGTTTGTGGTGGCATTTTTTCTCTCTTTTACGCCCTATGCCTATCTGGCTTTTGCCCCACTTTTTATTGGCATCCAGTTTATCTTAACCCAGGCCATTACTGCCGGCGGTATTAGAGGATTGCTAAAGGATCATGGTACGTTAAAAGGCTACTTATTATATATCCGCAGATTCTGGAGCCTGGTGTTCACCTTTCTCGCGCTTTTGCCCATAGACGATTCAAAAACAAGAACATCCCTAACCGGTAATTCCGGTCAATTTGACAAAGGGGTGAAGGATGTCATTTGGAACAAGGTGAAATTTGAACAGATTTATCAAACATTTAAACCATCCATTAAATGGGGAGTTTTGCTTTTATCAATTATGCTGATAGCTCCGCTGCATCCCTGGGGTATTGCCACGCAGTTTTTCTTTTATGTATTGCCCTTTGCCTTTATTTTCGGCCCATTTATGAAAAATCAGACTTTCCTCTTAAGCATCCCCAAAGGCATTCTTTATGGTTTATTGGCTATCCCTCTGTGCATAATTGAGTCTATTATGAGAGTAGATATATATCAATGGATTAGTGAGCATGCGATACTTACCAAGAAAGATGAAAAAGCTGAAAAACCAAAACATAAAATATTAACAATGGAAAAATATTATTTTGGTGAAAGTTATGGAGAAGTAGAAGAGATTGATGAAGATGGAATAAAGTGGTTTAAAGACAGGGGGGAGAGTAAATGGGTGCCGTGGATTTATCGATTGCGGGTAGGGCTATTAATTGTATTCAGTGGGGTATTTTATATTACTGGAATATCAATATTTCTTTGGTTGTTGCTGGTGATGGAAGTGATATTTGTGTTTTATAATCTTGTTCGCCTTTGGCATGCTGAAAAGAATATTAATATTAAAAATGTAGGTAAAAAGAATGATGTTCAAGAGGATATTGATATTAAAGATGTAGATATAAAGGATGATATTCAAGTGCTAAAGGAAAGGAAATCCCATGAAACTAGCTGGTGGCAGACGTTGAGGTTGAGTGTTGTCTATAGCGCAGCTTCAATAGTTGTTTTTATAATTGAGGATACAAGAAGGTTTGCAGGATGGATAAGAAATAAATTAAAAAAGAATAAGGCAGCCAATGTTAGTTCAATTATGTTTATATTCATAATTCCATTTATTCTGAGTGGATGTTACGTGGATGTTAGTGCCATAAGCTGGCTGAGTGGGCTTAAGGCGAGCTGGCTTATTATTGTTGTTGTGGTTGTTTTAGGAGCTGCTGTTGGTTTATTCTTTACAGTCTGGCGCTATTGTTTCCCTGTGAGCTGGCATACACGAGAATTTGAAAAAGCCGAAGACGAGTATTTCAAAAATGAGGCTGCGCTTGCACTTTTAAGGGATGGAAATGAGAAGTGTATTGAACCATTGTTAGCATTGTTTGAGCAGGAGATTTCTTCAGATTCTATTTATTCTGCGAATAAAGTAGTTGAGATTTCCGGCCAAAGAGATGATACAAGATTTAAGCATATTTATGAAAAAGCAGAAGAGATAATAGAGTTAGAGAAAGCTATAGAAGCAATATTGAAACAAAAGTTGGAAAGGGAAGGCTGGCATATGATTGATGAATATTCTATTGCCAAAGCAGCCAGAATATTTTTGCGGGACGGAGATTTTGAAGTCTTTTATTGTCCAGCATATTCGGCACAGATGGCTGCGGATCCCACTTGGGATGATACTGAGGATACGCCTGAAGAACTTTATATCTCTCCTGTAAGTGGAGTGTCTATATTAGCAACTTTCCCCTATTATCCACAGGATCATGCAAAGCGACAGGAGTTTTGTTGGCAGGGTATATTGCTTAAGGATCGGAAGGTCATGATGCCGGAGAGATACGAGCTTTTTGCAAAGCTTAAAGAGTGTATGGGTTATGGAGATAGTGTTGCCGATCACCATAAGGAAAGTAAAACCAGGGAAATGATCGAGCATTTCATCATTAATGCAGTGGATGCGGTTTATAAAAGACATGATGAAGAAGGGAGATCTGCAGAGACAGCGGCAATAGAATTGAGGCTTGAAGTATTTCCCAATAGAATCAAGATTCATGTTATTGATGCGGGATTGGGGATAGAAAAACAGACCTTACAGGAATGGAAAGATGGGAAGTTTGGAAGCAGAGGAAAATCCGGGAATCTTTACTTTGGAGAGTCTGGCGTGGGAGTAAAGACATCACTGATAATAGCACATTCCCGGCACATTAATGCGGAAATTGAGGTGCGCACCAGAAATGAACAGGAAAGCGTAGGGTTTAAGCAAATGAATCAGGAAGATCCGGATGGCAGGGTAATGGTGAGATCGGTGGCTGAAAATATTGGTAAGGATACACAGGGAACTGCGGTAGTGATTACTCTCCAAAGAGAGTTAAAGGAAGAACATGTGCCGCAAGCCGATATTCCCGCAGAAGTGGAAAGATTGTTAATTGACTTGATGGATGAGGACCGTATTAGTCCGGAAGATTTATTAAATATGCCGAAAGAAGGAACTTTGACGCAAGAGGACTTGCGGAGAATTGCTGCTGAGCTGCTTGAAGAAGTGCGGGAGAATCCGGAGACCGCGCCTGTGATTATGTATCTTTTAGGAAAATATGAGGTTGACGATGTATTAAAGGTGCCGGGGGCAAGAGAAGAAGTGAATACGGAAGTGTTTAGTGGAATAGTTGAAGAAGATGTATTACAGAGTTTGTCGAAAATGGATATAGATCGAGCTGAACTGGCTAAGCTGGGATTCACTGATTTTGGCATTCTAGCATTATACAGCAAATTGCCGAAAAATATTATCAGGGTGTTAGAGCAAAGCGGAATTAGAGTTGAATATTTGAAGAAAATAGAAATAGATGATCAGGCTCTGCCTAGGATTCAAGCTGTTGATCCCAGACGGGAACGATTGCACGAGATATCTGTGTAATTTATCTTGTGTGTTTAACGCAGCCAATAACCAAGAATTCTGCAAAATAGGATTCCTGTCATTCCGCGGCTTGACCGCGGAATCCAGAACTATGTGCAATGCAAAATCATCTGGATCCCGCGGTCAAGCCGCGGGATGACAATATTGGTGTTTTGCAGAAGTCTTGGCAAAAACCTAAAAAGGAGGGTTTATGAAGGCTAAACAAGCTAGAAGCATAGTGTGGTTAATTGTGGCAGTTTCATTTCTTTTTTCCAGTCTGGTTCCAGCGTCAATGGCTAATGATATGACCTGTAGATCTGGGGAAGCTGACATGTTGGCTGCCCATCATCAGGCGGCGAGGATAGGAAGAACAATGTTAGCGGTGCCTGCTGCCGGGGATCTGATTTTTGCCAGTAGAAGATTAGATGAGATAGGGATTCATAGTGCTGCTGATGTTGTTGGCAAATTGGATATCTTGGATCAGGAAGGGATTATGTGTATCCCGCTTGCTGATGAGAATGGCAGGGAGGCCAGATATTTATTCAGTGATGACGGTATTATTTTAAGGGTCACAGGCAAGGAGGATGTAAACGATGATTTGTATCAGCTTCTGCGGAGGTTGGGTCTTACCTGCAAAAGAGAGCAGAATGAAAATAATAATTTTGATTGGTTTTCTATTAGTGATCAAAGACAGATAGGCTTAATTAATTCCTTTCTTGCCGATATATCCGGCGGCAAGTGGGGCATAAGCGCGGTGCGTCCGGCCAAAAAACATACCGGCCGCTCGGTAAAAGACGGCTATTTAAGAGAAGTAGCACAAATGAGAGATGAGGGAGTGGTACGTCCTCTCAGCAGTGCTGATCTGAGATTCGATATGACCGGGGATCAGGGAGAAGACTATCTCAGAGCGATAAGAGAAGTTTTGCAGGAAACAGGAAACACGGTAATTACTCCGGATCTGCTTTTTGCCGCAGCGGATCGGGCCACGGCAATGTATCAATCACCAGTAAGGGCGCGAATAGGACTGCAGCCGGGCACAATGAATCCTTTGCACTATGGGCACATTACTGCCTCATTAGCGGCTATTATTTCTAATCCTCTCGATATGGTGTTTTTAGCCAATGGCGGTACGGTGCCGGATAAGCCGTATGCCGCCAGTGCGGATATCCGTAATGCCATGGCCAGGGAAGCGGTGTCGGAAAGGGGTTTAAGTGAGTGGCTGCAGGTTACCGGAATAAGACAGCAGGTTGTGGGAATGTTCAATCAGGATGCGGAAACGCTGAAACTAGCCGGGAGAAATGAGGGTGAGCGCCGTTTTAATATGGATATGGCGGCATTCATTTGGTTGTTCCGGGCTAATCCCGGCGTTGAGTGGACATACCTGGTTGGTTCAGATAAGGTTGCTAATTATGGGAGAAAAGGGGAAAGGGGGCTTATAGTAGAGACACTAGGAGATAGACGCGCAAATGCTCAAGTATTATATTTTGCCAGGGAAGGAGAAGGCATTGATTATCCAGCAGATATTGAGCCCTATGATTGGCTGGCAGAGTTGTATGATGCCGGATTTTTTCGCAGGTCCTCGAAATCCTCGTTTGCCGATTTATCCGCTACCAAGGTGCGCATCGCCCTGGTTCAGGGCAGAGAAGAGGTTGACGGCATAGCAATTACTGAAATGATTCCGGAAGGAGTGTTAAATTATATAAGAAATAATCCGACCTTAATGTTTCTTTACAAACTTGAAATAATGGAAAAAAGGGGTGATAGCTGCCTAAAAGATGGTAATAATAAAGAGGCCTTGAGGTTGTATCATGCTATTTTGGCAGAGATTGGTGTTGAAATGGCGAAAGAGGAGGCGGGACGAGCTGTTGGAGAGGCGGTGTTAGAAAAGTTGAGTAACATCGTCCAGGGAAAAGTGGATGAAATAACCGCGGATGCCGGCGGACCGGGATCGGCTGAATACAAAGCTATTGATTTAACCGGCAGTAAGAGGAAGTATGAAGAAATAAAAGACAGTTTTATAGAAGGATATGATTCTCTGGTGCGGATTGCGGATGATAGTCTGCAGGTCGAAGCAACTGAAACGCCGCGGGCCGCTCAATTGTCGGGTCTTGTAGAAGAAGCGTTTGTCCTGCTCAGTAATACCTTTGACGGATTAGCGTGGAGTTACGAATTATATGATCATTGGATTTCGCTTCTTGGCGCGGAATATAATCAGGGGTTGCCGATAAGAATAAGAGTGAACAGCAGACTTCCCGTAAATTCGGCTCGATATTATAATGATGATACCGGTGAAGTAGAAATAATATTCAATCAGACCTTTATCGAAGAATTGTTGGCTGCTCGGGATCAAGAATCATATGCTGCGGTGCCCGTTTGGCTCTTGGCTGAAAGATTATTCCATGAATTAGGGCACGATAATGTAATCGGTTCACCGGGAGAAGAACGTGAAGAAGAAGCTAGGCTAATATTGAGGGATCTTGAGTTGTATAGATTGCTTGGCACTCTGGCGATTGCTGATGTTTCAAGACGGGGGATAGATGCCTATTTTGCCACAGTGAGGCCAACGTTCCCGAGCGGGAACTATTTTAGATTTTTAGCTAGAATAGAAGGAATAAAGGAGTGGATAGGTGAGATAGAGCAATTTAAGTATTTAGTTGACTATTTTGAGGGAAGTGAGGATCTGACAATAATAAACCTGAAGTTATGGCAGTTAGCTTACAGGAAATTATTTGGTGTGGATATACAGTTGAAGGATCTTGTCAAGGAAGAATTTTTTGAGTTAGTAGGTGAAAACGGCAGGCTAACCGGCAGGATTAAGCCGCGGAGGCTTATCCATAAAGAAGGTGATTTTCATCGGGATGTGCGAATATTTGTCTTCAATGAAAACGGAGAATTGCTGGTGCAGAAACGCGGGGCTCAAAAGGATATTGAACCCAGTTGTTATGCTGAGTCCGTTGGCGGGCATCTGAAAGTGGGAGAGAAATATTTTGCCGCCGTGCTTAGGGAAATGGAAGAAGAGATAGGGGTAGAAGATGTTCAAAGGGAAAGGTTATTTGAAATAGGGACATTTGTTGATGATCTAACGGGTGACAGATCGCGGAACAGGAGTGTATACCAAAGATATGTATACGTACTTACCCCTGAGCAGGAGGCTAATATTAGGATTGGGGAAGAAGACGGTATCGTAAGAGAAGAGACAGCATTTAGGGGTTTAGCTGATGTAAGAAGTGCTGTGGTAGGCCATGAGAATGAGTATACTGCTTCATTGGTGAGGGCGATGACAGAAGAAACAGAGTATTCAACTATTAGAGAGGCATTAGGCAAGCTTGATGTTACTGGGGAAAGAGTAGAGAGATTATTAAGCGGAAACATGGAAGACAAAGAATTAGCAGAAATGTCAGCGAAAGAATTGGCTGATATTTTAAGGTTATTAGATTTAAGTCACTATGATATGGAAGAGAAATTTCTATTGTATTCTGCGGCTCCCGGCAGCGGTAAGGGCGCGGTAATGGACATTACTTTCGTGGGAGAAGGGGCGCCGTATAGTGATTTAGTGCAGAAATTAATGCTTTATCATACGAGGGCGCCCAGGACAGGAAAAGGGGAAAGAGATGGAGTGCATTATCATTTTGGTGCTGCTTATGTGGGAGATGAGAATAGAAACAGGCTGTTGGTATTATATAAAAGCGGCAAGATATATATTGCCAGTGTAAATAAGCAGTTGCAGGGATTGGCCAGAAAAGATTTCGCTGAAGTTGTAAGATTGCATGATAATGAACCAGCTGAAGAAAGATTGCCCAGGGAAGAAGTTTCAGACAGGGGCAGTGATGAGTTTGGTCGGTATATAGAGGTGGAGCGCCTGATTAAGGGGCTGCGCAGCGCCTTTGGTGATGATAGGATAACAATATTAGAAGGTGGTTATGGCTGGTACAGGAGCATCAAGGTCGATAAGGCGGGAATATTTACCATATTTATATCTCCGTTTACAAATGGCCAGTTGGCCTTGAGGCTGAAAAATAAAATGTTTATAGACGCAAACTATAAATCGCCGGAGGATAGGCTGAAGGCCTATTGGGCTTTAAATCAAAAAAGAAAAGAAAATGGAGCTGAGGAGCTTGATTTAACCGCTGATGCGGATTTGCGGGATGAGTTAGCAGCCGACATGGGTGAGCCTCTTGAAGATTATCCCCTAAAGGAAGGCGTGACTAATGCCAGACACAATGCTCAAATGATAGAATCCGATCAATTTATAACTGATTTGAACAGATTATTAAGGAAATATTTTGAAGTACCTTTTCGGATAGACACAATTGAAAAGAAGGCCCTGGCCAGGGAACTTGCCTTTGAAGTGCAGATGAAGTTGATATCAGATAGGGGGAAGGGATCGTATCGGCTGGAAAGACCAACGCCTGCCGCGGAGGATACAGCTGATTTTACTAAATGTCAAGATACATATAATCGGGTTTTAGAGGGTGTGGTGCAGATAATGCTGCGGAACGAATATAAAAGAAATGGCACAGGGGCCGTAGTCGTCAACCAGTTTGTCTGGACGGGTAATAGCGATGATATAGAAGATAGGATAAAGGAAATATCAGAAGAATTTTGCCGGGAATATTTCACCTATCTTTTACGGGCGATTAATAGATCAATAAAGAGTCAAGCGGCAGGAGAGGGGAAAGCAAAGAAAAAACCACAGGCCGCTTCTTTATCCCGGCAGGTAGATGAAAGGAAGAAAGAGGCGGTGCTCGGCAGCGTAAAGATTGATGCGCGGGGAAATATCCTCCGCGATACGATAGAGGTGCGAGAGGAGGGGGCGCAGGATGAGCGGTTTGAGCGGAATGAGATAATGAGTAAATTACAAACACTGTTGGAGTATCTGCTCTCTGTTGACGAAGGGATCTTCGGGCCGATTAATGAAATTGTTATTGTTGATAATCTTGGCGGTATAGATAGTGATGTTCCTCCGGCACAGAGAGGGGCCGCCGCTTATTTCAGTGGCAGGCAGATGCTTATTGATATTGATGTATTGGAGAACAGGCTGGCGCTGCAGGATGTGGGTGTACATGAGAGTTTTGAGGGGATATTGGAGCTGGTTGAAGATAATGCCGGCCTAAAAGAAATTACCGCTACCTATTCTGCCCTCAGGGTGCTCTTAGAAATGGATCCTGCCCAAGTTGAGCATTATATTGATTTCTTAAAGCAGAAAGATAATGGTTTAGCTTCAGGAGAATACGCCCAGTTCTTGGAATATGTTAATCGCGAAGGCAGATCCTTAGGGGAAGATGAGTTGATTTCCTTGGTAATTGGTTATCTACTGAATACTGATAGATATAGTCATTTGCGGGAAGAGATAGGTGAGGTGCTGGTAGAAGATGTGCAAGAGGCACAGGCAAAACTGGAACTGGCCAGAAATATTTACCGGGATATACTGCAGGCAAAGGCGGGTTCTCATGAAAGGTTAAAGGCGGAATTGAAGCCGGTTGTAAGAAACACCGGCACAGCGGCATTGAAGGCCAGAGCGATAATGAAGGTGAATATGCTGGTCAGCCGGCTGCCGTTAATCGAGCTGGATCTTGTGGCTGTTTTGTTAGCGAAGGCAGCCTTTATTAAATTAGATATAGATGAATTGTCAGCACCGGGTAATGAACATATCATTCAGTGGCTGCAGAGAATGCTGGTGGAAAAGGAAGAGAGTCCGTTTGTATTTTATTCCAGCAGTAATGAGGCCGGGGTGGCGGGATTTTTAGCGGATCACGGTCTCAGGCAGGGAGTGATTCCCGCTGGTCATGATGCCCGCCGGGTAATTGATCTCCGCGACCTGAGCGCAATTAACAGCGAATTATCTGGAGATTGTTTGTTCTTGCCGTTAATTTATTCTGTCAGCAGTATCTATTTGGCGGCACAAGTGGTGCTGGCGGAAGGTAATATTGATCAAATTGAAGATAAACTGGCCCAAACCACACTGCGGGCCTTATATCAATCGCTCTTTGGCAGACCACTCTCTGAGGATGAATGGCAGCAGTTATTCAGGGGAGAACTATTACCGCCGTTAGAAAAACTAACAGGCACCCTGAATAGTTTGCGCCTGGCCATAATCCAGGTAGAGAAGGCGGCATAATAGATGTGTATGCAAAAAGTGTTATCATTATTTATGGTGCTCTCTTTATTTGCTGGTAATAGTGTTACTTTCCGCGCGGAGGGATTTTCTGGCAAGTTGGCGCCGCCTTCTGAATTACCCCGGGCGGAAGAAATAAAAAACGATTTTCCTGCGCTGGTTTGGATTAGGGGAGTGAAAATGATAGTAGAAGGAGAACCTGATCCAAAGAAGGAAGAAATCAAGTTTATTGGTAAAAGTCACGGCAATCTTTTGCAGCTTAACCCGGTTTTGTACCGGGGAAAAAGGTATTGGGCGAAGACGGCACGTGATACTCCGCGATGGTTTGATGATCAAGATACTTATCTTGTGCCGCAGGCGGAGCTCCTGCATTTTCTCGCCCAACATGGGGTTAAACAGATCAGCCGGGTGAGGCATTTCTTGCAGCTTGAGGATGGCCGTAAGGTTATCCTTTTAGAAGAGTTTCCGCCGGGACAGACACTGCGACAGAGAA
>CAZIXI010000119.1:0-6136 GCA_964543115.1 uncultured bacterium
AACGCGCCATGTACTGGAACGATATGAAAGGCGGCCATTGTTCCGGCGGCACCAGTAGCCCCAGTAACACCTGGTACCTGGCCGAAGGTTATACCGGCGGCACTTACGATACCTGGGTACTGATTCAAAACCCTAATAGTTCTTCCGTTACCTGCACGGTTACCTATTACATCAATAACGGCACACCCCAATCGGAAGAAATTACAATCGCCGCTAATTCCCGTTACTCCATTCATGTGGATAGCACCCTGGCTGATCATGAGGTTTCCACCTATATTAATGCCGACACCTCTCAGGTAATTGCCGAACGGGCGATGTACTGGGGTGAAGGAGACAATGCTGACGGCCACTGTACCATGGGCTCTAAAGCACTCTCCACCTCCTGGTTCCTGGCCGAAGGCTGTACCGGCGGGGATTTTGATGAATATATTCTATTAATGAATCCTTCTACTTATGAGGCAACGGTAAGCGTTTCCTATTTAAAGACCGACGGCACTAACGTGTCCGGCAACTATACCGTTAGCGGCCAGTCTCGTTATACAATAAATCCCGACGGTATTTCCGGCCTGGAAAGCGCGTCTTTCTCCGCCAGTATTACATCAACTATTCCCATTGCCGTTGAACGGGCAATGTATATCGGCACCACCGGCGGCCATTGCAGCCGGGGTATGCGCCAATGATTAAATTTCGGATTTGCGATTTTGGATTTCGGATTTTTTACAGCTGAAATCTAAAATCGAAAGGAGGAGTTATGAACAAAGGATATCTTTGTGGTGTTGTTTTATTAGTGTTGCTATTAACAGCAACAACGGGTTACTGCCTGGAGGACTGGAAGAACCTTGGACTGTATGGTGGGTCAGTGGCCCAAGTGGCCATTGATGCCCATATCACGGCCGCAGAAGACCACTATACCTATTGCCGCACTAGTTCGCCGGTTTGGCTGTTCAAGTCCCGGCCGGCAGGCGGCAGCGGCTGGGTTAAACTGGATTTTCCTAACTCTGCTGGCCCGACAGCTATCAATACCACGCAGAACAACGGCTATCTCTATGCCGCTTCAGCTGCTTCACTGTATTATTCCACGGACGGAGGGACTACCTGGACAGAGGTTAGTGATGTGGTAAACGGCAGCGCGATTGATGTATCGGCCGGTAACACCGTTTACGTGGGTGCTAACGATAGCACTATCACCACTCAAAAGAATATTTTTGTCAGCAGTGATGACGGCGCTACCTGGACCGCTAAGTTGAGCAGCCCGTTAACCGCCAACGGTTTTACCGATATTAATGTTTCCGGCGATGATGCCTATGTCTGGGCATCAGTGCAAGGATCGGGCACTGTTTACCGCTGGTTAACCACCGGCAGCAGTTGGATCCAATCCAACTTTGACCTGACATTAGGCCTCCCTGGCTTTAGAGCCACTTATATAACCGTAGACGCCATCAACAGTGCTATAGTTTTTATTGCCGGTATAGACAACACCGGCGCCAGTTATCTGTTGAGGACAACTGACGGTACAGCAGTTGCACCTACCTTTGACAACATCACGCCGGTAAATCCGGGTACCGGTAAGGTCTGGATCCGTGACGATTCCACTAAACTTTATCATGACAACAACTACAGCACAGACAATGGTACCAATTGGACCGCACTACCCAATCCAAGCACAATTAACAATCTCAACGCTGTTCTCTACATGTGTCCGGTTGAAAACAATGTTCTCTATGCCACTACCGACCAGGGAATCGCGTTGAGTGATGACGCCGGCACCAGCTTTACCGCCAATGACACCGGCCTTACCGCTGTTCAGGTGGAAGGCGGAGTGCAGAATCCCAGTGACAGCACCAACCTGGTCATTGTCTCCAAAAGCGGCGTCGGCCGCAGCACCGACACCGGCATTAACTGGTCCTTTGTTACCCACGGCAATCCCTGGACATCCCTGGCCGTTGACTCCAACGGCGCCTATTTTTATGCCGGCGACACCCAGGGCGACGTGGAATATAGCCCCGATGGCGGCGCAATCTGGACCTCTACCGGATTGGGCCCCGATGTAGCCTCTGCCCTGGGCACATCAACTTCCCATAAAATATGTCTGGATCCGGTTTCCGACACAATTATCTACACAGCCATTGCTACATCCGATTGGTCAAATGGCGCGGTTTATAAACTTACCCGCAGCGGCAACAGTTTCACCAACCAGCAAATAGCCGGCACAACCGGTGTCCCGGCAATTTGCGTCCACAGCTATGATAACGCCGGCGCCTCGGTCATCCTGTTTGCCTATGGCGATAAAACCGCTAACACCGTAACTGCCGCCACCAAACGCAGCCCTGATGGCGGTGGCACCTGGGCCACGGTAGCGGACCTGGCCGGTTATGTGGTTCAATGTATTACCGCTGACCCCAATACCAACACGACTTTGTACGCCGGCACTGGCTACAACACCACCCACACCTGGACCGACAACAGCGGAACAATTTTTAAAAGCACAGACGGCGGCGTTAACTGGAACAACCTCAACCCGAACAGCGGCAATGTAGGTGCCTTTAGTTCGATTGTTGTTGACCCGGCAGATTCCAGCAAAATCTATGCCGCCTGTAAGAACATTATTTATGCCAGTCTGGATTCCGGCGCCACCTGGTTCAGATACTATGTAGGCGAAAGCGCGGAAACATTCTTGAGCCTTTTCATGTACCAGTCCGCCAGCTCAACAGCGGCTAATCTGGCTCAAACAACGCCCCTGGCCACAACCTACTCCCTGGCCCTGGGCTCCCAGCAGGGACTTTATCTCTGGGGAACCTCCACTGAATGGTATCTGGCCGAGGGTTGTACCAGCGGTGAATTTGACACCTGGCTCCTGATCGCCAATCCACAGGCCGCAACGGCAACAGCCACGGTGACCTACTACACCGCTGATGATTCTTCTTCTCAACAATACACTATCGATCCCACTTCCCGTTACAGTATTCATGTTGATGCTGTTTCCGGCCTGGAAAGCACCGATGTTTCCATGAAAATAACCTCTGATCAATCGGTAACCTGTGAACGGGCGCTTTACTGGAACAATATGGCCCGGGGTCACGACACTATTGGCGTAACCGCGCCTTCCACCACCTGGTACTTTGCCGAAGGCTGCACCAATAATTTTGATCAGTATATCCTGTTAATGAATCCCAATAGCACCACCGCTAATGTGGCCCTGACCTTTATGGACCCGGATGGCAACACCCAAATAAGCACAACCACTGTTGATGTTAACAGGAGAAAGACCATCCATGTTAATAATGAAACGGACTATAGTGATCTTTCCACTAAGGTTGAATCTGACGTACCCATTGTGGCTGAACGGTCCATGTACTGGAACTCTATGGCCAGCGGCCACTGCACCGTGGGCACAACCAGCCCCAGTAACAGCTGGTATTTCCCGGAAGGATATACCGGCGGGTATTACGATACCTGGGTACTTATCCAGAATCCCAACCCCGCTTCCGCTACCTGCACCGTTAATTATTACCTTAACGGTCAGGACGCCCAGCAGGAAACGGTAACGGTTGGCGCCAACTCCCGTTATTCCATCCATCTGGATGCGGTCAACGACATCATGGCTGACGCCGAGGTATCCACCTATATTGATGCCGGCACATCCCAGGTAATCGCGGAACGGTCCATGTACTGGAACGGAGAGGACGGTGACGGCAGCTGTTCTATCGGCGCCAAGGCCCTGGCCACTACCTGGTACCTGGCCGAAGGCTGCACCAATGGCTTTAACGAATATATTCTGCTGATGAACCCCAATAGTTCCAGCGCCACGGTCAGTGTGTCCTACCTGAAAGATGACGGCACAACCGTATCCGGCAGTTATACAGTGGAGCCAACTTCCCGCTATACAATTCATGTAAATAACATTGAAGGATTGACCAGCGCTTCCCTGTCCGCCAGTATTACCTCTACCCAGCCCATTGCCGTTGAACGGGCAATGTACTTTGGTGACTTTGGCGGAAACGTGAGTATCGGACAGCGCAAGTAATTGATATACCCGCAATTAAAATAAGGGACAGTCTATAACCATTCCAATAATGGCAGTCCCAAGCGGAGCTTGGGATCAGGCCTAAAAAATGCCTGGTCCCTTATTTTTTGTTACCCCCCTGGCAGGAAATCTGCTATAATGCCCCAACAAAAGGAGGATACTATGAAACTTCGTTATTTTGTGGTGTCGTTAGTTATTGTAGGCCTTATAATTACCAGCACAGCCTTTGGCCGCAGCAAAATAAGGAACCGGAACCTTTATCGTCTGGTTGCGGGGAAACCGCTAACGGTTTATTTGGACTCTTTTAAGTCCGACTCCGACAAAATATCTCCTGATCTATTTCAAAAAACCGTTAAAGAAACCATGCTTAACCGCCTAACGGAAAAATTCATAATCACAACGACTAAAGCGGAAGCCCAGATTGCCGTAAGCGCCGACCTGCTCAGCTACAGATATCTGGAAGAGGACCCTCCGGACCAGATCGTCGGCGGGGTAAGCGGGTTTATCGTCGATTGTGTAGTTAAACAGAACTATGCGGATGTAAAGGTAAAATTTACGGTAAGGCGCGTCAAGGATGACAGAAGATTATGGCACAGAACATTTAAGACCTCGGTCACCCGCGGCAATATGCCGGAAGATGAGGCTATTCCCCGAGTGCTTAACGACTGCGCGGTACGGTTTATCGACCTCTGTTTCGGCGAACCACGCCAGGACAATTTATAAATCTATAGTCACGGATTACACAAACAATCTTTGCTCTTCAGCAATCGATTGTTGAATTACTCTTAACTACATGTTTTAATCAGTGTAATCACCGGCTATTACTATTTCACCATTAAGGAAATACTATGGAAATCGGTATCGCTAAAGAACGCGCCGCCAGCAGCAAAGAAGTACGGATTATTCTGCTCCCGCCGGAAGTAAAGAAAATCGTCCAGGCCGGCCATAAGGTATTTGTAGAAAAAAATGCCGCTATTGGTATTTATATAAACGACAATGAATATAAAGCAGCCGGCGCGGCAATCGTCAACCAGCCGCAGAAAATATTCAACAAACAACTGGTGGTTAAGATCAAACCTCCCCGGACCCGGGAATTCCGCCTGATGAAAGGCAACATTCTCTTCTCCATGATTCACGCCGAACAGAATCCGCATTACGTCCGGCAAATCCGCGAACGCAATGTCAAGGCCGTAGCCATGGAGGAAGTTAAAGACAGCTATGGGGAAAGGCTCATCGAATGTACGGCCATGACCGGCAGCCAGGGAATGCTGATGGCCTTCCACCATTCGCCAAAGATCCCCAGTGAATGCCGGGTCTTAATCCTCGGCTATGGCCATGTAGCTACCGGGGCGATCAGGGCGGCCAACCAGCTGGAGGCAAAAGTAAGAATAATGCGCAGGCATGAATACAGTAATATTGAACATTTCCTCAAAGGAAAAGACATTATTGTTAATGCCATCCGCTGGCCCAAACCACTGCGGGAAAGAGGTAATTACCTCATCACCAGAAAGATGCTGAAACTGCTAAATCCGGGAGCGATTATCCTTGATCTATCAGTTGATTATCCCAATCCCATCGAAACCTGTCATCCCACATTCCTAAATAATCCTTTCTACTTCAGAGACGGGGTAAAACACATTTCTATTTACGGTTATCCCGGCCTGACACCGGTATCCAGTTCCTCCCGCTACAGCCGCCAAGCATGCCCACTAATCCTAAAAATTGCCAATAAAGGTTTGCCGAATTGCCCCCAGTACATTAAACGGGCGATCATTGCCTGATGAAAACCAAGACCCTGCTCATTATCGGAGATCCCTCAAAAAAGAAACGGACAGAGACCAGTTCTTTCTCTAAATTCAAAAACTACACTGATTATTTAACAAGAAAAAAGATAGATTACACCTTCCTTAGTTATCGCGCTTTATTAAGCAAAAAAACGCCAGTCATTGATTCTGACAGTATGACCGTGCTCTTATTTTTCCCTTATATTTACTGGAACAGGCACGTGGAAAATTATGAGGACCGGCGGATTTACGGAGATCATACCTTTGGCAAGCTTTACAGGCAGTATTTCACCATCGTAGATAAACAACTGCGACAGGTTTACAAAAA
>CAZIXI010000119.1:6146-10206 GCA_964543115.1 uncultured bacterium
CACCCTGCCAGCATTGCTATTGATCGCGACAAAAAAACAGTAAAAGAAATATTTTCCCGGCACGGCATTCCCACACCCCGGATTATCAGCTTTAAAAAGCCGACGGATGTTACAAAACTGCTGGCCCGGGGCAATCAGTTATACATCAAACCACGTTATGGCGCTATGGGCAAAGGAATCAGCTATCTGGAGCGGGGAATGTGGCTCACCAACTTTTCCCAGCGCAAAGGCAAGATTACCAGCCCCCGCTATGATTACCGCTGGAAGATCAAAGAGTTCACCAACAATACCAATTTCCTGCGGCAGCTTCTCCGCGCCGGCTCCATTTGCGAACAGGCTATTGTTACGCCCCGAATCAAACGACAGAAATTTGACCTCCGTATCTATGTTATCTTTGGCCGGGTCCCCTATCTTTACGCCCGGGCCACTTACAATCATAAATACGTCACTAATTGGTCACAGGGCGGCAGAAAGAGGACTCACAGCATTCTCAACGGCATCCCCCCGGCCAGGCTCAAGGCCGCCAAACAACTGGCCATTAAAACAGCAGCGGCGCTGAAAATGAATTTTTGCGGAATTGATATTATCTTCTCCAAAGGATTCAAAAAGGCCTACGTTCTCGAGGCCCAGTCCTTCCCCTCCAGCGAAAGAGGCTTCGATCTCTTCAAATACCTCATCAATTGTTTATAACGCGAATTACAATGTAGACAATATTTGCTTTAATTCCTGCGGCAGGGGTTTTTCGAAGGTTATTCTTTTATGGGTTTTAGGATGGCTGAAGCTTATTTTAGCGGCATGGAGGAAGTGGCCGGTTAGCGGTAATACATCTTTATCCCGCTGTTTTCTATTCTGGTATAACTTATCTCCGGCCAAGGGATAGCCCAGCCAGGACAACTGCACCCTCACCTGATGGCGCAGGCCAGTGCTGGTAGAGAGCTTAACCAGAGTGTAATTATTATATTCCTTGATTGGCTCGTACAAGCTCACGGCCCGGCGCGCTTTATATTGCCGCGCTTCCTTAGCCGCAACAACAATCATCTTTTTTTTCGATTTTTTGCTATGGGCAATATAGCTGGCAATCCTGTCAGATTCCTTAACCCGTCCCAAGCTTCGCTTGGGACTGCTATAGAGGTTCATTATAGACCGCCCCTTCGCTGCGCTCGGGACTGCTATTAGAGGAATGGATATAGACCGTCCCAAGACCAGGGCCAGATATTCCTTCTGCACCTGTTTCTTCCTAAACTGTTCCCTTAGTGCCAGCCAGCACTCTCTTTTCCTGGCCGCAATCAGCAGCCCGGAAGTATCATTATCCAGTCTCTGTACCAGACCAGCCTCCAGCGCATTATTACCGATAAAGGCTAATTCGGGAAATTTGTCCAGCAGGCTACCAGCCAAAGTCCCCTCTTCCTCAGCCCGCAACGGTAGAGAGGGTATTCCCCGGGGCTTGTTTAAGATTATTATTTCCTCATCAAGATATTCGACGATACTCATCTGCCTCTCCTGGAAGATATTAGCCAATAATTATAATATAATAAAATACTTGTATATAATATATTATTATGATAATATTTCCCAACATGCCAATTGAGGTATACTATGAAAAAAGTTGAAATAACCAAAAATGGTATTTTATATGCCTTACTCTGTACTGGCAAGGGATTTAATCAGGGCCTTAACTTCCTGACAAAAGACGAAGACTTTCTCCAGGCCGCTACCTGGAACTATAAAAAAGGCAGGCAATTGGGTCCGCATGCCCATCTACACTGCGAACGGCAAGCAGATCTGACACAAGAATTTATCTATATAAAGAAAGGATCCCTGGAAGCGACATTTTACGATAAAAATGATCAAATAATCAGTAAACATATTTTACAAGCGGGTGATTTTGCCCTGCTTTTTGCCGGCGGTCACGGTTACCTAGTCCAGGAAGATGACACGGAAGTAATCGAAATAAAAAACGGCCCCTATGCCGGCCCGGAAAAAGACAGAAGAAAAATCGCGATATGAAAGCGCAAACACAAACAATGCAATTTATACCGCAGATGGAACCCTGGTTTGACCAGCGGGAAGCAGACTCTCTCTACCAGTATATGACTTCCGGCGGCTGGGTAACGGAATTTAAGCAGACCAGCGAATTCCAAGAAATGATTGCCGCCTATACCGGCGCCCGTCATTGTATCGTCGTCAATAACGGCACCATCAGCCTCAGCCTGGCCCTGCTGGCCTTTGGCGTCGGGCCCGGTGATGAAGTTATCGTTCCTGACCTGAGCATGATCGCCACCGCTAACGCCGCTACCCTTATCGGCGCCCGGCCGGTATTCGTGGATGTAGAAGCGCGAACACTCTGCCTGGACATTAACAAGGTGAAAGAAGCAATTACCAATAAGACCAAGGCCCTAATCCATGTCACCTTTAACGGCCGCAGTAATGATCTTAATGATTTTTCTTCTTTCTGTCGGGAAAACAATATCGCTTTTATCGAAGATGCCGCCCAATCCCTGGGCTCATCTTATCAGGGCAAACACCTGGGCCGTTACGGCCAGATTGGCAGCTTCTCTTTCAGCGCCCCTAAAATAATCTCTACCGGTCAGGGAGGCGCCTTGACGACCGATAGTGAAGAGTTGTATCAACGGCTGAAAAAACTTAAAGATTTTGGCCGGGATAAGGGCGGTAACGACATCCACGATTCCCTTGGTTACAACTTCAAGTTTACCGACATCCAGGCGATAGTGGGCATTGAACAAATGAAAAAACTGCCCGAGCGGATAAACCGGAAAAAACAAATTTATCAATTATACGTTTCTGAACTCTCCGCTCTAAGCCAACTAGAATTCATCCCCACTGATCTAGAGGAAACAGCACCTTGGTTTATCGATATTTTCGTTGCCGATCCGGACAAACTATCCGCCTTCCTCAAAGAAAAAAATATCGGCACAAGACGGATCTATCCGCCAATCAACACCCAAAAGGCTTATCAATACAGCGGTAGTTTCCCCGTAACCGAGAACTATTCCCGCCGCGGGCTCTGGCTGCCCTCAGCGACAAAATTAACCGATGAACAAATAAAATATATCTGCGATCAAATAAAGGCGTATTACCGATGAATGTATCCATAGTCATCCCCACACTTAACGAAGCCGGCAATATCGAACAGGTACTTAATGATATTCCGAAAAACCTTGTTAACGAAATCCTGGTAGTCGATGGCTTTTCTACCGACGGCACTCCGGAAATAGTCAAAAACATGGGGCATACCGTTATCATGCAGAAAGAGCGGGGTTATGGTTCAGGCTTTATTACCGGCATTAAAGCGGCCCGCGGGGACATTATCATCCTCATGGATGGTGACGGTTCCCAAAACCCCAAAGATATTCCTCTCCTGCTTGATAAAATGAAAGATGGTTATGACTTTGTTCTCGCTTCCCGTTACACCAAAGAGTCCCGCAGTGAAGATGACACCGTTATCCGCCATATCGGCAATAAGCTCTTCACCTGGCTCACTAATGCGATTCACGGCATCGGGATCAGCGACAGCCTTTTTCTGTTTGCCGCCTTCCAGAGAAGAGTGCTTGAGAAACTTGATTTAAGAAGCCATAATTTTGAGTTTTGCGTGGAAGTGCCGATCAAGGCCTACAAGGCCGGGTTCCGTTTTTGCGAAGTACCTTCAACTGAAATAAAGCGCAGAGAGGGCCGTTCCAAGGTCAATGCCTTTATCCACGGCCTGCGCATAATGTACGAAATAATTAAAGATTAAACTATGAAAAAAATACTTGTTACCGGTGGAACCGGTTTTTTGGGGCAGCACGTAGTCACGGCACTGAAAAATGCCGGAGAGGATTATAGTGTTCATTCCTGCAGCCGCAGTGAGGGCATTGATATCCGCAACTATCCCCAATTTGAAAAATTCATTAAGCAGCTGGCGCCGGATATAGTGGTGCACTGCGCCGCCCATGTCGGCGGTATCGCTTATAATGAATTAAAACCGGTAGCTATCTTTGAAGATAATGTTATTATTGGCTTAAACACCGTAAAAGCCAGTTATCAAGCCGGGGTAAAACAG
>CAZIXI010000120.1:0-10136 GCA_964543115.1 uncultured bacterium
TGCCTATATTCCCAAAGACGGACGGGTTACCGGGCTGAGTAAACTGGCCCGTGTAGTTGATGCCTACAGCAGGCGTCTGCAGGTGCAGGAGCGGTTGACGGTGGAAATAGCCGATACTATTATGAATACATTAAAGCCGATGGGGGTAATAGTGATCCTTGAGGCCGAACATCTCTGCATGTCCATGCGGGGAGTAAATAAGCCGGGAACAGTAACCAAGACCAGTGCCGTACGGGGGGTGTTCCGCAAAAATAAAACTACCCGGGCTGAAACATTGAGTCTTATTTATGGTAAGTAATTTTTGCTTTTGCGAGCATAGTGAACATAGCTCGTTGCGGCAATAAACATGGAGGTCAATTTGAATCCGATAACTGAAGTAGCAAAAAAATATCTGGATTTAAACGAAGATCAGTTAGAGTTGTATGGCCATTATATCGCTAAGATTCCCCTGAAGGTACTTCAGCAGTATAAGGTCCATCCCCGGGCAAAGTATATTGTCGTTACCGCGCTTACGCCAACTCCTCTGGGGGAAGGGAAAACGGTAACTACCATCGGCCTTTCCATGGCCTTTAATAGACTTGGGGAACGGGCAGTGTGTACTATTCGCCAGCCTTCTATGGGGCCGTTGTTTGGGATTAAAGGAGGAGCGGCTGGCAGTGGGGCCTCACAGATTGTGCCCATGGAGAAACTGAATATGCATCTTACTGGTGATTCTCATGCCGTGGGTTTAGCAACCAATCTATTGGCGGCATTTATTGACAGTTCAATACTCAAAAAGAATAAATTACGAATTGAACCCCATACGATCACTTGGCATCGGGTATTGGATGTTAGTGACCGGGCCCTGAGGAATATTGTGATTGGTTTAGGAGGCCGTACGGATGGGATCCCGCGGGAGACCGGTTTCGATATAACAGCGGCCAGCGAAGTAATGGCAATTCTTGCCCTGGCCACTGACCTGAAAGATTTGCGGCAGCGGCTGGGACGGATTGTAGTGGCGTTTGATTATGATGGGCGGCCGGTAACTGCCGAGCAGCTTCAATGCGCCGGGGCAATGGCCGCGGTGCTGAGAGATGCAATCCGGCCTAATCTCATGCAGACAATTGAAGGCACTCCGGCAATTATCCATACAGGTCCATTTGGGAATATTGCCCATGGCTGCAGTTCGATCCTTGCGGATCAAATGGGTTTGCGGCTGGCTGATTATGTGATTACCGAAGCGGGATTCGGCGCGGATTGCGGCGCGGAGAAATTTGCCAATATCAAGTGCCGTTACAGCGGGCTAAAACCGCACGCTTTTGTTCTTGTGGCTACTGTCCGGGCGATGAAAATGCATAGTGGTAAGTTTGTCGTTTCTCCCGGCAGGCCGTTGGCCAAAGAATTGTCGAGAGAGGATTTAGATAGTATCCGCAAGGGCGCGGGCAATCTGGAAAAACAAATAGAAAATGCCCTGGCCTATGGTGTGCCGGTTGTGGTAGCCATTAACAAGTATAATAGTGATACGGAGAAGGAATTAAGTTTGGTCCGGCGGATAGCGAAAGAGGCCGGGGCCTATGATTGTGTGATTAGCAATGTGCATGAAGAGGGTGGAGCCGGAGGAGTGGAAATGGCAAAAGTGGTTAAGGAGGCCTGCCGGCAGCGAAATCGTTTCCGTTGCCTCTATCCTCTGGAGCGGCCGATCAAAAAGAAAATAGAGGCGATAGCCAAGAAGATGTATGGAGCGGCTAAAATTGAGTATTCTCCCCTGGCGGAGAAACAGATTATTCGTTATGAACAATGCGGTTTTGCCGGTTTACCGATTTGTATGGCCAAAACCCATCTTTCTCTTAGCCAGGATCCGCATTTAAAAGGCCGGCCGAAAGATTTTCGTGTTCATGTCCGGGAGATAAAAGTTGCTGTTGGTGCGGGTTTTCTTTATCCCATTTTAGGGGAAATGCGGACAATGCCGGGTTTGCCGAGTGTTCCGGCCGGGACAAAAGTGGATATAGATGATCAAGGCAATATCGTGGGTTTGTTTTAGGAAGCAGGATAATGTCAAAAAATAAATGAAAGAATATGAAAATGTACGGGAGGGCCTTGCGCCCTCCCGTAACGAGGAGGGATTGTGACGGCGAAGATTATTGACGGCAAAGAAGTTGCCGCTCAGATTTATGCTGAGCTCAAAGATGATATCACGGAATTAAAAGAGAAATATGATGTTATTCCCGGGATTGCTGTTGTACTTGTAGGAGATAATCCGGCTTCTCAGGTCTATGTCCGCAGCAAGAAAAAGAAATGTGAACAGCTGGGGATAATTTCTGAAGAGCATAATCTTCCGGAGACCACGACTACGCCTGAGTTGCTGAAGTTGATTGAAAAAATTAATCGTAACCCCCGTATCCATGGGATTTTAGTGCAATTGCCTTTACCCAAGGGGATTGATGCCCCTGAGGTTTTAAAAGCGATTTCTCCTTTTAAAGATGTGGATGGGTTTCATCCGGAAAATGTCGGGCATCTCTTAATCGGCGAGCCGAGGTTCATTGCCTGTACCCCTTTGGGCATTCAGCAATTATTAATGCGCAGCGGCATAGATGTTGCCGGCCGCCGGGTAGTGATTGTCGGGCGGAGTAATATCGTCGGTAAGCCATTGGCTGCCCTGCTGGTGCAGAAGAAGGAGGGGGCCAACGCCACGGTGACGGTGTGCCATTCCCGGAGTAAAGATTTAACCAAGATTATTAAAGAAGGAGAGGTAGTCATTGTTGCCATTGGTAAAGCGGAATTTCTAAAGGGTGAGATGATTAAAGAAGGAGCAGTTGTGATTGATGTGGGTACGAACAGAGTGCCTGAGGCCCAGTCTCCGCGTGGATATCGGCTTGCCGGTGATGTGCATTTTCCTTCGGTAAGTGAAAAAGCCGGCTATATTACCAAGGTTCCCGGCGGGGTTGGGCCGATGACGATAGCGATGTTGATGTACAATACGGTTAGAGCGGCCGAAGCAGCTGTGGGGAAAAGTAAGGTAAAGGTATAATTCAATGGTTATTACAAAACTTAAGTCTTTTGAAGAGATTTTGCGGTTTACGGAAAAATATCAGCGGCTCTTCATTGTCGGCTGTGGTAGTTGTGCCGATCAATGCCGTACCGGCGGGGAAGAAGACGTAGAGCTGATGAAAAAGAAATTAATCGAGCAAGGGAAAGAAATTACCGGTTGGTGTGTTCCCGATGAGACATGTCATCTGCCGCTGGTAAAAAGGGAACTGCGGGCCTGCGCGGAGAACCTAAAGAAGGCCGAAGCGGTTTTAGTGATGGCCTGCGGAGCAGGCGTAAGGGCGGTGGCGGAGGCGGTCAGTCAACGGGTCTTTCCGCTGCTCGATACCCTGTCTCTGGCAAGCACTGAACGGCAGGGCCAGTTTGTGGGCCGGTGCTCTCTTTGCGGGGAATGTGTTTTGGGAGAGACTGCTGGTTTATGTCCAATAACGATCTGTCCCAAAGGTATGCGTAACGGTCCCTGCGGGGGGACAGTAGAGGGCAAATGTGAGGTTAATCTGGATGATGATTGTATCTGGGTAAAGATTTATGAGAATTTAAAAAAACATAAAGACCTGGGTACAATGAAAAAATTTATGCCTGCTAAGGACTATTCTCTGGTTCAGAGAAAAGGAAAGATTAAGGTTAAGTAGTATGTTTAAAGATAGATTATTAAAGAATGAGTTTGTTGTTACTGCGGAATTATGTCCGCCCAAGGGTGTGGATACCGGCTCTTTTGTTGATAAGGCACAATTGCTAAAACCGTTGGTGGATGCTGTTAATATTACCGATAACCAGCGGGCGATTATGCGTTTAAGCGCCTTGGCCGCTGCCCATCTTGCCCAGGAGCAGGGGCTAGAGGTTATTCTGCAGATCACCTGCCGCGATCAGAATAGAATTGCTTTGCAGTCAGAACTTCTGGGGGCGGCTGCCTTGGGCATACATAATGTTTTAGCGTTAACCGGTGATTATGTCACGGAAGGTGATCATCCGCAGGCCAAGCCGGTCTTTGATTTGGATAGTATTCAATTAATTGATGCGATTGGCAGTCTTAATCGGGGAAAGGATCTGGCGGGAAAATCACTGCGGGGGATCCCGGATTTTTATGTTGGTGCGGCCGTGAATCCCGGGGCTAAACCGCTGGAGCCGCAACTAATAAGTTTTGAGAAGAAAATAGCAGCGGGTACGAAATTTTTTCAGACACAAGCCGTATTTGATCTGGATGGATTTGCGGAGTTCATGGATTATGCGAATAAATTCCCGGTAAAGATTATTGCCGGGATATTGTTAATTAAATCGCTAAAGATGGCTAAATTTTTAAATGAAAATGTTCCCGGGGTAAGTATTCCAAAGCCGCTTTTAAGCCGGATCGAGGCGGCGGCTGATCCTGGCAGGGAAGGGATAGTGATTGCCCGGGAACAGCTGGAGCGGTTTCGCCGGTTGTGTCACGGAGTGCATATCATGACAATCGGCGCGGAAGATAAGGTAGTAGAAATACTTTCATAATTGCGGATTGCGGATTGAAAAAAATCTCGGTTCCGAAATCCCAAATTCGAAATAAGAGTGAGGTAATTATGGGCAAAGAAGAGTTAAGGCAATATCCGCGGTTAGATCAGGAGTTTCCGGTTAAATACGAGGTGGTTCCGGTGGATCTGTCCCGGCCCTTGGGCCAGCCTAAAGGTAAGGCCTGGGTAAAAAATGTTAGTGGCGGAGGCATGTATTTACTGATCAGTCATTTCAGTCAGGGAATGATAAAAAAACTGCAACAGCAGTCAGTCAAGCTTAGCCTGGTGTTTTGTCTGCCTGATTTTCAAAATAAGATTAAGGTGCTGGCTGAAGTGCGCTGGAGTAAAAAGAAGTCACCCTGGTGGACTTTCTGGAGCTCTAAATGGGCGATGGGGGTAAGATATACAGCTATTCAGCCGGAGGATCGTGATTGTATTATTAAATATGTTATCAATAAACAGATAGAGGATCATTTAATGAAACATGCGGTTTAAGAGGCGTTGCGCGGAGTAGTATGCTGGCTAAAGAAGAGATTAGAAGATTAAAAAAACTGCAGAAAAAAATCGGATATAAGTTTCGCCGTAGTTCCCGCCTACAGCAGGCACTTACCCATTCTTCCTATGTTAATGAAAACCCTCAGCTGAAACTTGCCAATAATGAGACGTTAGAGTTCTTGGGAGACGCTGTTCTGGGATTGGTGATTACTGAATATCTTTATGCCCAGTTCCCGGAATATAGTGAGGGGAAGTTATCTATTCTTAAGAGTGTCTTAGTCAGTGAGCCGACACTGGCGGAAATAGCTATTCAGCTGGAGTTAGGCAAATACATATTTCTGGGCAGGGGAGAAGACAAGGATAAGGCCCAGTTGCGGCCTTCTTTGTTAAGCAATACTCTGGAGGCCCTGATCGGCGCGCAGTATTTGGACGGCGGCTTGAAGGCCGTGAAAAAGTTTATCCTGAAGATATTCAAAATAAACTTTAAGGAGATCCCCGGGCTTAAACTTTCCGGGAGTTTTAAGAACCGCCTGCAGCAATATTCCCAGACGGAACGGGGTTGTATCCCTCATTACCGGATTGTTTCAGAATCAGGGCCCCCGCATAATCGAGTGTATGATATTGAGGTTAGTTTTGGGGGAGAAGTTTACGGTTCCGGCCGCGGGAGCAGTAAGAAGCGGGCCGAGCAGGAAGCTGCCCGCCAGGCCCTGATCAAGCTGGGGTTAGAATAAAAATCAAACGTTATTTGAAGGGTTCACGATGTTAACGGCTGTTGATAAGGACGGGGTTCAGACAGTTGGTTGGGAGGCGGAACGGGAAAGTTTTTATTATTGCCCGGATTGTAAGGAACAACTCCTTCTCCGGCAGGGTGAAATTAAGGTGCATCATTTTGCCCACCTGGCCGAGACCCAGTGCAAATACGGCAGTAATGAATCAGAACTCCATCTTTGGGTAAAGAAGAGCCTTTATCAATGGTTTAGCCAGTCTTCTTTGTACAAACAAGTTTCTCTGGAACGTCAGTGCGGAGACTTTATTGCCGATCTCCTGTTAGAAAACAAACGTTCCCAGAAGATAGCGGTTGAATGTCAGGTCTCGAATATTGAAATAGATGATTTCCGGAAGAAAACCGCCAAGTATTCTTATCAGGGCATTTTTACCCTTTGGGTTTTTGCCGGTGACGCCCGGCTGGATAAAAACCTGCTGCAATTAGTTCATAGCCCGGGTTCACGTTTGCGTTTTTTAACTGATCCGGTGCAGCGCAAGTGCCATCGTTGGTATTACGGAAAGATTTACTATTTTTACAATAACAATCTTTACGCGATTCATTTTCATTCTCAGGATCGCTGGCAGCCGGGCAGCTGTGAAGAATGTCTACGACAGCCGAACTGTTCCTATCCCAATCCACGTCAATGCCCGCAATACCGGCCGGGCTATATGCGAAAGCCCAAGAGTTTACGGGAGATTTCCATTTATCCTATTGACCGGGCAAGATTGAGTTGTATCCTGCGCCCGGACAGGTTACGGATCGCCCGGTTCAATGAACCGGCCTGGTGGAAGGTCTAATTTTAGATTTCGGATTTCAGATTGCGAATTTATCTTTTAATCCGCAATCCGCATGTTGCACGCACAATCCGCATTTGAAACGGGAGGTATTTATGACTGCACGTCAGCCGGTAGTTGCCGGTCAGTTTTATCCGGGAACGGAAAGGGCCCTGCGGAAATCAATTGAACAGCTGGTTGTTAAAAAGGGTGATAAGCTAAAGGCGGTGGGGGTGGTCAGTCCGCATGCCGGCTATATGTATTCCGGACCGGTTGCCGGAATGGTGTTTTCCTCTGTGGCCGTTCCGGAGACGGTTGTTATTCTTGGCCCCAATCATACCGGTGCCGGGCTGCCCTATGCCCTTTATCCCGCGGGCAGTTGGCAAACGCCGATGGGGGAGGCAGCAATAGAGGAAACCCTGGCCGGAAAGATACGAGAACATAGTAACCTTGTTGCCGAAGATGCCCGGGCTCATCGTTATGAACATTCCCTGGAGGTACAGGTCCCCTTTCTGCAGTATTTCCAGCCGCGGGTAAAAATTGTTCCGCTGGTTATTGGCGGGGACAATTGGGATGATTATCTCGATCTGGGGAAGGCAATTGCCGAGAGTGTTAAAAGTTATAAAAAAGACGTTCTGTTGGTGGCCAGTTCGGATATGACTCATTATGAACCGCAGGCCGATGCGGAACGGAAAGATAAATTTGTTATTGAAGCCATTCTGAAACTCCAGCCCCAAGAGATGCTTAAACGTGTTGCCAGCGAGGATGTGACCATGTGCGGGTATGCCCCGACAGCAATTATGCTTATTGCCGCAAAACAATTAGAGGCGCAAAAGGCGGGATTGATTAAATACACGACCAGCGGAGATGCCACCGGGGATTATTCTTCTGTTGTTGGCTATGCCGGACTAGCGGTCTATTAAACGTTGACGAAGCTGTTTGATTTTTGTTTTTTGGGTCTTTTCCGCCTGCTTGTTGCGCCCGATCCGGAAGTCCAGGATGTTGCCGGGCTTTGTGCCTTTAGGTAAAAATTTTATCGGCCAGAGCACTTCACCTTTACCGGCAATTTCCAGTAAAGCCAGTTTTCCTTCAATCCTGTCCACTACAGCTTTTACTTTCATATTCTATCCACCAGGTCACATAATTTTTTATGTTCTTTAAAGGCGTAACGGTCGGTCATGCCGGCGATATAGTCGCAGACCACCCTTTCCAGGGGTGTATGCTTTAATTTTGCCCTTGTTGACGGTGAAAGTAAGCGGGGGTTATTGACGTAGGTGTGAAAAAGCTCCCTGATTACCAGCAGGGCCTTATGGTTCATCCGGTTGACCTGATAATTCGTGTAGAGATTACTAAAGAGGAATTGTTTTAGTTCTTTATTCTTTTTATTCATCCGCGGGCTGAAGGATAGTATTTCTTCCGGGGCGTTTCTTATATCTGCCAGTGTTTTGATTTTGTATTTTTTGATGTTTTGTTTTGTCTGGGCCAGTACCTCTTTTACCTGTTTATCAATCAGGGAACGGATGGTGTAATAACGTTTAATTTCGTCATTGGTGCGCGGATATTGTGAACATATCTTTTCGTAGGCTTCCTGCCAGATATCGATATTTTTAAGGTCCCTGTAAGTTATCAGGCCGGAATCCAGACCGTCATCGATATCGTGATTGTTATAGGCGATTTCATCCGCGATGTTAACGATCTGGGCCTCCAGGGTGGGCTGTTTACCCGGCAGGAACCTTCCGGCCTGCGGGCGGTCGTAGGTGCTTCTATGTTTGGCGATCCCTTCCCGCACTTCCCAGGTCAGGTTCAGTCCGGTGAATCCCGGATATTTTGTTTCTAGTTCCTCAACAATGCGCAGGCTCTGGGCATTATGTTCAAATCCTCCGTGGTCTTTCATTAATTTCTGCAGGGCTTCTTCCCCGGAGTGGCCAAAGGGAGGATGGCCGACATCATGGGCCAGGGCAATAGCTTCGGTAAGATCTTCGTTAAGCCGCAGCGCCCGGGCGATACTGCGGCTGATCATCGCTACTTCCATGGTGTGAGTGAGCCGGGTACGGTAATGATCTCCTTCGTGTGTAATAAAGACCTGGGTTTTATATTCCAGCCGGCGGAAGGCCCGGCAGTGAATGATCCGGTCCCGGTCGCGCTGGTAAGGTGTGCGGGTAGGATGTTTTGGCTCACGATGGTCGCGGCCCCGGCTCTCCTGTGAGTGCTGCGCGTAAGGGGCCAGCCACTGGCTTTCAAATTGATGATAAAGGTTCCTGATATTCATATCGACAGATTTTTCAAATATTAATTATTATTCTAGCTATTAATTTTTCCAGTTTTTTATCAATTGTTTTCATCGTTGCCAGGACGTGTTCGTGGCTGATGTGCCTGCCGGCCGGGTTAGCAATGCAGGCCAGGGCGAGGATCTTCATCCCTAAATAATGGGCATAGATTACCTCGGGGACAGTAGACATGCTGACAGTGTCAATTCCCAGTTTAGCCAGCATTCTGGTTTCTGCCGGAGTTTCGTAACTGGGGCCGGGAACGGCTGCCAAGACGCCTTGCTTGATTTTAAGTTTCAGCTGACGGGCGGATTTTTTTGCCAGTCGCAGAAGGTTTTTATTGTATGCCTGGTTCATGTGCGGGAAACGTGAATATTTATCTGGCTCATGCAGTTCCCGTAAAGGATTAAATCCCATTAGATTAATGTGATCAGTGACCAACATAAGATCTCCCCGGCGGAAATTTTTATTGATCGCGCCGCAGGCGGTGGTCAGGAAGAGGGTAGTGATGCCCAGCTTTTTCAGCATTTTTATGTTAGCAAGCAAAGTTTGCTGGGAATGGCCTTCATAATGATGGAGGCGGCCATACTGGATCAGCAGGGGGTTTTTATTCAGGCAGCCGATTACCCATTTGCCGGCATGGCCGGCAGCCAGCGGTTTTTTGCAGCCTGGTAATTTGCTGAAGGGGATAGAAACACTATTAGTTAATTTCAGGCCGGAAAGGGAAATTCCTGAGCCCAGAATAATGGCAATCTTTGGCTTTAGTTTTGTATATTTCTTTATGGGGTTCATAAGATTAAGTTAAGAAAACTTGTGCCGTCCGCCAGCGGCGGTAATTGCCAGAGCCCGGCCAGGGTTTGTCCCAGGTCCGCAAAGGTGTTTCTTGTTTTCAGATTGACTCCCGGTTTCAATAATGAACCGTAAACGAGCAGCGGCACATATTCCCGGGAATGATCCGTATTGCCGGCTGTTGGGTCACAACCGTGATCGGCTGTTATGATAAGTATATCATGTTTACGCATATTTTTTAAGATACTTGGCAAATAATTATCAAATTCTTTTAAGGCCCGGTAGTACCCTCCCGGATCATTACGGTGCCCGTAGAGCATATCAAAATCTATCAGGTTAGTGAATAGCAGCCGGTAATCAGTCTGTTGGCGGATAGCCGTAATCGTAGTTTGGATTCCTTCCCGGTTATTCTTTATTGGTATGCTTTTACTTATTCCCTGTCCGGCAAAAATATCATTTATTTTACCGATGGCCAGTGTCTTTTGCCCGCCGGCCCTCAGGCGGTCAAGCAGGGTGGCTGACGGCGGGGAAAGGGAGA
>CAZIXI010000121.1:0-10119 GCA_964543115.1 uncultured bacterium
GTCTGTCCGGTTCCCAGAATTATCACCCTTTTGTATTCCTGCCTGATCCGGCAAAGCCACGGCTCAAAAACTCTTACCAGATAGCGTGATAAACTCAGACAAAAAACCGCTAACAACCAGGCCAGCCCTACTAACAAACGGGAATAAGAATGCCCGCGATGAATAAAAGTAAGCGCCATTACCAGCACCAGCCCCATGGTCACGGCCTTAAGGACCAGGGCCACCTCATCACCATACTTAAATATACGCCTCTGGTTATAAAGGCCGAACGACTTAAACACCAGAACAAAGATCAACGCGCTAATAAAAAAAGCCTCAGCATAATTCTCCAGCGGCGGAACACCTAAAGGAATGGCAAAATACCCGGAAAAGAAACGCACCCAGAACGCCAGCAAAAAGGCCAGATAGAGAGCAAAAACATCTGACAAAACCCGGATAACGGTAGTAATAACAATATAATTTTTATATTTCGGCATAAAAACAGCTCGCTTCGCTCGGACCTTTAAGACATAAGCCCAAATAGCTTTCTTAACGCAGACGGGCTTCGCCCGCGCGGAGAACGCTGAGGTTCGCAGAGATTTTATATTATTATTATTAAAATATTTTTCTCTGCGTCCTTTGCGATCTCTGCGTTAAGAATATTTTTCAACTAACATCCCCTTTACTATTTAACAATTTTTGGGTTTCTGTTTTTATCTTTTCCTTAAACACCTGCCGGCTAAAACCCATTACACTTTCCCTGATCTTCCGCTTATCAAAAGCTGCTGCCGCAGCCTCAAATTCTTCTATCGCCTTAAGCAAAGAACCCGGTGACTGTTCAGCAAAAAATATCCCGGTTCTGGCCTTGATATTTATCGTTTCCAGCGCCCCGCCCGCCCGGTAAGCAATTACCGGCCGGCCACAAGCCTGGGCCTCTAAGACAGTAATACCAAAATCCTCAACTCCCGGAAAAACAAACGCCCGGCAGCTGGCATAATTTTCCCGCACCACCTCGTCCGGCTGCCAACCAAGAAATTTTATATTAGGCCCCGCCTTCTTCCGCAGATTCTTCCATTCCGTCCCCGAACCAATAATCCTTAACGGCCGGCCCAATTTAGTAAACGCCTCAACGGCAATATCAATCCGCTTATAAGGCACTAAAGCCGAAACAATTAAATAAAAATCCCCGTCCTTATCCCGCGGGACAAAAAAATCAGCATCTACCGGAGGATAAAGAATAAAAGAATCCCTATTATAGTACCTTTTAATCCGGTTAGCAACATTTTGTGAAATCGCCCAGAAATAATCCGGCCGGCTGGCCGTCCGCGCGTCCCACTTACGCAACCGGGCCAGAAACGGCTGCAAGAATATTGATTTAACACCAAAATAATCCCGGGAAAACTCCCACACATAGCGCATGGGGGTAAAACAATAACACAGATGAATACTACCGGGCGGAGCCTGCACACCCTTAGCCACACAATGGCTGGTACTGATAACCAGATCATAACCCGACAACTTAAACGATTCAACCGCCCGGGGAAACAACGGTAAATAGTACCGGTAAGCTGAACGGCGAAAAGGCAAATTTTGAATAAACGAAGTAGTGACGGATAATTTATTGATGAGCGGGCTGATCTTTTCCGGCTCATACAACAAAGTATAGATATGAGCCTGCGGAAATATTTCCGCTAACACTTCCAGAATCTTCTCACCGCCACGCATACCATTGAGCCAATCATGAACTAGAGCAACACGCATCGCTTATAAACCTCCAGGGTATCTTTAGCCATCGTTTCAATTGTGAATTTTTTCGCCTGTTCTTTCCCCCTGGCAACCAATTCCGCAGATAACTCCCGGTCACTAATCACCTTATAGATCGCTTCAGCCATTCCCTCGGTATCCTGCGGATCCACCTGCAAAGCACAATCACCCGCTACTTCCGCAAGAGCCGGAGTATTAGAAACAATAACCGGCACGCCAACCGCCATCGCCTCTACCGGCGGCAATCCGAACCCTTCATAGAAAGACGGCAGCACGAATACCGCGGCATTAGCATAAATCTCAACTAACTTTTCAACAGCGGCATATCCGTAAAAAATCACCCTCTGCTCCAGGCCCAGTTTAGCCACCCAATAATTCGCTTCCGGGTAGCGGTCATCCGGCTGTCCCACAACAACCAACTTATTGCCTACCGTATACTTACGCACTAAAACGGCATAAGCCTTAAGCAACCCGATCAAATTCTTATAGGGATCAGCCCGGCCGATAAAGAGAATATAACTCCGCTCCAATCCCCGCTCCCCGGCCTTAGCCTGAAAAAACCGCTCTTCAATACCGTTATGAACAACTTCTATTTTGTTCACGGGTACGGACAGACAATCTTTTATATCCCGGGCCGTGTTCTGCGATACACTAATAATTTTATCCGCCCGGGCAGCCGCCCTGCGGAATATTAACCTGAACAGCCACTGCCAGCGTGTTTTTTTCGCTTTCGGAGTATATTGAGGAAACTTCCAGGGAATCATATCATGAATCGTTATCACAACCTTAGTTGTCCGGGGCACACGAAGAGGAATCATAAAATTGGGGGAATGAAACACATCCGCCCGCAGCTCCTTCAACAGGCGCGGCAACTTAACCTGATTAGCTAATGAATACAGGCCGTAAGCTACCGGCAGAGACCGGAAATTATCCGCATCCGGACACCGGCCGGAAATTAAAAAATATTCATTTTCTTTATCAACCGCTGCCAATCCCCTGATAAGATTTTTCGTATAACAACCGATACCTGAAATCTGAGGAAAAATCCAGCGGCAATCAATAACAATCTTCATCACAGCCCTAGATATACGTTTAATGTTTCCCGCGCCGCCCTGGCCCAGGAATATTTCTTTACCTGCTCTTTACCTTTACTGATATAAGTTCCCCTATCACGCAAACAATCTTTAATCCCCGCTGCAATATCTTCCGGCTGATACGGATCAATAAATCTGACAGCATCGCCTAACACCTCAGACAATGAACCCCCACGTGAAGCCACTACCGGCACCTCGCAAGCCATCGCCTCAATTGGCGGCATACCAAACCCCTCATAGAAGGAAGGAAAAACAAACAACCGCGCCATGCTGTAGAGGGCCGGCAGATCCGCCTCCTGCACATACCCTAGAAAGATCACCATTTCTTCCAAATCCAATTCCTTAAGCAATCGGAAAATCTCGTCGTAAAGCCAGCCCCGGGCGCCGGCAAGAACCAGTTTATAATCAGCCAACCCGGAAAGCTGGAAGGCCCGAAGCAACCCCTCGATATTCTTACGCGGCTCCAGCGTCCCGACATGCAGGATATACTTGGGCGGCAGATTATACTTTTTTCTAACCCCCGAATCCTCCTTCCGTCTGAACCTTTCATCCGTCCCCATATACGTAACCGCGATCTTCTCTTCCGGCACCCGGAACAACTCCATCAACTCCTGCTTACTAAACTCACTTATAGTAATAATTTTATCCGCCCGCCGCAGGCTTTGCGGCAATTCCGCCCGGAGAAACGCCAGGTTTTTCGGTTCAACATACTGAGGATAGCGTACAAATCCCAAGTCATGCACCGAAACCACAAACCTCCCCCTACTCATTGGCGGCACCGTAAAATTCGGAAAATGATATATATCATAGTCCCCCACCAACCAATTAAGCGGCGGAAAATGAAACTTCTTCCACAAATAATTATAAAACTTTCCCGGCATCCACCTGATCCCCTTAGCGGCAAACCTATCATTAGCTAGCGGGCTGCCGTCATACCTGCGCTTAAAATCAAAATAGGAAAGGTTAACCTCCATCTCCGGAGGGAACTCCAACCCGGCAAACGCCTTAACCAGCTGATAAGTATATCGCCCGACACCAGCAGGACTGGTGATTATTGATTGAATATCTATACAAATTTTCAAAAAAAATTTCCTTTTTTAATAATGAGATGGTTAAAAATAGAGTCGCTAGTCGCCAGTCGCTAGTCGCTAGCCTGCCCGCCGAAGCCTTGGCGAAGGCGGGTCGCTCGTAACTAGTAGCTAGGTCTAAAAACTAGATTATTTTTTTGTAAAGTTTTCTTTTAACCCTGACGACACCTTTATGCCAGCATCATCTACTATTACAGCTTCCACATCTGTTAGACTTTCCACTAACTCCATGCCTTTTCCCGGACCGAGGACAAATATTCCGGTACTTAAAGCATCAGCGGTCATTGCCTCCGGCGCCACAACCGTTACACTAAGGGACTTATCAGCTTTTTGTCCGGTACGAGGATCGATAATATGACCCGGCCGCTCATAATCGGCGGACGTTGCCACCGCTGTCCCTCCAGGAAGCTTAAGCGCGCCGATTAATTGCCTTGCCTGACGGGGATTTTTAATTCCGATCGTCCAATATTCCTTCTCCGGCGGACACCCGATTAAAAAAATATTGCCGCCGAAATTAACCATTGCGCGTTTTACCGCGCCTGCCTGTAACACCTGCGTGATCCGGTCAACAGCATACCCTTTTACTACCCCCCCCAGATCCAGTTCCGTCCCTTCATCCACCAGCACAGAACTATTCACATAAGAAATCACCACCGGCACATTTCGTTTAGTAATATCAAATGCCCCGCCAGTAAGCCGAGTAAACTCTAGCGTCTGACGAATCACATCCAGACACTCTCTACTTACCGGCACTGCCTTCCCGGGCTGGCTATTAATCCGCGAGATCTCACTCTCCGGCATAAACCGGCTGAACTTCTCTTCAATCCGTCTTACTTCCTCAAATGCCTCTTTTCCCTCCAGACAGTGATTTCCAGCAATGTCCCCATAGCCAGACGGGGATGAGTAACAGAACGCGGAGACCGGCGGCCGCAACTGACCAATAAACCCGGAACAGTCAACAACAGGAGGGCAACAACAGGAATGGATCTCTTAACTAATCCCATATACGGCATTTTATTAAAAACCACAACGCGACAAAACCATCCCGCCAAGTAATTTTTTTACCTTCATCATAAGTGCGGCCGTAATACTGAATAGGCACTTCATAAATTCTATATTTAGCCTTAGCCATCTTCGCGGTAAACTCCACTTCAAACCCGAAACTATCAGAACGAAATTTAGTCTGTTGGACAACTTCACTGCGAAACGCCTTATAACATGTTTCCAGATCACTGAGATTGATATTGTAGAGTATATTACCGATCAGGGTAATCAACTTATTACCGAGAAAATGCCAGAACAGCAGCACCCGGTGCGGCCCGCTTAAGAAACGCGAACCATAAACAACATCCGCCTTACCATCCAGGATCGGCGCGAGCAAAGTACCGTAATCACTGGGATCATACTCCAGATCAGCGTCCTGAATAATAACCACATCACCGTTTACCTGTTCAAATCCCGTCCTTAACGCCGCTCCCTTGCCTTTATTCTTTTCATGATAAAAAATACGGACACGGGCATCAGCAACCTTTGCTAAGATTTCTTTCGTCCCGTCACTGGACCCGTCATCAACAATAACCAGCTCTTTTTCCAGAGGCACCTGCACCTCCAGCACGCGCCCGATAATCTCGCGCACAGTCTCAACTTCATTAAAAACCGGCATTACAATGGATAATTTTTTCATTCAGGCAATACCCCTTTCCTTTTCTCCTTACTTATCTCCGCCACATCTTCTTCAGTCCGCAAAATCCTCGGCGTAATAAAGAGGAACAAATTCACCTTTTCTGATGTTTGTTGCGTCCGGCGGAACAAAATATTTAATATAGGCACATCCCCAAGCACCGGCACCTTTTCCACCGAATCCTTATTCCGGTCCACAACCAATCCGCCAATCACCACCGTCTGGCCATCCTTAACCATCGCCGTTGTCCGCGCCTCACGTTTAGACGTCTCCACCGCTCCCTCGAAACTCTGCCCCAGCACATTCTCTATCTGCTGAATAATATCCATCCGCACAAAATCATCATCAGTCACATGCGGAGTAATTTTTAGTAACAGCCCGACATCCTTATACTCAAAAGTCTTAACCGTACTCCCCTCCGGCGTCACCTGACTGTTCTTAATAAAAGCCAGCTGTTTCCCCACCATAATCTGCGCCTCCAAATTATCCGTAGCCAGCACTTGGGGCGCCGACAAAATATTAATATCATCACTATCCTTAGACGCCGTAATTAACAGACCCAGATTAGGCATAGTCACCCCGCCGACACTAGTGGTTCCCTCCACCGCCCCGGCGGTAGTTTTCGGCAGTCCCCCGCCGGTAAGGATATTCTCCACCATCCCTTTGGACTGAGCTCCACTGAACCCGCGTGAACTACCATAAACAATCCCGCCAGCCGCCACCAATTCCAATCCCATTTCCAGACTCTTCTCCAGACTAACCTCAGCGATAATCGCCTCCACCAACACCTGCGGCCGCCTTCCATCCAGTTTCTTTACAATCTCTTCTAGAAACCCGTACTCCTGCATACTAGCCAGAATAATCAGTGAATTAGAATCATTATCCGCAACAATCGTCGGCGGCCGAACAACATCCTCATCCTCCGCCTGTTTTTTCCTTTCCAGATAAACCTTGTTTAATAGACGGGCCAGACTATCCGCCTGTGTATTCTGCACATGATAAACATGCACATTATCCGGTGACGGGACAACCTTATCATCCAGATCATTAACAATTTCCAGCAGGCGCCTCAGATTAGAACTCGTCTCCGTAATAATCAGCGTATTAGTCGGCGGATAACTGGCAATATAGCCCGCGGCAGAAACATAAGGAGTAAGAATCGCCTTTAATTTTTGCGCATCCGCATACTCTAGCGGCACAATTTGCGTAATCATCCGGTCCTTTAATTCTTCATCAACAATCTGCTTACCCACCTGCGTCTCAATATCCAGCTGTTTAGCCTTAGCCAGAGGAATAATCTTAACCATGTTTTCCGATGGTATAGTCGTATACCCATTAACAACCAGAATAGACTCCAGCACCTTATAAGCCTCCGGCAGCGGAATCTTAGTCGGGCTAATCACCGTAGCCGTTCCCTTAACCTGACTATCAACAATGAAATTCTTGCCCGTAAGTTCACTCATATACTTAATAATCGTCATCAAATCAACATTATTAAAATCCATCGCCACCATCTCCCCCTGCTGCGCGTAACAAATATTTACATTCCAAATAATAATTATCAGTAAACAAACAAATTTTATTTTCATTTATCCCTCCAACCGGCAATCCATCTCAAATCGTTCATCCTGCCGTTCAACACCCAAATGCAAGGGCCCGTTAGCATCAATACCATACAAACTCTTCATCGCTTTTAAAGGATCATCCATCGGCACACCATTTATACTAAAAATAATATCCCCTTCTTTTAACCCGGCCTTTTCAATAAGACTATTGCTATGAACACGGGCCAATTGAAATCCAATACACTTACCATCAACAAAAAACGGTTTAATCCGCATTTGGGTGAGTAATTTTGCAAAATCAACCGTGCTCTTAGGTAAATCTAGCTCCGCAACTTCCTGCGGTACTTCCGCAGAAAAAGAGCTGCCAAAAATAGATCTCCTGGCAACCTGCACAGTTTTATTTACTGAGCGCGAAATTATTTCCCCATCCGGGCCCAGCGTGTATTTACCATTACCATCATCAATCGTCACCCTGTTCCGGGCCAGGGCTACTATTTTAGTGCCGCAAACCTCATCCCCCAGCCGGCACAGCTGCTGCTGCCCCGTTTCTTTATCCTCAAAAACCGCGAAACTATTCTGGGGACCGGCAACCATCGTTCCCTTTAAAACCAGCGGTAATTCCGGCTGTAAGACTATCATCTCCTCCTTGACAGAACCACCAAGAACAGCGGCATAATACTGCCAGGACATGGCAGAATCAGAGTCAGCAGAAACCATAAAGTCTTCAGCCGCTGGAACTTGAATTTCAGACTGATAAGGTAGGATGTATTCTCTTGTAAGGTTTAGGGAAAGTATAAGTAAAAGACCTAATAATATTTTATTAACCATATTTTATATACTCCTAGTAATATGGTTACAAATATTATCATAAACATATAGTTACTGTTAATTAATTTAATTAATTATTTATACTCCTTCTTCTATTATTTGCCTGGACCACAAACAATCACTATTTACAGCGGAGGGGACATTGCAATAAAGACCCAAATCCTCCGGATTCTGCCAGCGGGTTTCCATTAGCGGCTCCTCTGTTTTTTCCAGGACAACACCCGTAAGATCTGCTTCCTCATTATAGTACGTACCAACCAAGGTATTATATCCAACCTTCCGCCAGCGGCGCCCGTTCGGCGTCTGAAGAAAAGGCACACCATCTTCTAACAAAAGCCTAGATTCCTGATGATACACCTGCACATCCAACTTGCTCCCTGGCGGCATAAAACTGGTAATGAACTCACCCAGCGCGTTAGCCAGTCCCTGACGTCTAAGGTTATCCGGCACCTGGTCAAAATACCTTTTCACTTGGGCATCAGTTTCTAATGGCAGGCGGGATCTATGGTAGGCAAACAATGTTCTCATCTGCGGCTTATATTGAGGATCATGTCCATAGAGGCTATACAAACCAATAATATCAATTAACGACATCCGGGGCTCTCTCATAATCTGGCGCAAAGATCTAATTTCCCGTTCAATCCCCGGATAATCCATGGTAATGATCCATCTTATATGGAGCGTGCCATAATCATCTACGGAAATCCCACAGGCAAGAGCCGCCGCATAAGGTATCGCATCAACATCCTCGGGAACGCTTTCTATATAAATTAAGATTTCTCCATCGGCAATAAAATAATCTTCAACAACCAGACAATATTTCTGCTCAGGATTTTTCTTTGTGGAAAAGATAATCTCCCTGCCCTGGCGCTTTTTCAATTCTTCAATGATTGATACTGCACCCGGCGCACTACATTCCGATTCCGGCGCCAGACAGGAATCGCTTTGGGCAGACAAACCGGCAGACTGGCAAAAAAAAAGATAAAAAGATTATAGTCCACAAAAACCGTTTCATTCGCCCCCCGATTTCATCGGGGGACTGCCATTATCGGTATGGATATGGACCGCCCCCCGCCTAAAGTTACTTAAACACTCTCTGCCACTTCATCCTCCTGTTCCGCGAGTACCTGAACACGCTGCAGCAGTCCGCTTAAATCAATATGAATAACATAATTCTCAGTCAATTGAGCCTCAAAACCTTTTGCCGACAAAAATTCCTTGAGCGTTTGCAGAAAAGCCATATAGCCCTCACCAGTCAAAGCCGGCCCATTCATCGTATTTACCAAATACTGACTGCTATAATCAACATTCTCTCCCATAAATGTGACAAATTCATTCATGATATCAGCAAACACCATACTTCCCCGCTGCAAAGTAGCTGGAAACATATCAAAAATAAACAAAGTTGATAAAGACGACAGCAGGCGATTAAAAGGAGTCAACCCTCTCCCTAACCCTACCAGATCCATCACCATTTTTTCCGGTTGTAATCTCGCTTGCTTTTTGCGGTAAACAACACCAATACTGATAGAGCCTTCCTGATCACTATTGGCCTCAACAAAAATCCCCCCTTCCGTCAGCGAACCGGCAATATCTGCTAACGCGCCCCTGATCGTGCTAAAATCCATATTCTTCAAATAATTCCGCAAAACATTGGCGGCCAGAACCACCTGCGCCCCTTGCAATCTCCTTAAAGTGGCAAACGTCCCCTGCCGTAAAAAAACATTTTGGCCTGCTTCTGCTAAAATCTCTTTTTTCACGTTATCAATACCAAATCTCTGAACAGCCAACTCATCTTCAGCCAAACTAGCTTTATCCTCCGGCCAGGAGGCAATTAGCTGCTTGAGCCTATCCCCCATCCTGTGCCGGAACCAACTAACCGGCTGACTATCACTACTCAAATAGGAGTTTTGCCTATCAATCGCAAAAAGCAAATTCCCCTGACGATCGCAATAAAAAGTACTATGTGATGGTTCATCCCAGCTGGTAACCGTACAATAGATATCATTAATCGGCAAAATATCCAGCCCCAGGGAAACCAGGTCCGGATTATCCTCTTTTAAGGAAGCCACCAGTGACAAATGTTCCGTCGGCCGCAAAGAAACACCCACCTCCAAATA
>CAZIXI010000122.1:0-4743 GCA_964543115.1 uncultured bacterium
TCTTGAGTTTTTCAATAGTAATTTTCACAATGTTGTTTACGTAACAGTAACAGCCTGGTCCGTCGGGCTTGCCCATGGTGATTAGGTCAAACTGTGTAGATTCAATGAGGGCATTATTCAGGGCATATTCGCAATAATCATATTTGGAAACAGCAGTTTTATGGAAATCGCTCTTTTTTTCCAGTAACTCACGGCGAATATTCCCGATAGTTGATTCTACATCTAAGGAAAGAAGGTCACCGAGGCAGTTGTTGGGGTCGGCATCAATGACTAAGACCGGAGCAATATTGTTTTCAACTAAATATTTTAGAAAAAGTGTTGTCAGCGTTGATTTGCCTGTGCCGCCTTTACCGATAAATCCAATTATTTTCGACATTTTTTGTATAAATCTGAAACTTCTTTTAAGAGTTCAATTACCCTTTCCGCGGCCTTCTCTGATAAAGAACCTGTGCCGCAAGCAGGTGTAATTATAGTTTTATTGATTATATTATCTTCCGCAACACCTGCAGCCGCTAAATTATTTTGCCGCAGGCGCAGTTTGTTTATTAAATTTTCCGGCGTTTCTGAGAATATTTTTTCTTCCGCAGTAGGGACAATGCCCCAAGCCAGATATTTGTCTTTGTTAAGGAATTTATTAGTTTTTTCCGAATAGAGGGCTATACTATCCCCATATTCATATGCGTCAAAATTGATAATATCGATATTTGTATCCATCAAGATAGACCAATCGGTATTGCCGCAGCAATGGATGCCGGTAGTAACGCCTAGTTCGTGTAATTTATCGATTACCTCGTTTAACATCATAATTACCTGTTCCCGGGAGATATTAACATAGGCAGAACCAAAAGATACAAGATAGGGCTCATCAATAAAAATAACTACTTTGTCGGCTATTTCTTTCAGGAATTTAGCTTGCCAGACAGCTTTACAGAGACAACTCTTCACTATCGCATCGGCCATCTGTTCATTATAGAAAATCAGGCGTTTATTCTCATCGGTTAGAGACAGGCCTAAACTCACAGGGCCCAATGTTTGTCCCTTTACCTGCGGCAATCTGCCTTTTTGGGCAACCTTTGTTTTAAAGTGGTATAGTCCCTGGGCATAATCTTTACTGATGGCAAAATGATCATAATTTTCAGCAAGGAAATTTTCATAAACCGTTTGAATGGAGGAAAATATGTCACCTGAGGTATTAAAAAAGATCTTTTCTTTTTCCGAGTCAATGATAATACAGGGAAGCCCTTCACTGTATTGGACATACATATTTTCCCGGAAGCCTGTCTTTGGCAATTGGGGCCAAGCGGGTAATCCCTTGAAATTATTAAGGATGAGGTCCACAATCTTATCTGGATCAGTATGTGGCCAGCTTCCGATAATCGTAAATGTACCTGGTTCTATCATATAGTCTTAATCCCTTAATGCCTTTTCATTAAGCCAATAATTCTATCCTTTTTATACTTTATCTTCAACAATAAATATATATTAAAAATATATACTAACTTTACACCAACCTGCATTTCCTGAGTATCCTGGATTTCCGGGATTACTGCCGGAGCCGGGATATTCGCGTCGAACAGACAGTGTTTGTTTCCGGGGACAAGCAGATTATGTTCCTTCCCAATTTTTTTGTCCAGGCCGGGATTTTTCTAATCTCCAAGTAATTGATAGGCTTCCTCATGGAGTAAATAATGGATAAATTGTATAGTAGAATACAAGACCGACTATAACAATTATCGGGAATATGCTTGACAATGTTATATAATATGTTATATAATGATATTGATAATTATGGATAATTATATAAAGAAAATTAGGCAAATATTGGCTAAAGCTAATTGGACGCAGAGCAGATTAGCACAGGAGATTGGTGTTACATTTGCTACTGTTAATAGGTGGCTTAAGGGCCATAGGAAACCGCATCCCGTACAAATAGGACAAATAAATAGACTATATAAAGAAATAGTCGGTATACTACCATTAGAAAGCAGCGCAATAAATAAAATATTAGGGGATGTTCTAAAAGAAAAAAAACGTTTCCCAACAATATAACAATTGTTACAAGAAAAAGCAATACAAGAAGAATTCCTGCTTGAACTTACATATAATTCTGATGCGATTGAGGGCAGTACTTTATCTAAAAAAGAAACAGAAGCCGTTATTTTTGATAAAGCGACAATTAAAAATAAGAGTCTAATAGAACATTTGGAAGCGACTAACCACGCCGCTATTCTAAGAGATGTTTTTAATGATAAAATATCAGGTTCTGTCTCTGAAGAACTTATTAGGGATTTACATAAAATTCTTATGCAAGGCATAAGAAATGATGCTGGTGAATATTCAAAATATAATAGGGCCATACGCGGCGTTAATTTGGCTCTTCCTTCTCCATTAGATATCCCCGAAGAAATGAAATTGTTATGTAAGAACATTAACTCATATAAAAAGAATCCGCTAGAGCATATTGCCAAAACGCATGCAGGTTTTGAAGCCATTCATCCTTTTGGCGATGGGAACGGGCGTATAGGCAGGATTATAATGATTATCCAGCTTATTAGTTGTGGCTTTGCTCCCTGTGTTATTTCCGTAAATGAAAAAGCTAATTATTATGAGTGCCTGGAATATGCGCAGAAAAATTCTGAAACTCATTTAGTTTATTTTTTAGCGGAATCGATACTGAAAGGATACCAAATAATCAACAAGCTTACATCTCAATAGGAGGGAGCAAGTCCATCCTCTACAATTCTTGTATTTCCCGCGTATTTTCCGCGTATTTCCCCCGTATTTCCGGATGATTTATGTGTTTAATAGCTAGACAATCAGCGTCATTGATTGTGCTGATTCTGCCGTATGATGTTAATTTGTAGACAGTTATATTGTGTGGTGGAAATTATCTTTGCTGGCATGAAAATTGCACATTTATCAAATGATAAAATTTTCCAATTAATATAAATGCAAATTAATTAATACAGGATAAGTCTATGTATTATTGTATGCCATTCTGTAATAGTGTATTAACGTAACATTTTTTATGTATATGATTGTGTAAATGTATAAATAAAAATAATTAGTATGCTCATAAAGTATGCTTTGTAAATAGACAATGTACTATCTTTGTACATAAAAGGAATAAACATTAATGAGTAAAATCTTAAATAAATTAAAAAAAATTGCCTCAATTGTCTTTTTCACTATTGCCTTCACCTGTTTCTTGGCAGGATTGTACGCGGAAACGGAAGTCAGTAATCAGTTCTTTAGTTGCGCGGGTGCCGCTCCTCGGACCTCCAGCGACTACAGTATTGCAGATGTACTTTCTCCGGCAACCACGGTAATCGGCGCTAAAAATTCCGCTGATTATAATCTTTATGAAGGCGCATTTAAGTATTACCGGGAGATAATTCTCGGTTCTTCCCTCGTCTGGTATTTTGCCGAAGGGGCAACTGCCGGTTCGTTTGCTGAATGGATCCTTATTCAGAATCCCAATTCCGCCGCGGTAGAAGTAACTCCTGTCTTTTATTACAACAATCTGGCCAGTGAAACAGCCGATACAGTAACTGTTCCCGGTCAAAGCCGTTATACTATTTACGTTAATGATATTATTTCAGCCCATAATGCCGTTGCCGCCAAATTGACGGTCAGCGGCAGTAACAATATTTATCCCCAACGCACAATGTATTGGGACACAGGAAATTATGTATGGGCGGGTGGGCATGAGGGTATTGGGATCAGTCAAACGTCAACTACCTGGTATTTTGCCGAAGGATGTACCGCCGGTGATTTTAATGAATGGATTTCAATTGTTAATCCAGGCAGCAATGCCGCGGAAGTGACTTTGAGTATTATGACCGAAAGCGGTTTGGCCGGCACTCATACAGTAGATTGTGCGGCGGAAAGCAGAACTACGGTGCATATTAATGAGCTTATTATTGATGCCAATGTTGCCGTTAAACTGGAAAGCAGTGACGATGTGGGTATCGCCGCGGAACGGTCCTTGTACAGTGATTCAGACGGGCGCGAATGGATAGCTGGTCATAACAGTTCCGGGGCAACGGCCACCAGTACTAGCTGGTATTTCGCGGAGGGACGCACCAGTAGCGGCTTTGATGAATATATTCTGGTCTTAAATCCCAGCAGTACTGACATAGCGGAAGTACGGGCCTCATTTATCGGAGTTGACGGGACTACCGCTACCGCTACCGTTTCTATTCCCGCCCAGAGCAGAAGAACCATTCACGTAAACGATATCGTTGTTGCCGGGGACCTGGCGGCAAAAATAGAAAGTACCAACGGAGCGGGTATTGTTGCCGAACGGGCAATGTATTGGGATGCCGGTGTGATTAATTGGGCCGGCGCGCATTGCACTCTAGGCGCGGCCAGTGCGGCAACTATCTGGTACTTCGCGGAGGGGCGCACCAGCGGGGAGTATGGTTTCCAGGACTGGTTGTTGCTCTACAATCCGGACGGCAGCTCCGCGGCGGAAGTTACCGTAACCTATATGCTGGATGACGGTAGCACGGAAACACAATTGGTAACGGTTCCCGCGGGAACCAGAAGTACAATAAATATCAATAGTATCCTTGCCGATGCTGTTTTCTCTATTAAAGTTGAAAGCACCAACAATGTCGGTGTAGTCGCCGAACGGTCAAAATATTGGAGCAGCGGCGATGACTTGAATTGGTGCGGCGGCAGCAATACTAAGGGGATAAATTCTCAATAATCAGGGTCAAAAAATTAATAAACAGTAAT
>CAZIXI010000122.1:4753-10058 GCA_964543115.1 uncultured bacterium
ATAGGGGAGGAACAAGATGAAATCTCTAAAACAATCCATCTTTCTTTTTGGTTGTGCGTTGCTGTTTTGTTTTTTGTTTTGGTACCAGCCCGGGGCGGCTGAAGATGTGCCGGCAAAAATGAATTACCAGGGTTTTGTGCAATCCGGCGGCAGCGCCTTTAGCGGTGAGGGAGGCTTTAAGTTTGCCATTGTGGACAGTGCGGGCGCAAGCAGTTACTGGTCCAATGACGGCAGTTCCACTGCCGGCGGTGAACCAACGGCGGCGGTAACGGTTACCGTCACTGACGGTGTATTTAGTGTGATTTTAGGAAATACAGAGCTTACCAATATGACCGCCCTGGATAAAACCATTTTTAGTAACGGAGAAAGTCTTTATCTTCGTGTCTGGTTTGATGACGGTACGAGCGGGTTTCAGCAGTTAAGTCCGGACACTGAGCTAGCGGCAACCGCCTATGCCCTAAACAGTGATGCCTTTGATAATACGATTATGCCCACCCTGACCATGGATAGTGATAATACGGAAGGTGGCAGTAATATCCGGATTATTGCCAATCAGGGAAGTGATGAGAATGGCGAAATACGCTATAACGCCGCAACAAATCAATGGGAATTCTCCAATAACGGCGGCTCCTTTTCCGCCTTTTCCGGCGGCGGCTCAAGCGGTGTTACCGGTCCCGGAACCTCAACCGATAATGCCCTGGCGCGGTTTGACGGCAGCGGCGGCGCTACCCTGCAAAATAGCGGGGTGACGGTGGATGACAGTAATAACCTTACCACAGCGGCCCAGGTACAGGCGGAACAGCTGGTATCCACGGATGACGCCGATATAACGGATAATCTTACTGCCGGTGATCTGACGATAGATGAAGCAGCCGGGGTGTTAGCATTTTCCGGTGCCACTTCGGCAAAGATCTTAACCACCAATGCCGGTTTAAATACGCTTACCCTGGGTGGCAGCGGCCAGACCAATAACGAAGATCTGACCCTGGATTTTGAGACAACGGCCAATAAAGTATTGGTGGCCAGCAGTACCGGGGTTACCTCCGTGGATTATCAGACAGTCAATCTGGAAACCGATGCCCTGGACCTGTCTGGCGGGAATATCACTAGTGTGGGCAATATTGCCTTGAATGTTGTTTCTTCTGCGGCAAATGTTGCTGTTGCTCCCGGCGGCAATCTGAACATCCAGCCTGACGGTGATGCGGATGATTATACCTACTTTTCCACTGATTCCAATGCCGCCCAGTTGTTTTGGGAAGGCTATAGCGCGAATGATCCCGGCCTGCGGGTAAATACTACCAGCAATGAAATCGAGTACCGCGATGAAAACGAATCCGGCTGGACCAGTCTGGACACACTTGCCGGCGGTGATGTTTCTGCAGCCGCTAACCTGACGGATAACGCCATTGTCCGCGGTGACGGCGGGGCGAAAGGTGTACAGGCAAGCGGGGTCACCATAGATGACAGTGATAATATCTCTACCTCCGGTACTTTGGGCGCGGGCGCGGCAACGGTAACATCACTGAATAATTCCGAGGGGAATATAACCAATGTTGGTGATATTGCCCTGGATAGTATAAGTGCGGATGCCAGTAATATAGCTGTTAAACCAAGCGGCGCGATAAATCTCCAGCCTTCGGGAGATACGGATGATTATCTGACGGTAACGACAACGGGCAATGAACCAATTATCGGTACCTCCGGCAGCTGCGACTTGAATGTCACTTCCAGTGCCAATGTGGTTTTAGATCTGGCTGCGACAAATAAGGTTTTCCTAGACGGGACAACCACGCGTACGGGCAGTACGGAACTGCTGGATATAGATGCCACGATAGATACCAGCACCGCCACAACTGATGTGACAACAGTTACCTTAACCCCTGACCGGGCGGCGGCGGATACGGGCGGCACCAGGGGCGTATACGCGAATATCACCGGCTCCGGCAACATGGCCAACGGTGAATGGCTCTACAATTACGGGGGTATCTATAATACCTCTGACTGTGCCACGGCAACCGCCAACGCCGCTATCTTTTACGCGGGCAGCTCTACCGCAGATGCCCAGTGTAATGATTATGGTGTGTATGTGGAGAGCGGATATGATACGGCAGGTCTTTTCGGCGGCACCCTGCAAACAGGATTAAATGGTGCTGACGGTCAGTTAAATATCTATTCTGAACAGGGCGGAACAGATTATTCCGTTACCGTAAACCCGCATGCCGCGATGACGGAAAATGTGACCTATACCTTACCGGCAGCGGATGCCACCAGTAACGGGCAGGTACTTGCCTGCACAACCGGCGGCGCGCTTAGTTGGAGTGATGCCGGTACCGGCGCGGGAGATGTAGACGGTCCGGGATCAAGTACGGATAATGCCGTTGTCCGGTTTGATGGTACCGGTGGCAAGACCCTGCAGAACAGCGGAGTGACCATCGATGACAGTAATAATATCTCTACTTCCGGCACACTGGGCGCCGGGGCGGCAACTGTTACGTCGCTGAACAATTCTGAAGGTAATATAACCAATGTCGGTGATATTGCCCTGGACAGTATCAGTGCGGATGCCAGTAATATCGCGGTAACACCCAGCGGCGCGATCAATCTGCAGCCCTCAGGTGATACGGATGATTATTTGATCGTAGCCACGGCCAGTAATGTGCCCACAATCAGCACCGCCGGCAGCAGTAATTTAAATATTACCGCCAGCGGAGGGACGATTAGTTTTAATGATGAAAACTTATCTACCTCCGGCACATTAGGTGCCGGAGCGGCAACAGTGACTTCGCTGAATAATTCCGAAGGTAATATAACCAATGTCGGTGATATTGCCCTGGACAGTATTTCAGAAGACGATACGGGAATAAATGTAACTTTAGGGGCAGGTGCGGGCAATGATTTTATTGTTGATACAAACGTCCTGGTAGTGGAAGGGGATGATAACAGGGTAGGAATACTAACCACTGATCCGACCGATACATTACATATTGTCAGCGGCACCGCGCAAAAAGGGCTTAGACTGGAAAATACTGCTAATATACTAGGGTCATATTTGACGTTTTATCACAATCTTGGATCACCGTCCGCAGGTAACAGGGTGGGCGAGGTAATTATGAACGGAAATAACAGTGCGGCGGAGGAGGAGTGGTATGGTTCAATGTACACGAGGATTGCGGATACCACAAATGGCAGTGAAGATGGTGATGTATACATAAATGCCAGGGTTGATGGAAATAATGGTGTAGGCAGGATTTTATTAACATCTAACGAGCTTCAATATATGAGTGATGCATCCACATCAACGCTAGAGCTTTACAATGATGCCGCTGATGGTGATCCTCTATTGTCTTTTAATCTATCTTCAGATACTCCTGTGTTTACTTTTGGTGTGGATGACGGGGACAATGATACTTTAAAAATAGGCACAAGCGCCATCGGCACCAATACCATGCTGGCCCTGGATTCACGTACTACCACTTCCGGGGTATCGGCGCATACCTTAACCGGTATCGGTCCCACCATTGCCAGTGCTTCGGGGGCTGAATACACCAGTATAACCATGACACCGCCGACAATAAACCTCACCGGCACAACCCAGGTAACCAGCCAGATGGATTCAGTAGTGGTTAATGCCCCGACTTTGGTAGGGGATACGGCAACTTTAACCATAAACGATGCGGCAACCATGACCATTGCCGGCGCGCCGGTTGAATCAACCAATATCGCCCTCACCGATACATTCGGTCTGAAAATAAATGCCGCAGCAGTGGGTAGTGCCACCAATTCTTATGGCTTGTATGTAGATGCGCCTACCGGAGCAACAAATAATTACGGCGCGGTTGTGGCCTCGGGAAATGTGGGTATAGGCACAGCTGCTCCGGAGGAGATGTTGCATATTGTTTCTGAATCTGATCCCACGTTGAAGATAGATCCGGGGAGTAATGACACGGTTGATCCCATGTTATTCCTTGCCGATACATTTGCTGGTCCGGGGATGCAGATTAGGTATGACAATGATGTTGGTTCAACATATTTTGATAGTCTTTATGATCATGCAGCCGGGGACATTCATTTCCGCACCAAGGTTTCGGGAACACCGGTAAATGCAATGACCATTGAGGCGGCGGGTCATGTTGGTATTGGAACATTGGTTCCGGATGGTTTTCAGGTAAATGCGGCTGTTCTTGAATCTGCGAGATCAGTGGATAATGTTCGTTTGGGAATTGTCGCTGATACACCAAGGATAATTTTTGAGGATAGTGCATCAGCAACCTTGTGGGAGATTGATAACTCAGGCGGAGTAATGCGGATCTTCAATCCGGGTGCAGTGCGTGCTCAATTAAGTACCACTAAGGCTCAGTTCAATCTAAGCGTTGGTATTGGTAAGGATCCTGATTATCAGTTGGAACTGTCCACAAATTCAGCGGGTAAGCCAACCAGTAATACTTGGGAAATTGTTTCTGATAGACGGTTAAAAGCAAATATTGAACCGTTTACCGACGGTCTGGATACTATTTTACAAATAGATCCTGTCAGTTATAGCTTAAACGGAAAAGCAGGCAGGCCAAAAGGAGAAGAGGGGATCAGTGTGATAGCGCAGGATGTGATGGATGTTGTTCCTTATACTATCTCAACGTTCAAAGAAAAACTTGAACCCGATGATGAAGAGGAGACGGAACTCTATAGCTTTGATTCCAGCGCGTTAACCTTTGTGCTTATTAATGCCGTAAAAGAGCTGAAAGCGGAAAACGATGACTTAAGGGCCAGAATAACTGACCTGGAAAATATGATGCAATAGCGCGATATAAATAGGAAATTATTAGCCTTTCTAAGATACTATTAGTAGTAGTAACTACATAGTAAAATCCGCCCCTCCCGCAGATTGTCTGAAAATAATACATTTAAAAATGTTTGATATCTAGACATTTCATAAATAGACGAAATTTCATGCAAATTCGCTTCCTGTAAGTGTTTATAAGAAAGGACATTACGCAGGAGGTCTTTCTGTTTGACAGATATGGCATAGAAAATGCTGTTTACTCATTTGTAAAAAGTTATGTTAAATAAAAAAATCAATTAACAATTTGTCATGTATCAAGTATCAAGAATCAAGAAGCTATTCATGGCTGAAAATAAATTATTTATATTTATTTATTCTACTTTATAAAACAATAAATAATTTAAATTTGATTTTAACTATTTTAGTATTTTAGTTAATCTTTGATAAATAATAAAAGGAGGGGAGCATGAAAGATGTACTTCCCCGCTTTAGTGGACAGTTTGAAGAGATGTAAAATACTGTTTCTCG
>CAZIXI010000123.1:0-10028 GCA_964543115.1 uncultured bacterium
CGATCATGGAAACCTTAGAATAGTACCCGGCGAGAAAAGATTCTTTAAAATAATGTTTTACAATAATCGCGTCAACATAGGTACAGATACCAAAACAGATATAGGCAACGGCCACAGGAAAGATATAGCGGTAAATATCACTTTTACCTATTTCCATATCATAAGGCCGGTAACTCCAGACATCTCTTAAAAATAAATAATTAACAATTAGAATCGTCAGCACAGACAACAAAGATCCCCAGATTGCGCCATTAACGCCAAAACCCAGATAAACTAACAATAGTCCCCAAATCATCCTGCTTACCGCGGCAATAACATATGATCCGCCCAAACCGACAAACCGCTGTAATCCCTGCAGAGCACCAAAACTCATCGGGTAAACAAGGGCGCAGAAAAGCACAAAACCCATGAGCACCACCGGGCTCATCCACTTAATATTCAAATATACGGAAATCTGCTTACTAAACAAAAGATAGATAACCAGTAAAATACCCACATAACTAACTATCTTCAACATGGCCCGTTTCAGTAAATAACTCATTTTCCCCTGTTCCCCCCGGGCCTTGAAGGATGCTATATATTTGGAAATAACAGTTTGAATAGTATTGGCCGGCAGACTGATCATCATAAACAGAGCAAAAAGGGAAAATAAAACCGCGTAGCCGTCCGGACCCGGCCCAAGCATCCTGCTCATTACAATATGGTAGGCATAATTAAATATCCCGGCAACAATCGTAGCTGCCATCATGATGGTACCATGCCTAATCAACTTATCTTCGCGTGACGCGCTCATAACACTCCTTAGAACGGCTCAATTTCAGGTTGCACCTCAAAGGGCGCATTGGGCTGATAAATACCATATCTTAAGAACACTCCCAGGCCTCCGCCGATTATATTCATAACAATATCCCTGGTATCATAGTACCGGTTTGGTAAAATCCCCTGAATAACTTCATCCAGAATACCCATAACAATAATATACGCCAGGGCCAATAATAATCCTTTCCGGCTTCTGCCCGCCGCCCAATAGGCCAGCCAACCCATAATGCCATATTCAATAAAATGAATCCGTTCGACGGGCAGGGGAATAAAGCGGTAAATGGCCACAGTCACTACAACAATTAAACTCAGAAAAAGGATCTTCCGCCGAAACAGGACAAAACCGGCAACTCCTAGATACCCGGCCACAACCAGGTATTCTCTCACCGGCCCCAGTAAACTACCGGTAAGATCCCAGAATCCGCGGACATAGGGCAGCGTAAGAAAAATAGCCAGGGTATAAACCACCACCAGCCACCAGCGACGATTAATTATATTATTATTTATATACATAATGCATAATATAATATTGAATATACTTAGAAGTGTCAACTAATAATCTACCCTAATAAAATCTCCCTCCTCCTCTTGACATTCTCAGGTCCCATGCTATAGTTCTGCGGGGGCCTATGAAGAAAAAATATAAACGCTTAACTATTTACGCCATAAGTACTTTAATAATTATCAGTAGTCTTAATCTAGCCGCAATTGAGAAACAGGCCCTGGCACCAAGAAGCTTTCAGCTGGAGCTGGCAAAAATAGAGGAATTAACTGCCGCGATCGGCCGGGAAAGATTCCAGCAACTCTGGCAGGCCAAACCCAAGATCTTTAGCCGTATTCTGGAAGAAATTGCCGCCCTGGGAATCAATCCCCAAACAAATAAATTATTATTCATTGAGCTTTTTCAGGAAATAGGCCTGAAATATCTTCTGCGGCTCCTGGAAGAAATACCGGAAGTGCTGCCCAAAATACTCGCCCCTATCCGTAAAATGGGCTACAGCCAAAAGCTGCAGGAACTGCGTGTCTTGCCGTTCTTTCGCGAAATCGGCAGCGAAAATATCGGCCCGCTGCTGATAATAGAACCGGTCTTTCTGGCCAACAGCCTGACCCGGCTCAGTGAACTGGGCTTAAGCAAGCAATCCGATCAGCTGAAGGCAACAGAAATCACCAAAAAACTAAAAATCCTGCCCTCACTCACTAATCATATTGGCTCTTCTTTCATCCGTGACTGCCGCACTTTTGCCTTCAGTCTGTACATTATTCAGCAAATGGGCAGCGATGAAGCAACTGCTGAACTGAGGGCAATTACCCTCCTCCGGCAAATAGATAACGAAAGAGTAATGGCCGAGGGCCTGGGCGCTGTTTGGGAAGAAAACGCCTTGGAGCTATCCCTGCCCCTGCAATACCTGCAAGAACTGACAGAAGACGGGATAGATATTTTTTCTATTCTTAGTGAACTAAAAAGAGATGAGCACATTCAGAACTGTCTCGGCCCCGCCTGGGTAAAACGTCCCTATTTTTTCCTGGCCACCCTGGCTGCTATTCATCAACTGGGCCGCGATGAGAACGGAAAATTACATATCTGGAAATTCTTCCACGATATCGGCACGGAACATATCGCCCAAAGCTGGCGCTCGCAGCCTGCCGCTTTCGCAGAAATCATCAGGATAGTTCAGACAAGCGTTTATTTACAGGAACTCTGCCAGAGAATAGGACCGAGGTTCATTGCTGAAGCCCTCAGCGAAAGAACAGAGGAGCTCTACCTGGCATTAAGAAAGTACAAACTACTGCAGTTAACAGAAGAGGAAGAACCCGCCTATAATGAGAAGGCCCTGGGAATTGACTGGGTCACCTGCCTGCAGCAATTGGATAATTTTCTCAACCTGCCGGCTGTAGAGGAATTAATCCGCCAGCTGCCGCCCGAACTGGCGCTTAACCTCCGCCTGGAAGCCTTTGTTCTCTTAAGTAAAAACCAAACACCCGGAGATATTGGCAAACTATTGCTGGACAAATACACCCAGTTGCTGCCTCTTCTACTGGTATATAACCGCTACCTGCAGACTATCGGGCTAGAAATAGAGATTGCCCAAGAAGATGAAAAAACATTTCCGCTGGCTGAGGCCCATCTAGTTTGCGCACTGCTGGGAATTAGCCAGGGTAAAGATCTGTCTGTGCTTTGGGAATATACTACTCCACCGCTAAGGCACCATAGTTACTGTGAACCGTATTACCGCCTGTTTGAAGAAACCGGGTTTATCCCCGGAAGTAAAATCCACAGCCTGCATCTATCATTTCCCTTCAGAAAAGAATGGGGAAGGAAAAAACTCTCCGACAATATCGATACCCTGGCCCTGCTTGCCTGCCTGCTTTATTCTCCTGACGACAGATTGTTACCGCCTCACTCTGACGCCATAGGCAAAGTAATTGAAATAAAAGAAAACATTACTACCCCCAGAGGAGAAAAGGCTGACTGGCAGGGGAAAATGGTGCGGATAGAAATCCGCGCCCTGGCCTTTCAGCAGGGACAAAACCATTACCGGCAGGCCGCACGCGCAATTAATCTTTTATACAGCTGTTTTGACTGCGCGAATAAAAAGGCGGATGAAAGGGACAAAACAGAAGAGCAGCTGGCTGCTGTCTGGGAAAGTTTCCTCAGTCACACCCGGCAAATATTAAAACCTCACAGTAAAAGACTAGAGCCCTTTACATCACAACTCCATAAAATAGACAGCGCCCCGCAATGCCTGCGGATCATTAAAAATCTACGAGCTGATTATCCCGGACTAATCCGGGATCTACACGGTTTGGTAAATAAACACCTGAGAGCCGCAGAGGAAATCCTGGCCGCGCCGGCAGCCGCTGAGGCTGCCCTGATCGCCCATTACGAAGAAACCCTGCCCCGGCTGACAACCTATATTCGCAGGCAACAATGGCCGCTTATCCCTTTCCTTAAACTATTTCAACATATCGGCATTGACCAAATCACTAAGGCGCCCAAACATCCAAAATACAACCGCTTTCTCGAAGGATTGAGTATGATAAACGAAATGGGGGTAAACCCCCAGACCCGGGAACTATACTTTCTGGAATTATGCCGGGAAATCGGCTCAGTTAATATCGGCCCGCCCTGGCTGCAATCCCCGACCGGATTTAACAATACGCTTGGAAAAATAAAGAAAACAGGTATCCTCCAGGCAATTGCCCTAGTCCGGCGGCTGAAAAAGGAAAGCAGCCTGGGAAATCTTCTTGCCCCGGCCTGGGAAAATAATCCCTTTACCCTGGCCATCGCCCTGAAAATTATCAACGAGACCGGCATTGACGCTGCCCTGGCCGCGGAAAACACACTGCGGCAAATTGCCTTTTTTGATCAATATCTCAACCAGGCCTTTTTACAGCACCCAAATCTGATTGCTGTTCTGCTGGAAGAAACTGTGCAAAATGAAATTAACTGGACAGAAGTACAAACCATAATCCAGCTGCTGCAAAAAGAACGTTCGTTAAAAGATTATCTTCCACAAATCTGGCTAAAAAGTCCCCACTCCTTTGTCTACGCATTACAAAACATCTACGCCTCCGAACTAGGCGACAATAACCAATACCAGCTTATTAATTTATTACGGAAAATCGGCCTGCAACATATCGGTGCGGCCTGGAAAAAGGATCCCGGTAAATTCCAGATTGGCCTGTTAAGCATTAACCTGGCCCAAGTATCCGCCGTGAATGATTTCTTAGCTAAAATAGGAATACAACATATCGGCCCAGCCTGGCAGGCCAACCCGGAGGCCTTTAGTAGATTAATATCACGTTTCAATTTTTTGGGATTTGATTTTATCCTGCAGCTCTTTAGCCGTCTCGGGCCAAGGCTAACCAGAGAGGCCCTGGAAAAAAGAATAACAGCCTTTGAACATGCTTTCTGGCTGACAAATAACCATGATTTGCAGCCAGTGGCCCTGGACTGTAACTGGATGTATTGTCTGCGGCAATTAGACACCCTGCTTTTTTCATCGGCAATAAAATCACTGACTGAACAACTACCCGCGGAACTTGTCCCGGCACTAAGGGTAGAGGCCTTTCTGCTTATTCACAACACAGACAAAGAAAAACAAACTCTCAATTTGGAAAACATTGCCGCCCAACTTCTCTCCAAGTATGCACAGGCAGGCACAAACAAATACCGCTATACAACCGGCATAGAGATAGAGATTGATGACCAATACAGACAGATCTTTCCCATTAGAGAGACGGCTATCATTTGCGCCCTGCTCGGTTTAACTAAAGCCGAAGATGCTTCCGTTGCCTTTGAATACGCTCCGGCACCGCTCTGGCGTCATGAACAGTTCGATCCCTATTTTCGTTTATTTGAGGAAACCGGCTTTATCCCCGGGGACGATATCTGCAGTATGCATGTTTCTGCCCCCTATGACAAAACCTGGGACAAAGAAAAATTTGAACCAGGCTTAAATGACCTGGCCTTATTAACCACACTACTTTATGCCCCTGATAGACGCCTAAGCCGCGGCGGCACGATAAGAGATGTTATTCGCTATCACAATACCCTCATTTTACCGACCGGCAGTGACACAGCCTGGCAAAAACACATGGGCCGGGTGGAAATCCGTTCATTGGCCTTTTGTAAAACAGCTGATCATCACCGCCAGGCAATAAAAACATTCAATCCGCTCTACAGCTGCCTGGCTGCTTTTTTAGTCAAAAGAAAAGACCCTATAGAACAAGCCTTAAGCGCGATCTGGCAGGAATTCATGAATAAATATGAAGAACTACTTGTTCCCTGGAAAATTAAGCGGGATTTTTTTCATAGTCATGCAGCTAGGCCAAATGCTGCTATTGAATGCCTGCAGACAATTAAAGAAATACGCACCGGAGATCCTGAACTAAGAGAGAAATTTAAAAAACTGTTGGACGAATATCTACCAAGAATCGAAACTGTGTTGAACTCCGCTGACCTACCACGTCCCGTAACTCTTCCCCTCACTGAGACAGCTGCCCTCTGCGAACAGGCCCTGTAATTATCCTTAATATTCACGGGAAAATATGTTATTATTAAATTTAATATGGATGCCTATGAATTAATCCTCAAAAAAAGAAACGGCGGCCGACTCGCCCCCACAGAGATAAACTTCCTGGTAGAACATTTTACTAGCGGCAAGATCCCTGAATATCAGCTGGCTGCCCTGCTGATGGCGGTGTATTTTCAGGGGCTGAGCAGCCGGGAAACACTGGCCCTTACCCGCTCAATGCTGGCCAGCGGTAAGATCTTAAACCTTTCCTCCCTGAAAAAACCATGTATTGATAAACACAGTACCGGCGGGGTTGGTGACAAAATCAGCCTGATTCTCGCTCCCCTGGCCGCCAGTTGCGGATTAATTGTGCCGATGATCGCCGGCCGCGGCCTGGGCCATACCGGCGGCACACTAGATAAGCTGGAAGCAATTCCCGGGTTTAACACCCAGCTTACCGTCAGGCAATTCAAAAAACAATTAGGCCGGATCGGGGTGGCGATTATCGGCCAGACAAGGGAAATGGCCCCGGCAGATAAAAAAATCTACGCCCTGCGTGACGTTACCGCTACAGTGGAAAGTATTCCCCTGATTAGCGCCAGTATCATGAGCAAGAAAATGGCCGAAGGAATCAAGGGATTAGTCCTGGATGTTAAAGTGGGTAACGGCGCCTTTATGAAGAACTTACCGAAAGCCGTTCAACTGGCCCAAACAATGACTACTATCGGCAGGGGAATGGGAAAAAAGATAATCGCCGTGCTGAGCGATATGAATCAACCCCTGGGACTCTCTATCGGCAATTCTCTAGAGGTCAAGGAAGCGCTGGCTATTCTCCAGAACAAAGGCCCCCGGGATGTGCGCGAACTCACCCTGATTCTAACGGGCCACATGCTTTATTTGGGAGGGAAAACAAAAACACCGGCCAGGGGGAAAAAACTGGCGGCAAAAAAATTGGCTAACGGGCAGGCCTACCATAAATTCCTGGAATTTGTCCAGGCCCAGGGCGGTAATATCAATTTTATAACTGATCCCGCTAAATTTAATCAAACAAAATATCAGGTGTGCGTTAATGCCCCCGCCAGTGGTTACTTGAGGAAAATCGACACCCAGGAACTGGGTCTCTGCGCCACACTACTGGGCGCCGGCCGGCTAACCTTACATGCTAAAATTGACTATGCCGCCGGCATTACCCTCCAACATAAACTCGGCGATCGGGTAAGGAAAGGTGAACCGCTGGCCATACTACACAGCAAGAAAAAATCAGCTGAAATTACTGCTAGAGTAAAGAACGCCTTTACTATCAGCCGCCGTAAACCAAAAACGCCGCCGCTAATACATAAAATAATAAGAGGATAACAATATGGATCTAACTACCTTTCAGCGCCGGGCGGTTATTTTTATTTTTCTGGTGATCCTGGCCGGGGCGCTTTTGTTGGCGCGGAAAGAACCCTGGCGCCAGGAAATAGAAGAAAAGACTCAAGCAGTTAAAAAATCTCCTCAACCCGCTAGAATAGACATTAATACCGCCGATCTACCGACACTGACCCAATTACCGGGAATCGGGCCCGGACTGGCAAAACAGATTGTTGATTACCGCAGAGAACACGGACCTTTCCGGCACCTGAACGAACTGAAAAACGTACCTGGAATAGGTGAAAAACGGATTGAAAAAATAAAAGGGAAAATTACCCTGACCGGAAAAACAGAAAATAGTGGCCAGCTGGAACTTAACCTGAATACGGCCAGCGCCGAGCAATTGTGCGCTATCCCGGGCATTGGGCCGAAAACAGCCCAGCGAATTGTTACCTACCGCGCTAAACATGGGGCCTTTTCCTCTGTCAGCCAGATTACAAATGTCCCCCGGGTAGGTGAAAAAACTTATCAGAATATCCGCGACTACCTCTATGTCCAGGCACCGCCCAAACCAAAAGCATCCGCGCCAAACCAGAAGAAATTTATCCAAACCCGCAAACCGCGTCAGCAGATTAACACCAAGGAAACCTGCCCCCATTGCGGCCGGCAGCTATATGAAAAGGGGAAAAGGAAAAAGGTACATATCCGTTGCCCTCATTGCCTGAAATTACTAAATGAATAACCGGTAAAATAATCATGCGGAAAGCTTTCACACTCGCAAACATTTTTATTGTCTCTTTGTTAATTATTGCCGCTATTGTCTGGCTGCGTGTCTGGTGGGTATATTGCGGAGAGCAAAACGACCAACTCCGGGTTACCTTTCTCAATGTCGGTCAGGGCGACAGTATTCTCATCTCCACTCCGGGCGGAAAGAGCATCTTGATTGACGGCGGGCCCTACCCCCATGATTGGAGTACTTTTGATGCCGGAAAATACGTTGTCGTCCCTTATCTTCGCCGGCGCCGGATAAAGAAACTGGATCTGGTGATCGCCTCTCATCCGGACCTGGATCATATCGGCGGCCTGCTGGCGGTGTTAAAACGTTTCCGGATAGGAGAATTTATTGACTCCGGCACAATCAGCTCAACCCAGACCTATGAAGACCTCCTGCGGCTGATTGAAAAAAAGAAAATAAAATACCGGGTGGCCGGCAAAAATGAAACCATAAATTTAGCTGACGGCATCACCCTCCAGATCCTCTCACCGATTAGCCCGGCTTTTAAAAACAATCCCAATGAAAACTCTCTGGTCATAAAATTAACTTACGGCAACTGCAGTTTCCTTTTTACCGGCGATATAATGGCAATGGCCGAACCCCTCTACTGCCAGGAATACGGCGAAGCGCTGCAGGCAACCATTCTGAAATCCCCTCATCATGGCAGCAACAGCTCCAGCGGCGAAGAATTTCTACAGACAGTGCGCCCGGAAGCGGTTATTATCTCCTGCGCGCGCGGCAATCCCTTCGGCCATCCGGGAAAAGAGGTAATAGAAAGATACCAGCAATTAGGTTATAATATCTACCGGACCGATGCACTGGGGCATATTACGGTTAGTAGTAACGGCAAAGGTTACGAAATAAAGACACAGAAATAAACTTATGGCATAGACTTCTGCAAAATAAGTCTTTTGTCATACCGCGGCTTGACCGCGGTATCCAGAAATAATTGCATTGTAAAAACTACTGGATCCCGCGGTTAAACCGCGGGATGACAATGTTGCATAAAACATCTATTTTGCAGAAATCTAAACTTATGGCAAGATAGGAGGTTATTATGACAAACAAGGAACTAATCCAATTAGCCAAGCAGGCTTACAAGAATGCCTATTGCCCCTACTCGCGGGCAAAGGTGGGGGCGGCCCTGCTGACAAAAAACGGAAAAGTATTTACGGGCTGTAATATTGAAAACGCTTCTTATGGTGTAACGATCTGTGCTGAACGTGCAGCGGTTGCTAATGCCGTAAGTAACGGAGAAAGAAAATTTTCCAGGATTGCTATTGCCACTAACCAGAGACGGGAATTCAGCCCTTGCGGCGCCTGCCGGCAGGTGCTGGCAGAATTTAACCCCCGCCTGCGGGTAATCTGGCCGGGTGAAAACGGCAGGGTAAAATCTAAAAATTTAAACCAGCTCTTACCCTCAGCCTTCAAAAAATGGAAAAATATCGCGCAATTATAATTATCCTCGACAGTGTAGGCGTTGGGGAATTACCCGATGCCGCCGACTATGGGGACCGGGGCAGTAATACCCTGGGCAACCTGGCCTCCACCCTGGGCGGTCTTCAACTGCCGCATTTGGGCCGGCTGGGGCTGGGTAATATCATTGCCCTTAGCGGTGTGCCAGCGGCCGTCTATCCAACAGCCGCTTACGGTAAAATGGCTGAACGTTCCGCCGGTAAGGACACAACCACCGGCCACTGGGAATTAATGGGTCTGGTGACCACAACACCATTTCCCACCTATCCGCGGGGTTTTCCTCCGGAAATCATCGATCCCTTCCAACAGGCTATCGGCACAAAAATTATCGGCAATAAACCGGCATCCGGAACAGAAATCATTAAGGAACTGGGAGCAGAACATCTGGCCACCGGCTATCCGATTATCTATACCTCCGCGGACAGCGTCTTCCAGATCGCTGCCCATGAAGAAGCTATTCCCCTGGCCCGTTTGTACGAAATATGCAAGATCGCCCGCGGTCTCCTGCAAAAACCGCACAATGTTTCCCGGGTAATTGCCAGACCGTTTACCGGCCGGCCCGGGTCATTCACCCGGACAAAAAACCG
>CAZIXI010000124.1:0-5769 GCA_964543115.1 uncultured bacterium
GATGAAGTGCTCCGGGCGATTGGCAGAACAGGCGACAGAGATTTTAGAGCCGAATGAATAAAAGAGCTGGTATTCTCAGTTCTTATTTATAAATCAATCAGGGAATTATACGCAAATGGAAGCAAGGGCCATTATATCGCGCTTACCCTGCGGCAGCTTTTCTTTGCGGATAACTATCGGGTTTCCGGAGCGAGATATAAAAAATGCCCGGTAGATATGGAAATCGGTAGGCTAATTAAGGATTCCGAATGCGTGGCCGGCCAAATAGACACTCTCGCGTTAGTGGATTTTGATACCGGGTTTATTGCCGCGGGAAAACTAGCGATGATCCTGCGCGGAACGGCGATTTTCGGTGATTTGTTCCAGACACCGTTCCGGATCGGAAGATATGAGCATCCCAGTGAAGCAAAAATTGCAACGTTGCCGCCTGATCCTGAAACTCAGGGCCCCGCAGAAACAGCTTCCCTTTCCCACCGGAAGGATTGGTTAGAAAAAGTCAGGACGGAAGAAAGATCTGTCACGATCGGGAAAGGCGCCCTGGGTTCGGTTTATGCCGCCAGCATAGAAGGAGGGCCGGCAGCGGTAAAATTAATTAATCGAGAACTGTTGGCTAACTCCCGGCTCTCTTCAAGTCCCCATAGATCTGTTTGGCAGGAAGCCATGGGCCAGTACGCCGTTACTAAAGAAGCCATGGCCAGAGGAGAAACTCCCCTGATCAGCGCCTTCCGGGGGTTTGGCATCCGCGCCGACGGCAGTCCCTATATTCTCATGGACCACTTAGCCCCGCCCTGGGATACCTTAACAGCGGCAATGAGTGGCTGGAAATCATTTGAAGAACGCCAATCCCATGGGATTATTCGCGTGTTTGAGCGGTTAGTTGCCGCACTCGCGCAATGTCACCGTTACGGTTATGTGTTTCTGGATCTCAAACCGGATAACGCCATGGTTTGTTTTGACCGGCAAGGTATCAGGATACGGTTAATAGATACCGGATTAATGAGAAAAAAAGGACATTCTATGTTTGGCCTTATGGGCAGTCCAAGCACAATGTCTCCGGAACAGTGCCGGGCCGGCATTGGCGATAATGTGCTGATTGCCGATCAGAGTATTGATATGTATGCCTTAGGGTGCATTCTGTATCAAATGTTAACCGGCAAGAGACTGCAGCGAAATGAATATATTTTAGCGCGGCTATTGTTAATACAGCAGGAAGAGTCGGCGAAAGAAAAGGGCGAGCGGGACGCGCTGCGACTGGAAAAAACAGAAAGGCTGATTAAGTATCTTTCCGGGTCCGGGGACCTGAGCCGTCAGCAGGTGTACCTTGCTATTCACGACCTTAGCGAATTCCTGCATGAACAGACAGGTAGAGGAGAACACAGGCAAAATCTTATTACAGAGATTGTCAGAGACACAATTAGGGATCCGCTGTTGGCAGAAATAATCGAAGGACTGATAAAAACTGATCCAGTAGAAAGATTAAATACCGTTGATTTAGTTGTCAGGATAGCCTACGCCCAGGTACTGATAATGCGAAAAAGAGAAGACGAGTTTGCGCAGGCTAGCCAGGCCAGATCACGTCCGTCCGCCACCGGGATGAGGAAATCAACAAACGAAAGAATGCCCACAGTCCCCCGCAAACCCAGTGCTGCAGCCGGCAGACGTTGGGAGCCCGACGAACGAAGGAAAGGCGCCATCGCCAAAGGGCCCGCGAAACTGGAGTTTCAGCGTGCCCTGGCCGATGAAGCCGCCGGCAGAGAAACCGCGTTATCATATTTTGTTGAAGGAAGAGAGCGGGAGAGGATAGAGGGTCTGGGCCCGCGGGGCTTTAGTTTAACTGAGGAATTGGAAAAAGCGTTTGAGCAATTCCTTGACGGAGAAGACAGCCTCGCGGCGCGGATGTCACTGCCGCGGGATGTGTGCGAGAGAGTGGATGCTATTCGCGCGGCGTTAAAAAGAGATGAGTATGAAATGAAAATATTTGATGATAAAAGGTTCAGCAACCGTCCCGGTTCATTCGCGCTTGCCGGGTATGACGGGCGCGGAAAACGGCTGCTACTGGCCCAGTCGATTATCGCGGCGCTGGAAAGGAACGGAATAAGTTCTGCGGAAGAATTAAAAACCAGGGCCCGGCTGCTAACGGAGATAGCGTTCCACGAAATTATTTGCGCCGTATTTACGGAATACTACGGTGAAGCTGGTCATTATCTGGCAATTTGTGTCCAGCAGCAGTTATTTCAGCGGAATTATGAAATCGTCGGCGCGAAATACGCTATTCGTTATATTAAAATTCCCGTTGATGAAGAGGGATCAGAAGAAATCGTGTTTCGCGCGCGTATCGATCTGCATACCCGGGAAATAGCCAGGGGAAAACTGGGGCATTTGTTACATGGTATACTGACCTTCGGCGATAGCTTCCAGCAGCCGTTTTCGCTGGGAGCGGACCGGGAAGCGCTTGGTTCAGGCGGCATGGGGAAAGTTTACCGTGCCCTTTCCGGCACCGCGGCGGTAAAAGAACACGTAGCGGCAAAACTCGTCAGAAAAAATCTGCTGGAATTGGACAGAAATCTTTTCTGGAGGTTCTGGGAAGAAGCGGCCTGCCTGGATGACATTACACGCAAATTCCGGGCGGATAGTAGCGCCCGGGGAGATTATCCGCGTTTTAGTGTCTGCAGGGGATTTGGCCTCGATAACTATGTCGTGCCGTATTTGCTGATGGAAGATCTATCAGAGTGGGATACATTAGGAGAGATGTTGCGTGAATCTTATTTTACCGGTTACCGCAAGCTGGCAGTAATATTGGCGGTTTTTAGAGAGATCCGTAAAGCCGTTGGGCAGATACACGGTTATGAGTACATACTGATGGACCTGAAACCAGATAACATAATGGTGCGTATAAAAGACGGCAGGATCAAAGTCAAGTTAATTGATTTTGGTTTAGCCAAGCCAAAAGGAGAATCTATACTTGTTCAGGGCGGCAGCCCCGGCTATATGGCCCCTGAACAATGGCGGGCCGCCGCGGAAGGCCAGAAGATAGAAGCCGCCCCCAGCATAGACATGTATGCCTTAGGCTGTGTTCTATTCGGAATGATCTCGGGAAAGAGTTTAAGTCTGGCTACCGACAGGATATTCAGGACTCCCAAAGATCTGGTTGAATACCTGCACGAAGAAGTAGGCGGCAAACAAGTAAACTTAACGAAGATTTTAGCCGAACACATAACCGACAGCCCGGCCCTGGCAGAAATCATCGAAGGGTTACTGCAAACTGATCCCGCTGCCCGGTTGACTATGGCTGAATTAACAGAGCGGCTGGATAAGGTAGAAGTTATTCCACAGGCCCCGGACACGGTTCCTGCTGCCTGGCGCAGTTTTAGTGGAACACGCCGCCCGATGCGGCAACGCAGAATGCATATCGGTGAGCCGGGAACTGGTGTTCCGCTAATAACTCATACTGAACCTTATTTCGCGGCAGGCAGCCTTCAGGCGTATGCGACGGCAGTGAGCAGTAACGTTGTCTATGTGCTTGAATCGTCGGATTTAGTCGACCAAGCGGATGCCAGTCTCTAAGCCGGCAGAGTGATTATTCCGGTTCTTACCGAGTGAAAAAGATTTATCTCGATCTTCAAGCCACTTACCGTGGCATTACCAGTTCTCCAAAACTGTTGCAGGAATTGGGCTAACAGTTTATAATTAACACAAAAAAAGGCGGAACTGGTGAAGAAAAGTAATATACAAATATTAACTGCCTTCCTTACGATATTCATTTTCCCCGCTCTGTTAACGGCAGTTACCCGGGAAAGTGGCGGCGCAGGTTATGTGCCGGAATTATGCAGGGACCTTTCTCTTGCTAAAGCGACTGCTATTGCCCTGAAAAACAATCCTACGATTGATGCTATGACAGGGGCAGTTTCTAAATCAGTATATATACACAGTGCGGCAAGAAAAGAATGGCTGCCGGTCTTAAGCGCGGATTATTTGATAAACGTATTTAATGAAGTGCCGGAAATGGAGTTTGGCGGGGAGAGTTTCCCTGTTTCCACGAAAAATTTCTTTATGCTGGGTGTACACGCGAAAATGCCTATCTATACGGGAGGCGCTATTAGGTATCGTGAAAATATTGAGAGGCTTGGTATTGATGTTTCGCGGATGCGTCTTTTGGAAGCGGAAGCCGATCTTGTGCAGGAAGTGACCATTAATTATTTCAATATATTACTGCAGGAAGATTATCTGAAAGCGATAAAGGAAAACCTGGTACGGTTTGAAAACCATGAACAAGTTACGCAGAAATTTTTTAACGCCGATTTAGTGGCTAAAAATTATTTGCTTGAGATTCAGGCAAAAACAGCTAACGCGCGGCAGGAATATATTGAAGCGGAGAAACTGCTGAAATTTGCCAGGGCGGCGCTTAATGTGAGTATGGGAGTTAATGTTGATTCCGGATTTTTGCTTAAACCCCTCGTCTATAAGAAAAATGTTCCTTCTCTTCCGGAAGATTGTTTTGGTTTAGCTGAAACTAATAATCCTTCACTTGTAGTATTTAAGTATCTGGGGCAGATTGCGGATAAGGCCATAGACCTTGCTAAAACCGCATCGCGGCCGCAGGTTGCCGCGCAGGCTAGTTATTACAGGCATGGAAAGACGTTTGAGCTGGATAACGAAGATTATCTTAGTAACGATATTTTGCTGGGAATGATTACGGTCAACTGGGATGTATTTGACTGGTTTAAGACAAAAGACCTTACAGCCGCTAAAAGGAAGGAACTGGAGATAATTATTGACCAATACAGGGCGTTAAGTCAGCGGGTAAGATTGGATATTAAACAGTGTTATTTTGAAATGGAAGCCGCTGCGGCAAAAGTTTCTGCGGCCGAAAAGGAGATTGAATACGCGTCTGAGAATTACAGGATAAGCGAACGGCGGTACGAAGAATTAGTGGCGCCCTCAACAGAAGTGAATGACGCGCTGGTACAGCTTAAACAGGCGCAGTTTCATTCTTATAATGCCCATTACGAATATAATACCGCAATAGCCAAATTGGAAAGAATTATTGGAAGTGATATAAAAGCGGAAGAAACAGCGATAAAGTGAGGTGGTTTTATGAATAATGTGCTGACCGGTTATTTCGAGAAGTTTAAACAGAGAAAAAATAAAACAGCCGTGATCTTGTGTCTTATTACCGCGCTTCTTGTGATTTTCGGTATTTTCGTGTTTATAAATATGTATGTCTCGAGAGCTAATAGAAACCCGGATTTTATTGAGGTAAGCGGAAGGATTGAAGGATATGAATACCATGCGGGGACAAAGATAAGCGGAAAAGTAAGCAAGATGTACGTTGACGAAGGAGATGTAGTCAGTGAAGGCCAGCAGATTGCGTTAATACAGTCCAGGCAGTTAGAGGCGGCGCTCGCGGAAGCGAAGTCTGATCTGCAATTGGCTGAAACAGAATATGAAAGGTACAGCCGTCTTTATGAAGAAAGAGCAATCGCGAAAATGGAGTTTGACCGTGTTAATAATAGGTATACGGTAGCCGGGGAAAAGGTGGCAGCGGCGCAGGCGGCTGTAGATGATACACTGATAAAAGCGCCTATATCGGGAACCATCGCCCTTAAGATTGTCCGGGTAGGCGAGGTTGTCTCTGCCGGTACGCCGCTGGTCACTATTATTGATATGAACGATCTTTACCTTAATGCATTTCTGGTAACCGATATTGCCGGAAAAGTTAATCTGGGAAACAAGGCCAGGATTTATCCGGACGCTCTGCCTGCTGAGTAT
>CAZIXI010000124.1:5779-9980 GCA_964543115.1 uncultured bacterium
GGTAAAATTGCGGCTAAAGCGGAGTTTACGCCAAAGAATGTGGAAACTAAAAGCCAGCGCGCCAAACTGGTGTTTCAGATTAAACTGAGGGTAATAGAGAATAAAGGACTTAAGTTAAAACCCGGAATGCCGTCCAGCGGGGTTATTAAGGTCAATGAAAGTATACCGTGGAACAGGTATAAGAGATAGGTGATGGATCCTGTTATTGAAGTAGCCGAACTTTCAAAGAGTTATCGTAAGCTACAGGCCCTTTCAGATATTTCTTTCCAGGTGAGCCGCGGACAGATTTTTGGGATTATCGGGCCGGACGGCGCGGGTAAAAGCACCCTGATGCATATTGTTACCGGTGTTTTGAGCGCGCCGCAGGGTAAAGTAACGGTTTTAGGCAGGAATATACTGCGGGATCCTGAAAGTATTAAGGAATCTATCGCCCTTATGCCGCAGGGATTGGGGTTGTCGCTTGCGGCGGATTTAAGTGTTGAAGAAAATATTAATTTTTTTGCTGAAATAAATAAAATTGACAAGAAAACGCGTGAACAGAGAAAGGATAAACTTCTTAAAAGTACGCGTTTAGACGCCTTCCTCAAGCGGCCGGCTAAGAATCTTTCCGGCGGGATGAAACAGAAGCTTGCCCTCTGCTGTACCCTTATTCATGAACCGCAGCTGATTTTTCTTGATGAGCCTACCACGGGAGTTGATCCTATCTCACGTCAGGATATATGGACGATTATTAATACTATGCTTAAAGAAAAAAATATTACGGTTTTTATGAGTACTTCATATATGGATGAAGCGGCAAGATGCCATGAGGTGCTGCTGATGCATAAGGGAAAGATAATTAACAGGGGTAGGCCGGACGAATTGTCAGCGAAATTGAAAGATAATTTTGCGCAGATAGAAGCGAAAAGCCAAGAGGAAACATTAAAGGCGCTTAAAAAACAGCCGAAGATAAGTGTAGTTTATCCTCTCGGCGGCAGATTAAACGTTATATTTGAAGAAGGCGGTCTTGCGGAACTAAAGCGGCAGGCCGGGAACCTGGGGGTTGGCCCCGGCGATATTAAAAGGGCAATACCGGGTATTGAGGATGTGTTTCTTTCTGAAATGTCAAAGGAAAGGGCAGATGTAGATGAAAATGTTTTTGACGAATTGTTTAAAGGGGAGGGGCAGAACGAAAAATCGGCAAAAACAGGGTTGGCTGCAACAGAATTGATGATTAAAGCGGATTCTCTGGAAAAGAAATTCGGCAGCTTTACTGCCGTTAATAAAATAAATTTTTCGGTAAAAAGCGGCGAGATTTTCGGGTTCCTAGGGCCGAACGGAGCGGGAAAGACAACTACTATCAAAATGTTCTGCGGGTTATACGCGCCTACGTCAGGATTTGGAATGATCGGAGGCCTTGACCTTTCCAAAAACCAGTTTGAAGTAAAAAAGAGTATCGGGTATATGTCCCAGAAGTTTTCGTTGTACAGGGATATGACGGTTTCTGAAAATATAGATTTATACGGCGGCATATACGGTGTGCCGAAAAGGGAACTGCGCCGGCGCCGTAATCTTATCCTAAAAATAGCGGATCTTTCGGGGCAGGAAGATTCTATTACAGGCAGCCTGCCTATGGGTATTAAACAGAGGCTGGCTTTAGGCTGCGCTATTATTCATAAACCAAGATGCATCTTCCTGGATGAACCGACCTCCGGAGTCGATCCTATTGCCAGAATGAAGTTCTGGGAGATTATATTTCTCCTGTCGCGCAAAATGGGCATAACGGTTCTGGTGACCACACATTATATGGATGAAGCGGAACATTGCGACCGGTTATCATTGATGACCAAAGGTAATCTTGTGGCTATGGGCGCGCCGGATCAATTAAAGACGCGGGTCACCGATGAAATAGGGATACTGTTAGAAGTGAGTACTTCTGATCCGTTCGCCTCGTCGGATATTTTAAGGGAATATTTTACTTATTGCTCTATTTACGGGACTAGGGTTCATATCTACACAAAAAACGCGGATGAAGACGAAAATAAAGTAAAAGAATTACTCGCGAAAAATAATATTACGCTCCAAGACATAAGGAAAGCGGTAATCCCGTTTGAAGATGTGTTTGTTTATTTCTGCGAACAGAAAAAAGGAGTCTAAGATGTTTTCGGTACAGAGGTTTCGGGCGGTTGCTAGAAAAGAGTTTCTTGAGCTTAAACGCGACCGCCTTTTTTTTCTCATGACAATAATGGCGCCTGTTGTGCTGTATTTTCTCTTTGCTTACGGTTTCCCTTTAGGCGCAAAAAATATTTCCATGGATGTTGTGGACTATGATAAAACATCTCTTTCGCGCAGTTTGATAGACAATTTTCAGAATGCCACGGAGCTCTTTAATGTAAAAAACATGGCCGATAATTACGCCCCGGCGGAAAACGATATGGATCTGGGCCGTATCCGTCTTATCCTTGTTATTCCCGAGGACTTTTCACGTGATATTAAAAAAGGAGTTCCGGTAAACGTTCAGGTGCTTGTTGACGGTACATATACGAATGTGGCTACCCTTATCGGCAATTATGCGGAAGCTGTTGTTGCGGATTATCAGGCAAAGATCCTGGCAGAATATTTTGTAAAAAAGGGAGGTGCCGGCGGCGGGAATAGTGTGCCGATAGATTTAACCGTCAGCGCCTGGTATAATCCCTCTTTTAGAAGCGAGGACTTTATAATTCCGGGAGTTATCGCTATTATCATAATGTTTTTCCCTCCGGTTATTGGCGCTATATCCCTAGCCAAAGAAAAAGAAACAGGTTCAATTCTTAATATGTACTGTTCATGCCTGAATAAATCTGAATATCTATTGGGTAAAATGACGCCGTATATAATAATTTCGTATTTGAACCTTATAATATTCATTGCCCTGACGGTATTTTTGTTTAACGTGCCGTTCAGGGGGAGTCTTGCCCTGGTGCTTCTTATCTCTCCGTTTTACGTAGCTACGGCTATCGGGCTGGGCCTTTTTATAGCAGTTCTGGTCAGCACGCAAGTTGCCGCTATTACTATTACCTTTGTCGCCACGGTTATGCCGGCATTTTTATATACGGGGTTTATGGTGCCGGTATCGAATATGGGGCCGAATGCGGCGTATACTTCTTATTGTCTGCCCGCTACTTATTATATAGATATGTTGAGAAAGATAATGGTAAAAGGCGTCGGATTTACGCATGTAAGGACTGATGTTATAATGTTAATTGTATATTGTTTAGTTCTTTATTGGGTCTGTATCCGGCTATTCAAGAAAAAGGTTGGCTGACCAATGTTTTTCAGAATGTTTCTACTTATGCGAAAAGAGTTCCTGCAGTTTTTCAGGAATGTACCGCTGATGATTATAGTGCTCTATTGTGTTACCATTGATATTTACACAGCCAGCAGTCTTTCTATGGACGTGAATAATTATCCGATAGCTGTTTATGACATGGATAAGACGGAACAGAGCCGAGAAATAATTAATCGGCTTCAGGCGCCTTATTTTGATATTGCCTATAATATAGAGGAAGAAGACGAAATAAACAAATTGATAGAACAGGGGAATGTTTCGGTGGTGGTTGTGTTCCCGCAAGGATTCGGCAGGAAGGTTTCTTCGTATCAAACCGCGTCAATGCAGGTTATTATGGACGGGTCAGACAGCAACGCCGCTGAGCTTGCTCTCGGGTATATAAGCATGATTGTCAGCAGGCACAATATGAATATTATATTCACCAAATGGAAAGTTTCTGATGTAGAAGAGAAGATTATTCCTAATCTGGGCTGCCGGCTGCGCTATATGTATAATCCTAACCTGAATGAATCATGGTGTTTTTCACTGCAGGAATTGTTTACAATAATTACGCTGATCGGAGTTTTGCTGATTGCTACGGCCATGGTAAACGAGAAACAATTCGGCACAATAGAACAGTTAATGGTAACGCCGTTAAGGACCTATGAGATCATGATAGCAAAGATTGTCCCGATGATTGTAATACTTTTTGTCGCGATATTCATTGCTGTTTTTGCGGTATTAAAACCGATTGTGGGAATTCCTGTCCGGGGAAACATCTGGGCGTTTTTTGCGGTATCCTTTATCTTTGTTTTTACCGTTGCCGGGCTTGGCCTGTTTATATCGACAATATCAGATAATTTATCCAATACCGTATTGTTTTCCGTCCTGATCCTTGTGCCGGTTATGTTTCTT
>CAZIXI010000125.1:0-9968 GCA_964543115.1 uncultured bacterium
TAAAGGACAGGACTAAACGGGAAGAGCTGCTTGCTGCAATAAAGAGCAGATTTGAAGATGAGGTACCTCTTGTTCGCAGTACCGCAACAGAGGCATACGCTCGGTTAGCCGGTGAATGGATAAAGGACAGGACCAAACAGGAAGAAGCGCTTACTGCAATAAAAGGCGTGTTTGGTCATGAGAAAGAGCCGGTTCGCCAAGCTGCAGTAGAGACATATGCTAGATTGCTGGCTTTATTCAGGATAGATGATGTGAGAAGGTATATCCAGGACATTAGTGAAAGAGCCATAAGCGAAAAAGATATTTTGATGTTTAATGGCATGATGAAGGCATTGGATGAATTGAAGAAGGAGCAGGAGGTAATACCTGAAGCAGCAAAATCGCCTGCTTATGGTAAAGGTGCTGTATTGCACCGGGAAGCGGGCGGGGTGAATGATACACTAAAGAGAGGTATAAACGACGGTAGGGGTGAGATTGTTTTCGGCGCGGAACGCGATCAGCGGATTGCTGATAGAACAGAAAGGAATAAAACTATATTTCGGGGATTGGCTGGGTTTGTTAGAGGGTTGGGGAATAACGGTTTGATAACGCTTTCGGATGGGAACGATTACGACCTAAAAGAACTACTTAAATTTCTGGCACAGGTAAATGTGCTGACTATAAAAACAGATGATGATATACCCGGATTATTCTTGCGCGGGCCGGATGATTATGCAGTGGCGCATTTCGGTCATTTTGACGGCAAGAATTGGATCTATCTTGATAAGGATCTCTATGATCTGCTTCTAAAGGAAAACGCCCTGGAAGAATTATATGCCCTTATTCTTTATGAGTTGGTTAAGGTTGCCGGCGGCAGCCAGGAAACAGCGGAGGCGGTGGAACAGGCGGTTTGCGGAAACAGCTTAAATGAACGGGTGCAGACTTTTGTTGAAAAAGAGGTTTTGTCCAGTCGGCTAGCTGGTCATGTTATTACTTATTACCAGGCCAGAGAAGGAGTAATTGCCGCTTTGCAGCGTGGTGATGCTGCGCTTTACGAACAGGCAATCGCTATTTGTGAAAAAGCGGCCCAGGAGGTTAAAGACGGCGGTTACAAAAATGAGCAGATTGCCGCGGTGGTAAACACGTTGAGAAAGGCTGATGGATTGCCGTTTGATAAGAAGTTTATTACAGATGAATTGGAAGTCACCAGAGTATTGGAAGAGAATTTCAGTGAAGAAGAACGTGAGGATATTAATAAGTGGACCATGGTTTTTCTCGAAGCACTTGGCTACGGCGAAGAATTAAGGGTTGATCTGTTCAGGGATATTTCACATGTTGTTTATCCCTTGGCACTGCTCAATATGCTGCCTAGAACAATCCGGGGGGTGGAATATCAGCCGCAGGTCTTGCAGGAGTTGCTAAAAATTCTGCAAATGTTTGTGCTGCAAGGGGCGGCGGGGGCAGTTCTTCAGTCTCCATTAATGGAAAAAGATATTACTATTCAAGTAATGCAAACTGGGCTGGAAGCTACAACTAAAGGCAGTCTTTGGCATGAAATGGTGCATTATCTAGGATTCAGAAATATCCTCCCTTTTGATGGAGGAAACGAGATGATAACACAGGCAATTACTATTTCTGTGTTTCTGGCAGATAACAATATAACTGAATGGTATAGCAATATATCTCAAGAAAGCCGGGAAATGTATTCTGATCTCTTTAAAATAAGCGCCGACAGATATAAGCAGGGTCTGTCTGTTCCGCAGCCAGATAAAGTGAAAGAGGTTGTGGAAGATCTAATTGCCACCAAGCATCAGGGTTTCTTGAATTTGGAGAAGGACGAATACCAGGATTGTGTGGAACGTTTTTGCGGTGTTTATTTGGCTGGATATGTATATGAAAAACATAAGAGTGAAGGAATTGATGTTTTTAAAGCCATAATCGATTATGGAAAAAGATATCTACCCAGAAAAAGAAATGCTGATATCGGCCGGCGGCTGAATCAGCGTGATTGGGAGTATATAGATGATGTGTTAGTTGAATTACAGGCCGCGGCACAGGTAACCTTACCTGATCCCCGGGTAACCTTCCGGCCCAAAACCATTAATGAGATTCGCCGGGAGAAGCATACGCGCTGGCATTATGAAAAAGCTGCCCACCTGATGAAGTATTTTCCCTGGGACATAATTGAGTACGGCCGTAAGGCCTCCGTGGGTCTTACTTTGCAGGAAGCATTTCGTGCCCGTTTTTCGGAAGAAGGGGTGATGGAGGAAGAATATGCGGAAATTGTTCCTTTTGTTCTTCTGTTCCGGCTGCTGGAAACAATCAGGGCGGTAAGCCATGGACTGGCGGAATTCAGCGGTAGATACGAAGAAGTACAGGCCTTTTACAAGAAGAAATGCCGCATACTTGATCTGGAACTGGAAAAGGAACGCCTGGCGGAAATGCCCAAATTCATTCAGTTTATTGAAGCAATATTCTATCTAATGGTAATGACAGAAGACGCGTCGTTGCCGGTGCATGACCCGCGGGTAACGGATCCTGAAGTAAAAGAGGCGGTTGAGGAAACGTTTCAGGAGGTGCTGGCGGCGCTGGGAGAAGATACGCAGGGTTTTTATGAAACTGTGCGGGATAAGATTTGGCCGATTGCGGAAAAACTGCTGGAAGAAGACAGGAAGAAGGAAGAAGAGGGACAGCTGAGGAAAAAGGCCATTAATGAAATGATTGAGAACGGTGAATTTGAGATTAACTGCGGCTGCGGTGATGATCTGGGAATGGACTGGGATGATTTCAGCGACAAGGCCAAGGAAAAAATAAAACAAAAAATGAAGGAATACCAGCAGAAGATGCCGGAAGAGGAAAAGAAGCGGCTGCAGCAGGAGGCGAAGGAGGACCTGCAGAAGAAAATAGAGGAGGCAGCTGCAGAGATGCAGGATGTGACCGGTGATTCCTGTCCCCTTCAGCAGGGGCAAGGGGGCCGACCGGGAAGCAAAGATAAATTTGGCTCACCAATGTTTCCGCCTAAGCCGGAAGAAGGCGGAGGAGCAGATGAACGAAGTGTAGAAGAACTGCAGGAATATCTTAAGGAGCTGGAAGAAAAGCTGGCTGAAATAAAAAATAATGCCCAGGAAGTTGCTCAGGAGGCGGAAGGAATAGAACAACAAGTTGACCCTATTGGTGATGGTGCCAGGGAAGTGGGTGATGAGAGAACGGTTGCGAAAGGGGAAGAATTAGGTGAAGCTCTGAAGGAACTAATCGACAAATTAAAAGATCTGCGGGCAGCGTCTACTGAGTTAACGGAAAAGGCGGAAGAAGGCACGGAAAAGGTTGAAGACATAACCCAGAGTGATGGCAGCGGCCAAGGTGATAAGATAAAAGAAGAACTTCTGCACAAGATCCAGGAATTGATGGATGAAATAGATCAATTGACCAAAGGGATAGCCCAGGATGCGGCAGATGCGGACAAGGTTGCCAATGAGGCAGCGGCAAGCGGTAAGGAATTATTGGAATTCTTGAAAAATAATCCAGGCTGGATAGATGCCATTAAGGGCCGGGCGGAAAATATCCAAAAGAAATCAGGGAAGGTCAAGGATAAACTTGATGATGTTAAAAGCGGTACTGACGAAGTAGGTGAAAAAGTTGGTGAATTACAGGAAAAGAGTCAAGAGGCGCGGGAGCAACAAGCCAGCAGCTCAAAATTGCCGCCCCGCGGGAAACAAACGGGGGAAATGCGTCCAGAAACCGCACAGCAAGAACCGTTAGATGTGCCTGGGCTGCTGGAACAATTTATTGCGGATATAGAGTCAGATGATGATGATGAAAGAGAAAAGACACAACAGCAGGCCGTACGAAATTTTACCGGACTTACTGACGCGTCCAGACGGGAATATGAAAAGATCCGCCGGCACGCCAAACGTTATGAGCGGGTATTGCGCAAGAATATTCAGGATGTGCTTCTGGAACTGCAGGAAGACGGCTGGGACGGCAGAAGAACCAAGGGCCAGCTTGACCCACAAAGAATACCGTTGGTAAAAACTGGTGATCAGCGCTTGATGCGCCGGCGGCTGGATCCGGATGAACATAAGTTTAAAATATCATTGCTAATTGATGTGAGTGGCAGTATGGGTGATTACGGCAGTGCGGATGAAATGACCAATGCTGTACGTACCGCTTTATTATTTGTTGAGGCACTGAAACAAATTGAGGGGGTGGAATTTGAGGTAGTGGGTTATGGCGGCGGGTATCACGTATATAAACATTATCATGAACAACTTTCCCGCAAAAAGGCCTATGAAGCGGTGATGGGATTAAAAAATAGAAGAAGCGTGAGTTCTTATGATACGCAGAATAGAAAGGCGATAAATGCCGCCATTCGGCGAATTCGTACAGCTAGTGATCATAATGAAGGAAAGATGATTATTGTTATTTCCGATGGGGCATCTGCTACCGTAGCGGATATCTATGAACGCAATAAGGATATTGCCTTTCTTCCCTATGGTATTGGCGCAGAGGCGGCAATGGTGGCGGCAACTTATGCCCCTTATGGTAAGGTTGTGGATGATATTGGTAGTTTGGCGCGTACTATTGGTAAGCATATATTAAAACAAATGAAAGCACTATTGCCGCTACTAGCAATAGTTGTTGGCAAACTGGCGCTTGATCATTTATTGGGGCATGGAATTGATTTGCATTCATTATTAGTTAACGGTTCTTTTCTGGTTAGCGGTATGGTTTTGACGAAAGCCTCACCAATGCTGCATCCTCAGGTAAAGTTGCCTTTCAGTAAAGAATTTGAGGTGGTGAGGGAAAACGGCAGTCAATATTTGCGCTTGAAAAGTAATCATTCCCTTAAATGGCCGCGTTTTGCCGGCGGTACAGCGGTGCCGCAGGATTGTTTGTTGGAAACAGCAAGTAATGTCAGTGACATTGTAGAGATTATTAAGGGTTGTGTGCATCAGCGGCATTCACGCAGTCCGTTATTGCTTTTGGGTGAGGCGGGCACGGCCAAGAACACTAAGGCCTATTATGCCGGCCGGTTAATGAACCAGAATGTACGGTTTATGCCCATGCATAGTGACATCACCGAAGATGACCTGGTTGTGCGCAGAAATTTCGGGGAAACAGAGGCAGGCCGCACCGGCTGGACCAAATCCGAACTGGTGGGGGCGATGGAACGCGGGGAATGGATCATTATGGATGAGGTGAACAAGGTAAAGCCGGAGGTATTGGCCAAACTCAATCAGATAATTCAGGGCAGAAAGGTTGTGCTGCCTGATGGCACGGTGGTGAAGGCCAAAGAAGGCTTTGCTATTATCTTTACTGCCAATCCTCCGCACGGCAGTTATAAGGTGAAACCATTGTCAGGTGAATTCATTAACCGCTGTAATGTATGTGAAATAGAGTATTTGCCGGCAAATGAGGAGAAGTTAGTGCTTTATGAAAGATTTATCAAGGTACGAGGACTTAAATCAATTAAATCCATCAGTAGTGCAGAGAAAACGCTGATTAATGAACTGGTTAAGCTGGCCAATAATCTGCGGGATCTATATTTTGGCAAGGATACGGTTGCGGGCAGTGATCTGGAGATGGGAGAAATGATACCCCGGCCGCTCTCTACCAGGGCGCTGGTTAATATAGTGGAGCATATTGCCAGAAGACCGGCGGATATTAAAAGGGTAAAAAGCATTTCAAAGAGATATTATTCCTATGATTGGGAAGAAGAAGATGTGCGCACAAGGATAGATACAGCGATAAACGGTCATGCGGCGGTAAAGAAAGATGCTGCCCTGCAGCCTGATAATGCCGGTCCGAAAATTGTTAAGGACAAAGAAGGCGTTAAATGGCTTGAGTATAAGGATATCCGGATCCGCTGTGCGGATTGTGCGCCAGATAGTGTTAGTGAAGTACCTTGGGATATGCGGGTAGCTTGGACCGCTACCAATCTGGGTTACTTAGAGGATATATTGGTTGATATGTCGCAAGAGCGGCATATGTTGTTTATTGGAGAAGCGGGTACGGGTAAGGATCTGGTTGCTGAGTATATTTGTTATTTGCTTTATGGTGGTGCGGTGGAGATTTATAATGTAACTAAAAACACCATTGTGGATGAGCTGATAGCCTATCATGGATTTGGAGAGAAAGATAAGGATAAAACGTGTATTCTGGACGGTTATGTAGTGCGTGCCATGCGTGCCGGGCGGCCGGTGATCTTAGATGAGGTAAATAAAGCCAAACCCGAGGTATTGGCTTGCCTTAATAATATTTTACAATTTGGCTGGGTTGATCTGCCCAACGGTGAACGGGTGTATGCTGAAGAGGGATTTAGCGTTATCTGTACAATGAATCCACAAAAAAGCGCTTATCGCGGCAACAAAGAGCTTTCCGGTGAGTTTCATGACCGGTTCAGTGTGCATAAATTTGTTTATCTGAAAGAAGCAGAAGAGGTAAAGATTTTGCAGGATTTTGCCAATTCACTGGTAGCGGCGGAGCCGCTGCAGTTTCAGGGTTTAAGAATAAAACTTATCGAACGATTGGTAAAGATGACCAATATTTTAAGGGCACTGTATGATAAAGAAGAACTACCAGTGCCTGTATCTATGCGTAATATAAAAAGGGTAATTGTACGCCTGGCCGCTTATCCGGGAGATTATTTTGATAAAAAGGCGCTGAAACGCATAATTCTGGGTGCCTATCATTTTGATGACCGGCTGCACAAAAAGGCGGTAACTGATGCTATGGAAAGTGTCAAGGTGGGAGAGCTGAAAGAAATCATTAGTTTTGTATTTGCCACTGGAACAGAAAAACTTGATAGCAGACTAGAACGATTAAAGAGTGAAAAAAACACAACAACCATTATTTGGCTTCTAATAGAGATAAGAAATATTGCCGCAGAATATTTCAATAATGAGAATGTAGATCAGATAAACATCAGTTTGGCTGCGGGACTGGCATATATTAGGAAAATAAACAGCAATATTAATGAGGGAATAGCTAGAATAATAATTGCAGATATTGAGCAGATATTGTCAGGGCAAAAAAATGGTGTGGTGGATCCGCTTCCTTTTATTCGTGATGTTGATCAGGACATATTAAACATTATAAAGGGATCAGATAGGCCCTATATTGCTGCGTTGGCGAAAGAATTCGATGATTTAATCTGTGTTGCTGGCATCGCACAGCCAGTGAAGATTATGGAGATTGGCGGCAAGCGGTTATTGTTGTTAAACAGAAATATACTAAAAGCAAAATCCGATAACACCTGGCTGCGCAAACTTATTGAGATAATATGCATAAAACATTTCCTCCCGCGATATCTTAAGCGTGAATATCCTGTTTCGGCAGGAGAGGCTGTTTTGCTCGCTACTATTCTGACTAATCAAGTAATCGATGAGCTTACTCCAGAGCAAAGACAGAAAACCGCTGTTAGAAAAGGTAAGGCGAAGAAATCTCAGGAAGAAATATTCGGAGAGAATATAAGCAGAATGGTTACTAATTTTCAAGTGGCGGCAAAAAAGCCCCGGCCGGTGGCGCGGATGTTAAGAAATAAACTGCTGCAGCAAATGACGCAGGAGCTAGAGTCATTAGCTGTGGATCAGCGTTACCTGATACTTATTTTGTTGAGTAACAATGAAGATAAGATGCTGGCAGAATATGCTTCCGCAAAATTAGAGGCATTAAAAAAAGAAACTGTGCCGGCAGCTAAGAGTGAAAGCGCCAGTTCTGTTGTCTCATCAAGGCTGGGAATAAAGAAAGAGCAGCCTGCTGCCACGGCGGAAATGTTAGTGGATGCAACAGATCCGGATAATGATATTTATGAAATGGTAAATAAGGCAGAAATTACTGCCGCTATTGATAGGTTACAGAAAACCCATCCGCAGCAATGGGCAGCCATAAAAGAACGCACAAATGACTTTGAATACTTTTATTTCTTTCAGAATTTGCCTTCCGCAGCGGGAATCTATGATCTGGGCGCGGAAGTGGATGAAGCGGACCGTTATGTGTTTGCGCTGGACAGCGATTTGCGGGCGGTGCTTAGTTCTGGGGGGCTGGATGAACAGGCCTTAGTTGATTTTTATTATTTACTGCTGGTGCATGAAGGCACAGAGCTGATGCAGCGGGAATACTATGCTAGTTGTGAAACTATATCACCCGATCTGGCAACAGAGGCCGTGGCGTTTATTGAAAAGGCCGAGGCGTATTTGAGCCTTACAGAAGAAAGTAAAGCAAGATTAAAAGAATTATTGGGAATTTTAGACGTAAACGAACCTGATGCAGAAGATAGATTCATGCCGGTTATAAAATTTGTGGAAAAACTGCCGGAAGAGGAATTAACAGGAAAAGAAACGGTAGTAAAAATAATGGAATTTATTCTTACCAATCCGGATTATGCCGGCATAGAAATCGCTGATAAAGGCATTCTTGCTGAAAAAATTAATTTTGAAACGACAGAAAAAATACTTTCTGCTTTGCTGGAAAGATTAGAAGAAGACGATCCAGCGGTAGTCGAAGAATATTGCAGCCTAGCCCAGACACGGGTAAAAGATAAAAGTAAGCAAGAAGAAGTATTGAGCGTACTGAAAGAAATGTTTCAGAAAACAGAGTCCCCTCAGGATAGTGAACCGGTTGTTGGTGTGATTCGCGGTGTGTTACGTAGGAATGCCTTCAAATGTTATGTGCGACTGGCCCGCGCTTGGGTGACAGATGAGAAGAAACAGCGAAAAATCCTTAAGGAAGTAGCTGTTAGAATATCAACTGATGAACTCTTTCTCTTCCAAAAGCTGGCACTGGAATTATACCCGGCATTGGCTAAAGCCTGGGTGAGAGACAAAAAACTCCAAAAAGAAATATTGCGGGATATAATGCGCGCGTTTGGCGATAAGATGGTAGCTAGAGAAGCCCAGGCCGCCTATTGTCAACTGGCATTGTTCTGGGCAACGGATAGTGCTATGCAGGCCTATGTACTGAATGCAGTAAAAAGCAAGCTTGATGATGAAAATATGTCTATCCGTGCGCGTACTTGTAGGGTTTACATCCGGGTAGTTCTGGCCTGGTTAACTAAAAAAGAGAGTCAGGTAGAAGCGCTTGAGAAAACGCTGGGAATGTTTAATTGCCGCGGCTTGAGTGATCGTGAGAGTGTGGGAAAGGGATACAGTGAGATGGCAGAGAAGTGGATAGTTGACCGATGGGAACAAAAAGAGATACTAAATAAGCTAAAAGATAAATTCACTGACAAAGATGAGTTTATTCGCCAGAATGCTATTGAAGCTTATGGCCGGTTGGCCCTATGCTGGATAACCGATAAAGATGAGCAGAAAGAAGTGCTGGCGAAATTTGAGCAAAGAGCTTACACACACGATAAACATTCATCTGTGAAGAGTGAAGCAATTCTAGCCTACGGCAGGCTGGCCCTGGCCTGGGTAACCGATAAGGATGAGCAGAAAAGGATACAGGCAAAAGCAAAATACATGTTTTGTAAATTTGCCCCTCTTCAGGAACAGAATGCAAAAAGAGATATCCATAAGCATATGGTTCAGGTCTGGGGATCAACTGATGAAAAAGCCCCCGTTGTTTCTTCCCGCCTGGGATTAAAAGAGGTGCAACCCGACGCAGAGGCGGAGATGCTGATAGATGAAACAGATCCTGATTCTGCTGTTTATGAAATGGTAAACAAGGCAGAGATTGCGGTTGCGGCTGACAGATTAAGAAAAACACACCCAAAACAATGGCAGGCCCTAAGGGACCGGACAAATAATTTTGAACACTTCTTTTTCTTCCGTAATCTGCCTTCGGCAGCAGGGATATATGACCTGGGTGCGGGTTTAGATGAGTCGGAACGGTTTGTGTTTGTGCTGGATAGTGATTTGCGGGAGGTGCTGAGTTCCGGCACATTGGATCAAGGAGCGTTAGAAGATTTCTATTATTTACTGCTGGTGCATGAAGGAACGGAGCTGCTGTTGCGGAAAGACAGGGATAGCTGTGAGACCATCTCGCCG
>CAZIXI010000126.1:0-9919 GCA_964543115.1 uncultured bacterium
AGTATTTTCTTTTCGCAAACCCCATTCACATCGGGATGCCCCTGGTTGGGAGGTTCGGGTGGTACCGAATAAATTTCCGGCACTGGGAATCGAAGGGGAACTGGAAAAAATGGGTGTGGGGATGTATGACCGGATGAATGGTATCGGCGCACACGAAGTGGTTATCGAAAATCCCGATCACTTGCGCCCCCTGGAAGATCTTCCGTTAGAGGTGGCCGCAAAAGTGTTTGAGGCCTTTAAGATAAGGATGATGGATCTTTCTCATGATCGCCGTTTCCGTTATATACTGGTTTTTAAAAATGTCGGCCTGCAAGCCGGCGCCTCACTTACTCATCCCCACTCTCAATTAATAGCAACACCGATTACCCCGAAACGTGTGGCGGAGGAACTGGACGGCGCCCAGGAATATTATGCCTATAAGGATCGTTGTGTATTTTGCGATGTTCTGAGGGAAGAAACAAATCAAGATTCACGTATTGTATATGAAAATGACAGTTTCCTGGCCTTTTGCCCTTTTGCCTCCAGGTTTCCTTTCGAGATGTGCGTGATGCCGAAACGTCACAGCCCGGATTATACCAGTATTCAGGCCAATGAATTACCTCTGCTGGCGGATGCCATGCAGCAGGTTCTTAAACGGTTATCCAAGGCCCTGCACCGTCCGCAGTATAATTATGTTATTCATACCAGCCCAATTCGCTGGCCGCGAAAAGGGTACTGGGCAACGATTGATCTTGATTACCACTGGCACATAGAGATTATGCCCCGTTTGACCCGGGTGGCTGGTTTTGAATGGGGTACGGGCTTTTACATCAACCCGACGGTGCCGGAAGAAGCGGCTAAATATCTGAGAGAGGTAGAGGTATGAAGACTGCCGTAGCTTTTTTATGGCACATGCATCAGCCTTTTTATAAGGATATGCTTACGGGCGTGTACCGCATGCCCTGGGTTAGATTTCATTCTATTAAGGCCTATTACGATATGGTGTCTATTCTTGAAGATTATCCAAAGATCAAGATGAACTTTAATCTCGTACCTTCATTGCTGGTACAGATTCAGGATTACGCTAATGACCGGGCAAAAGATCATTATTGGGATTTGTCATTGAAGCCGGCAAAGAACCTTACTGCTGATGAAAAGAATTTCCTACTGTTGAATTTTTTTATGGCTAACTGGGATACGATGATTAAGCCCTATCCCCGTTATTGGGAACTGCTGCAGAAAAGGGGAACCAAAGTCTCAGAAGGGGATATCGCCGCCGCCTGTAAAAAGTTTAACAATATAGATTTTAGCGATCTGCAGGTCTGGTTTAATCTTACTTGGTTTGGTTTCCGGGCCAGACAAAAATATCCCGTCCTGCAGGAATTAATCAACAGGGGAAGGGATTTTACCGATGCCGATAAAAAGACCGTACTTGATACGCAGATTTCGATCATCAAGGAGTTGATCCCTTGTTATAAGCAAGCTCAGAAAGAGGGGCGGATTGAAATTACCACCACACCTTTTTACCATCCGATCATGCCGCTTTTATACAATACGGATTTCGCCCGTCGTAGTATGCCCTGGGCGGTGCTTCCTCAGCCCTTTGCTCACAGCGAAGACGTCAACGCCCAATTGAAACTGGCTGTTTCTCTCTACAAGAAAACATTCGGCAAAAATCCTCGCGGGCTCTGGCCGTCAGAAGGCAGTGTCTGCCCGGAGATAATGCCGCTTATCTCCGCGGCGGGAATACAGTGGCTGGCGACAGATGAAGAGATTTTATTAAAAACGGTGCATATTGTGGATAAGGGGCTGGGTCTTTATAAGCCTTATAAATTCTGCCTGGAGGATGATTGTCTCCAGCTGGTTTTTCGCGATAAGGGACTCTCCAATGCCCTTAGCTTTACTTACCCTAAACAGGACTCCCAGGCTGCGGCACATGACCTTATTCATAATCTGCATAATATAAACAGATATTCTTCCAGCAACGAGAGAGATTCATTGGTTACCATTGTGCTGGATGGAGAAAATCCCTGGGAATATTATCCGGGCGGAGGTGAACCTTTTCTGAGAGCGGTTATGGAAAGGCTGAGTAATGAAGCTGATCTCTATACCGCCACAATCTCTGATTATCTAGACAAGTACCCGGCCCGGGATAAACTGCCCGGACTGCATAGCGGTTCCTGGATAAATCATAATTTTGATATCTGGATTGGCGATAAAGAGGAGAATACGGCCTGGGAATATTTGGAGAAAACAAGGCAGTTTCTTAAAAATAATGAAAAAGAGTTTCCCAAACCAAAGCGTGATCTGGCCTGGCAGAACTTTTACGCCGCCGAAGGCAGTGACTGGTTCTGGTGGTACGGGGATGATTTTCAGAGTGATTGCGATGAAGAATTTGACACGCTTTTTCGTACTCATCTGGCAAATGTATACAAAATATTGAACCATGAGGTGCCGGAGTTTCTCCGGCAGCCGGTAATTTTGACCAAGGATGTACAAACGCAGAAGGCGCCCTATGCCTTCATCTCGCCGGTTATTGATGGCCAGAACACTCATTATTATGAGTGGACCGATGCCGGCTACTATAAGGCTGATCGTCCGGGGGGTAAACTCTATAAGGGTGAAAGCTATCTGGCGGCCATTTATTTCGGGTTTGACTTGAACAGCTTATTTGTCCGTCTTGACCCTCTGGTGAATAAAGAAGAAATTAACGGGCAAAAGCTCGACGCCTGTCTAAATATCACCGATGACAATGAATTTCAGATATCTTTCCCCTTTACTTTTGCTCCCCAACGGCTGACTAAATTTATAGTCAGTAAAAGCAGTGACGGTGTGCATTTCGAAAAAAAGAAACAATTCAGTTCAGTAAAAGCTGATAAGGTAATTGAGCTCTCTGTGCCCTTTGCCGCCCTGGAGCTGCAGCCGGGAGAGTCGGTGCGTTTCTTTGTTCAGATTAAGAAAGGAAAGAAGCAGGTTGATCGTTATCCGCACAGGGGCTATATCAGCTTCCAGGTCCCGGACGAGGAATTCGAATTGGATAAGTGGCTGGTTTAAAAAAATGAATAAAATTAATTTCATGTTCGGCATACACAACCACCAGCCGGTGGGGAACTTTCCTAATGTTTTTCAGCGGACCTATGAAAAATGTTATCTGCCCTTTGTAAAGATGCTGGAAAAACATCCCGGGGTACGTGTATCTCTTCATTACACCGGTCCGTTACTGGAATGGATAGAGGAAAACCGGCCGGAATATTTTGACCGTATTCGCGGGCTCTTGTCGCGGGGCCAGATCGAATTGCTGGGCGGAGGATTCTATGAGCCGCTGCTGCCGGTTATTCCGCGGGTAGATGCCCGGGGACAGATCCTGTTAATGCAGGAATATATTGCCGACAAGTTTGGCGTTACTCCCCGGGGGATGTGGCTGGCTGAGCGTGTCTGGGAACCGGGCCTGCCGTCACTTATTGCCGAGACGGGTCTTGAGTACGTGACAATAGATGACACGCATTTCTATTATGCCGGAATGAAAGCAGAAGATATGTCCGGCTATTACCTTACCGAAGACCAGGGACAGACAGTTGCCGTTTTTCCAATTGACAAGGAAATGAGATACCGTATTCCTTTCCGGGTAGCGGAAGAGTCGATCAATTATTTTAAGGAACGGGCGGAGAAAAGCCCGGAATGCGGAATTACCCTGGCCGATGACGGAGAAAAATTCGGTGAATGGCCGGGTACCTATAAATGGGTTTATCAAGACGGCTATCTGGAATCACTATTCCGTCATTTGGAGGATAATTCTACCTGGCTGAATATGCTTACCTTTAGCGAATATCTGGATCGTTATCCAGCCCGGGGACGCGTCTATCTGCCTACCGCCTCCTATGACGAGATGATGGAATGGTCCCTGCCTGTAAGCAGTCAGGTTAGTTTTGAAGATCTTGTCAAAGAATGTAAGGGCCGCGGACAATACGAGCAGCTGCGTCCTTATCTGCGGGGAGGCTTCTGGCGCAATTTCCTGGTTAAGTATCCGGAAGTGAATCAAATGTACAGCAAAATGATCCACCTCAGCAGCAAGGTTAATGGGAAAAAAAGAAACGGCAAGAAGGACTCTCAAATTAAAAGATACCTTTACCGTGGACAATGCAATTGCGCCTACTGGCATGGATTATTCGGCGGGCTATACCTTAATTACTTGCGTCACGCGATTTATCAGAATCTGATTGGCGCGGAAAACCTGTTGAGCAAGGGGGTGGAACTGGAGTCAAAGGATTATAATTTTGACGGGCAAAAAGAGATCCTGGCCTCAGTGCCGAAGTATAATATCTATCTTTCGCCTGCTGCCGGCGGTCAAATTATTGAATTGGACTATAAACCAAAACAATTTAATCTCAGTAACGTGCTGGCCCGCCGCCCGGAGGCCTATCATCAGCGGATTGACATTGAAAATGAGGAGGAAAGCGCCGGAGAGCCGCAATCTATTCATGATATTGTCCGGACAAAAGAAGACGGCCTTAAGGACATTCTCTTTTATGACTGGTATCCGCGTTACGGCCTGATCGACCATTTCCTGGCACCGGATACCACCCTGGAAAAATTCAGCCGGTGCCATTATGGCGAAGAGGGTGATTTTGTGAATCAGCCTTATAAGGTTGAGGAATGCAGTAAGGGGAAGAGTTCCCTTAAGGTGACGCTTTCCCGTGAAGGCACGGTATACATAAACGGTAAAGGTTATCCCTTGGAAGTAACTAAATCGCTGACTATGGGAAAAAAGATAGAAGTAGAATATTCCTTAATTAATCTGAGTAATGACTGCCTGAATATCTGGTGGGGAGTGGAATTCAATCTCACCCTGCTTGCCGGAAATGAAAAACAGCGGTTTTATCTCTTACCGGAAAAGGGGTCACAAAAACAGCCGCTGTGTACCCGAAAAAGCAATACCGGCATAACTAAATTAGCGTTGGCGGACACACATCGCGGTTTTCGCTTAGCCTGCCAATGGTCGCGACCGGCCACCCTCTGGCGTTTCCCCGTAGAAACGGTTTCTCAATCGGAAGACGGCCTGGAAAAAACCTACCAGGGCTCTTGTATTATGCCCAGCTGGAAATTATCCCTGCCGGCAAACAGTAATTATTCTCTTCAGTTAACGATTGAAATTTCAGGATAAAAACAGTATAATACCCTTAAGATAAGAGGAGGTGGATACTCTATGCGTATTTTAACTTTTTTCCTATTAGCGGTTTTTTGTGCTGCTCTATCCGGCTGTACGGAAACAGAGCAGGGCGCGGGTATTGGCGCAGTCAGCGGCGGTGTACTCGGCGGCGTTATCGGGCATCAATCCGGCCGGACAGCGGAAGGCGCGGCTATTGGTGTTGTCGGCGGGGCTATCCTTGGAGGCTTGATTGGTCATTCACAAGAAGAAAAAGACACCAGTCAGCGGACAATCGTTACCTGTCCGGAGGGGCACCAGGTAGATGTAACCGGATTCCCTCCCGGATCGCGGGTAAAATGTCCCGTCTGCGGAACTGAATTCACAATACAATAAACTATTATTGATGTCAATCCCATGCTTTGCATGGGATTGACAAGTCCTTGCCGAAAAGTAATTGAGTCTAGAAACAAGACGTCTAAAAGGTACACCTTCTGTACACATATAGATTACCCGACATTCCAGCGCAAATCATTAATCTTTCTTTACCAATGCCTTACATATGTTTGCACACAAGAACTGTCTGTTGGCATAAAATATGCTCTTTTATTTACTGAAGGGCGTAGAAGGAGGGGATAAACATGAAACTGCTTTTTGCTTTAGTTCTAGCGGTAATTCTTGTTGCTCCCGGCTATGCGGCTGACCTGCAAATTGCTGTTCCACAAACAGCAATTCATCTGCCTAGAGTGCAGATACAAATCGGCCCGACCCAGCTGCCACAGCAGGTGCTTGAACAGGAAGAAACATCTCCGTTAGACTTGTTACAGCAATTACAAAAAGAAGCTAAGGCCTTACCGCTAATTGAAAAATGCGCGTAATGGTTGAAGCTGTTTTTTTGTCTGACGTTTGGTGTTTGGCACTGAATTGAGAAGTTAGAGCTATCTTTCCGTGCCTAACATCGAATGTCAGATTTTTTTATCTTTTACTTGCCGTAAAAATTATTTCCAACCCGTTTAGTTGCTGACAATTTCCTCCAGTATTGGTATAATACCGCACTAATAGTTAATTAATCATTTATGCAGGCAAGAAAACTTCTATTAAGCGTATTATTTTGTTCATTTCTGATTGTTGCCGGATGTGCTTACACATCCGTTAAGTATCAGCAGAAAGATGATCTTTTAATTTCTGCCAAGCATGGCTCCGAAGGAGAGACGGATATTCGCGATTTTATTCGGCCGGAAGAAACAAAGGCGCTGACTGAAAAAATCAAGCAAGCTGATTTGCTTATAGATTATGTTGTTTCCCTGAAGACAACTGACGATAACGTAGATTATTGGCAATATCCCGCTGAGACCATAACCAAAGGAGGTGGTGATTGCGAAGATAAGGTTTTCCTGCTTGCCTCGGCCCTGATTGCCTTAGGTGAAACGGACGTGTATGCCGTCAAAGGCCATTATCTGGGCGGTGGGCATTTCTGGATCGAATACCGGGATGGCATTCTTGACCCCGGCAAAAAGTCCGGGCAGGTTACTCCGGCTAATAAAGCATTAGGCTATACGCCGTTTTTCAAGTTTAATAATAAAGTTATATATGTAAATAAAAAGTTATACAGGGAGGTTGATTGATGCGTAAAATGATTGTAATGCTGGTAACAGCATGTTTTATTGCCCAAATATCCGTGTCCGCCTATGGAGGCAGTTATTTTGTCAGCGCCAATACCTCAGGCGGCAACAGGGAAGTATCTCTTGGCTATAAATTTAAATTTGGTCCCGCTGATGAAGCAAAAAAAGAAACAACTTTAATTGATAAATATAAACAGGAAGATACCGGCGGTGCCGGCACAGCCATCGCCCTGATTGTTTTAGGCGGCTGCCTGGTGGCCGCGGCAATTATTCTTGCCAATAAAGCTGATGATATTGCTGACCGGGCGGAAGATAAAACAGATGAGATTCAAGAAAGCGTTGATGAAAAATACGAAGAAGCCAAAGAAGAGCTGGAAGAACATGAAGGCGATATTGATGAGTTGAGGGATGAAATAGAAGAAAACAGAGATCAATCCTAAGAATAGTTAAATTGAATTTATTTACAAGGATATTTAATAAGTTTTCCAAAAAGGCCCCGGGATTGATTCTCGATACAAACATCTTTATTGCCGCTTACTGGAACAAAAAAAGCGCTTCTGCCAGGATCCTCCGGGGCTGTGAACAGGGCAGGCTTTTACTAGTCTATAGCAAGCCGATTGAAAAAGAAGTTTTTTTTATTTTAAACAGAATCAAAGCCAAAAAGCCCTACCAGGATTATGTGGCCGGCCTTTTTGCCAACGGACGCTTAGTGTCTCCCACTAAACACGTAAATCTTGTTAAGGACGATCCGGATGATAATAAATACCTGGATTGTGCCCTGGCCAGTAACGCAGACTATATTCTTTCCAATGACAAACACCTGCTGCAGTTCCATACTTTCCGTAAAACCCTGATTATCCGTCCCGCTCAATTTAGCATCTGAAAAATAACGCAAAAATATTCTCCCCCCCCCTTGACAATGGCCGTTTTTCATGGCATATTTTTACTGACAAGGCGATCCGAAAAGGCAAGCACTTGTAAACAAATAACTTACAAAGACAATGGGCCGGGTTGCTGCTTAAAAAACAGTAATTCGGGCTTTTTTTTGACTATGATCTATAATAAATATAATAAAAAATTAATAATTTCCATTATTTCATTAGTTTTTTTCCTGCAAAATACCTGCTGGTCAATTTCTGTCCAGGAAAAGAATTTGTCTTTCCGTGAACATATCGCTCCGACAGTGATCCTGATTGAAGATGCCCACTGTGTATATGAGGCACAGAAAAGCATTGCCGGCATTCTGGAAAAATTAATCAAAGATTATGATATCAAGCTGGTGTGTGTGGAAGGCGCGGCCGGCAATATTAATTACCCTCTCTTTTCCAGTTTCCCTGATTCTCCGGCCAAAGAAAAGGCCTGTGACCAGTTTATGAGAGACGGTCATTTGTCTGGAGCCGAGGCCCTGGCGATAAGCAAAGGGAAAGAACTTCCTTTTACCTTATGGGGTAGCGAGGATGTGTCATTATATGATCAAGATCTCCGACAATATCAAAAGGCAATTAAGCTGACTGAAGGGATTGAATGGTTTATCAGGCAGAGCCAAAATAAATTAGTCAAGGCAGCAGAGCAGGCATTTAATTCAAGGCTAAAAGAATTCTCGCGAAAACAAACTGCTTTTATTGCCGGGGAATTATCCGCTGACCACTGGCTGAATTACCTCTGCGGCATAAATCCAGACCCGCACTGTATTAATTTTAATTTACTAATCAAAACTACCCGGCTGGAAAAACTTATTTTGGCAATCGGCTTGGCAGATTTGCATGCGGTCAGCGGTTTGCTTGTTCAATATATTAACATCCGCCGGCAGCAACCTATCAACATGGAGCAGATGTTTGGTGAAGAATTACCATTAATCGTAGAACAGGCCGCTGCTGCCCTCATCAAGACGGAAGAAGAAAACGAAATTTATCATCAACTGCAATTTATAAATCTATTAACTAAGCTGCTTCATCTGCAGATAAACAGGCAGGAAATCGCCGCTTTTTTAAACTATGATTTTCCTTTTCTGATCGACCAGTTAACGGAAGGTAACGATTCCCTGCTAGCCGGAGTGGAAAGGGCCGTAAATGCCGTTGATGAATTTTACCGCTTGGCTCATTTAAGAGAAGACGCACTTGTAAAGAACACAATCAAGAAAATGCAGAAAGCCGGCAAAAACCGTGCTGTTCTTATCACCGGGGGATTTCATACGCAGGGATTACGGGACAAATTCCAGCAACAGGGAATAAATACGCTCAAAATTACCCCTCAAATTACCGCGTTTCAATCCAATAATCCTTACCATAACGTAATCATGGATAGTTACCTGGCTCCGCCGCTTTTTTCCTGGCGGCTTTACCAGAGGAGACCGGAACTGGTTGCCGATCTTTTCCGCTTGATGTTTGTTTACGCTGAGAAGCCGCTGGCGGAATTGTCAGCCAGGATAGCGGACCCGCTGCAAAAACAGCTTTTTCAGGAATTTGTGAATCTGGCCGGCAGTTTGCGTGATTCTGAGGCGGCTGAATTGGCCGTTGTTTTGCTTCCGGAAGATATTATTGTCACCCTGGCGGAGCTGGAAGCAAGCGGCACAATGAGTCCGGGGGAACAGGAAACTCTTTTTGCTTATATCTTTTTGTGTCTGCGGACAAGGGCCAGGCTAACCGATAGTAGTTTACTCGAACAGGTTAAAATTCTTTATAATTTACTCCCGGAAGATTCCAGGGGTATTAGTGCTCAATTAAGAGCTAAACTAGAGCAGAAACTGGAAACAGAACCTAAAGTTGTTTTGGTTAATTTCAGCAGGGGTACTCTTTTCCGCAGCGTTAAACCATTAGGGCTGGCCAGGATAAGCGCCAATTTAAAGGAAAATAATATATCCACCCATATTGTCGATGGGGCGGCCCGGCAATTAAAAGCGGCAGAACTGGCAGCTCAAGTGGCGGCCCAGGCGGAAGAATTGTCCGGGCCTTTAGTTATTGGTGTGAGTATTTTACCTGGTGATGTTGAAGTACTGGGAGAGTTTCTCAGGAAATTGCCGCCGGAACTAAAGAGCAGGGAAGATGTATATATCTGCGCGGGCGGCTATCTGCCCACGATGGCGGTTGCTGAATTCATGGTCAAGTTTTCCCGGATTGATTTCATTGTCCGCGGGGAAGGGGAGCTGGCGCTCCATCCGCATGGCGACCTGGCCGCC
>CAZIXI010000127.1:0-9910 GCA_964543115.1 uncultured bacterium
AAACAAGGCGAAGAATAGTTGTCGAATCGTAAACATTTTCATTTCGCGGTTTTATCCGGGGGGCTGGTCAGGGCAACAAGTTTCTTCACTCCAACCTGATGAAGAACATCCATTACCTCGATCACCAGGCCATACTGCACCTTCTTATCCGCCTTGAGCACAACCGGCAGGTCGTCCCGCAATTGTTCCTGCAGCAGCATCATCAATTCACCTTTTTCAATCACTTCTTCATTAAAATAGATTGTGCCGTCATCGGATATGGTTATCACTATCTGCTCTATGCGTTCCAGGGCCGCGCTCTTGGCCTGGGGCAGTTCAATCTGCAGGGCCGGCTGTTCTAAAAATGTGGTACTGACCAGCACAAAGATAAGCAAAATGAACAACACATCCACCAGGGAAGTGATGTTAATCACAATTGATTTTTTTTGTTTTTTAACACTAAATTCCATCATACAATTTATTCACCAGGGCTGTTGCCTCCCTCTCCATAACAATAATCAGATTATTAACTTTCCGGGAATAATAGCTATAGGCCACTAACGCGGGTATGGCCACAATTAATCCCACAACCGTGGTCACCAGCGCCTTAGCAATACCGCTGGAAAAGGCGGCGGTCTGCCCCAGCCCCAACTGGGATACTACATGAAAGACATCCACCAGACCGATAACCGTACCCAATAAACCCAATAGCGGGGCAATAGCCGCTACCACTTCCAGGATTACCAGTCCCCGCTCAAGATTATTCGCCTGCGATTTCCCTTCCAACATCACCTGTTCACGGTTAGCCGCTTTTGATAACTGCCGGTTAACCAGGCCCGCTTTAGCAATATAGGCAAAAGGCGTCGGGTAACGGTCACAGATCAGCACTACCTGTTGAGAATCGGGATTACGCATATCCCTTATCGCCCGCAGCAGCGGATCCGGAATTACCCTGGCCGCCCGCAGCGTAAACATCTTTTCAATCACAATCGCCAATGCCAGCACCGAACAGATAAACAGCGGAATCATCGTATATCCGCCTTTAAATAACAACTGCCACATTTTTACCTCCTGTAATTATTATTTTAAAAGTTATGCAAAATATCTTTTTTGTCATCCCGCGGCTTGACCGCGGGATCCAGAAAGTATTGATTGACAAGTAGTTCTAGATTCCGCGGTCAAGCCGCGGAATGACATTTTTTTGCGTTTTGCAGAAGTCTATACTATTTTTAAACGGTTTACCTGAATCTGAACGTAAACACTATATCCATTGTTTCCTCTTCCATATATTCCATCTCCTCCACCACCTCTTCCGGCAAGGGAGGATAGGGAGCTGTATTATTGATCGTCGCTACACAAAAATCGCGGAAAATTTCATCACCATAAAACTCCACCACCTCAATACTCTCTACCTCTCCGCTGGGAAGTATCTTAAAGCCAACCGTAGTCTCACTCTCCTGCGGTGCCGTATTAGGATATTTAAATAAGAGATAACTTAACCAGTAGGCCTGGATTCTTTTCTTCAACTCTTTAAAATAAGGACCCATCCGGTGATAGCTGGTTTCAAAAACCAGCTCACCCTTATATTTGGTACTGAAAATATCTTCACTCACCTCCGGCAGACTGACAATATCGTCACTCTTTTCCCTGGGCGGCATGGGTGGCTGCAATTGTTCCTGAATCTGTTTAATTGGCTGATCCAGCTTGGTCAGCACCATTTCTGACTCAGGTTCCGGCTTCTCTTCCTGCGGCTCCGACGGCAGAATCGCATCCTCAACTTCTTCCTTCTTCGGCTCCGTTTGCCTCTCCGGTTGAACATCCCGCTGCTGTTGCGCCGCTTCTTTCACTGCCTGCTGGGCCTGCTGTACTGCCTGGCTATCCTCAGGTAACTGCCGGCCCTCCTCTATTTCCTGGCCGCGGCTGGCTGAATCTTCCACCTCCAGCTCTTCAGACATATCCTTGGCCTTTACCGCTTTATCGGAAATAAGCTTAGAAAGCTGGCTATCAACCTCTTCCGCCGGCGCCTCTGACGGTGTATCCACAAACTGCAGCTGCAATTCCCGCTGCGGTTCAGGCGGTGTAATGGCCAGCCACTGCTGCAGGTACCCCCGCCCCTCCATCATGCCGATAAAACCGGTATGAACAATAATGGAGATACTTAAACATATATATCTTACTTTACTCATAAGCATATAATATCATATCGGGTAATTTGCAATCAAGCAAACCATTCGCTCAAAGGAGTGGCCAGGAATTTCTCCAACTCTATACCCTGTGAACCTACCATAATCGCGCCTGTGGTTTTATACATCTTCTTAAAAATTTCCAGGCCGGAATGAACCACTAGATTTTTGCCGCTTTTTACCTCAACAACTAATAAATTTTTACCTTTAGCAACAACAAAATCCACTTCATAATGCCCTTTTCTCCAGTAATAAACATCAATCCCCTGCTGTATTCCTTCGTTTACGAGATAAGCGCCAACGGCAGTTTCAACCAGGCGTCCCCAGATATCCGGATTTGAACGCCATTCCTGAAAACTCTTGTTGGCAATCGCTGTCATTAACGCCGTATTCAGCGGCAGCCACTTAGGGCTGGAACTCCTTCTCCGCAACACCCGGCCTGACCACTTCGGTAATCCTTTTATTAAAAAGGCGGACTCCAACAACTTTTGATAATGGGCAAGCGTCGTCGTGTTTCCGGCATCGCTTAACTGGCCGAGCAGTTTTTGATATGACAATATTTGTCCTCCGTATTCACAAGCCAGGACAAAGAGCTGGCGTAAAAGGGCGGGTTTTTCAACTCTGTTTAAGAGTAAAATATCCTTGGAGATTGCCGTTTCTATCAGGGAGTCCCTGATATACATCCCCCACCTTTCTTCATCTCCGATTAAGGTCGCTGCTCCTGGATAACCGCCAAAATAGATAAATTTATCTAATGTCCAGTTAAAGCAGTCGCGGCACTCTCTCCACGTCCAATGGGTTGATCTGATAACCTCAAAACGGCCGGCGAGGCTTTCAGTTAAACCTTTTTGAATCAACAGGGATGACGAACCGAGAAGCACTACCTGCAAATTCCGCCCTTTGCGTGTATCTTCATCCCACAAACGTTTTACCTCAACTGACCAATGCGCAATCTTTTGAATTTCATCCAGGACCAGAATCGCTTGCGTATTACCCGGCAATTGCATCCGGCCAAGGTTCCATTGCTGCTCAATCCATTCAAGTGGAGGCGGGGCAGGAAGATCAGCGGCAGCATAGTGATATGGAAGATCAAGGCCAGCCAGTACCTGCTGGATTGCCGTAGTCTTCCCCACCTGCCGCGGACCGATAATAACCTGGATAAACTGCCTTTCCTCAAGCAAACGCCTGGTAATAATGTCTGTTATATGTCTTTTGAATTCAGGTAGTTGCATAATTAACTCCAATTATCTCAATACATTGAGTAATTATACACAAAATTCTGAGTAATGTCAAGGAGAATTGCGGAATACCTTAAAGATAGATGCTAAATGAAAAATCTCCTAACTGAAACATTTCTTCGCGTTTCTCCGCCCCACTCATTTTCGCGCTCCATTGACAAACGCATTTTTGTGTGTTATATTGATATGTGAAAATACTTGCTAAGTTAACTACTTTATTAATAATAGCTTCCCTGCTCTGTCCCCGCGCCGGATTCTGTCTGGCCCCGCCTTCTCCCTTGCCGGCTGCAAGCAGACCGGCAACTACGAATAGGTACCAGTTACTAATCGAACGCTATCTGCGGAATAATCCCAAATTCAGCGATATCCCCCAGGATAAATTCGCCAGTTTCCTGCAGTACGCCGAGACCCTGTTTAAGGACTATCTCACCTACAGCCGCTTCCCCTATAACACCCATGCCGCTTTTCAATTTGCGGAAAGCAAACGGGCCTTGATCCACGAGATCAGGCGTCTCTATATCCAATCACTCGGCCACCTGCCCAAGAAAGAATCGCTCAGCCGCCGGCAGGGAATAGCGCGGTTGGAAGAATTAACCGCCACCCGGCTCCAACAAGATGATTTCAGTGTCATCAACCTGATGGGCCGGCCCGGTGTGGGTAAAACAACTATCGCTAATAAGATCAAAAATGGATTTGCCTCTCTGGCCGCGAATCAAATTCTGGTTATTTCTGTTGACGGTTTTAAAAATAACGATGTTACCCTGGTTAACAAGCTAATCGCTAAACGGGAGCTGTTGAATATTCCCCTGCAGGACCTGGCTGATGAACAATACGCGTTTTTCGAACAGGTCAGCCAATCGCTGCGCTTTCCCCTGGTCAGAGATTCGGGAAAAAGCTTCCTGGACTTTTACCTGGTGGCCGAAGAAGACGAACAGGAAACCGGAGAAAATATCCGCGGCCTGCGGCGGCGCAAACTCTGGAACCGGGTCGGCTCCGTGCCCGGGCTCCAACGCCTGCTGGAACGGCCGCTGCGCTTATTAACTCCCCCCGAATATACAGAAATTGAACGCCTGTCGCGGGATATGCGCCTTAATCTCAGCCAGATCGAAAAAAACTCCGGCCTGAGCTTCCTGGATCTATATGAGGCACTGGACCGGAAAGAATTCCTGGCCGCGGTACGCGAAAAGAAACGGCACGAAGGTGAAATAAAGTTATTCATCGTGGAAGGAACTTATTCATACCAGGGAGAAAAGATATTTTCACCCGCCACTGAACGCCTGCTGCAGGGTAACGAAAACCGCCTGTTGCGGGTAATGATTGAGCTGGAAGAACCCATCCGGCAGGAACGTATTCGCGACCGCGGCCGCAGTGACGTGGATGAGATGCTTATCCTCCAGCCCGTATTTGACGCCATTTTCAGCGCCTCACTTGATCTGGAACGAAACCCCGCCGATATAATAATTGATAATACAGAAACAACCGATATCTTCCAGACCAGAGAAACCCCATCCGGTGTCAAGGCCCAGTTCGGTATTGTCACGGAAACGGCACGCACCACCCTGACCCGGGAAATGCAGGAAGGGGAAACGCCGCCGGATATCTTCTTTCTCCCCACAGAACTATTTCGCGGCGGCACCAGCTATGCTGACCTGGAATTCCTCATCTACTACAACTACTTCTTTAGAGGGCAAAAGAAGGTTTCCGTAGTGGGAACCGAGGGGCAGAAAAGGCGAATTATGGAATTTATGCGGCAGTCCCTCTTTGGCCCTGATCTGGACAAGCTGGAGGAAATCTCTCCCGAGCTGAAAAGTTTCCTAAAATACTCTTATGAACATTTCGCGGTTAGAGACCAGGCCAGCGGTACGATCCTGCCGCTGGAGGCATACATTGATTTTCATATCGTAAATATCGGGGAACAAACAGAGATAGAGGTTCAAAAGGAAGATAAAACAATTAACGTAACCGTCGGGCATATCCAGGCCGACCTGTTCAGCATCCAGGAGGAAGGCGGCGAGCAGGAAACAGTGGAAGTTGATTACCGGGAACAGCCGGTTACCAACCACCACCTCTCAGCGGAACAACAACGCAGCCTGCAGAATGCCGCCCTGAACACAATGGCCGTAACCCCCATGGGCTCGGAAGACGGATTCACACCGCAGGGAGATTACACTAATTTCATTATCTGGCTTAACGGCAAAGGGATCCACGTTGATCCATCGCCGCGCTCACTGATCTATCTGGAGCGGGCCGGTATCGATCCTGATGATATTCCTTATGTGCTGCTCACCCACAACCACGCCGATCATGACAGCGGTCTGATCCGCAGGATGCTCTTGAAAAAACGCATCAAGCTGCTCACCACCAGGCCGATTTACGAAAGTTTTGTTAGTAAGGCCCACGCCCTGCTGGGAGAAGATTTTTGCGTAAGCGATTGGGTGGACTGGGTTGAACTCGATGACCAGGAAACAAATGAGATTGAACTTCCCGGCGGGGACAAGGCCTGTCTGGATATCCGCTATAATTTTCATTCTATTCCCACAATCGGTTTTGTGCTTAGTTACCAGGATAAACGTTTCGGCTATTCCGGCGATACACTTTATGATCCGGAATTAATCAGGGATTTAGCCGCCCAAGGAAAGATCTCAGCGGAACAGGCGGAAAAACTGTTATACTTTTTCTGGGACGAGAAAGGGGAGCCAACCGTGGACCTGCTTTTTCATGAAGCCGGCGTAGCGCCCCTGCACACCCTGCTTGACACCCTTTGTGAGCTGCCGGAAAAAATTTATGACCGTCTCCGACTAGTGCATATTGACCCAGCCCGGCGGCAGGAAGAAACACGACGGCAGTTCCAGCAGCCGGAATTGTTTGCCACTAATGTGTTGATCCCGGCGGACAGTAAACGAAAAAAACAGATCCTCAGGAAAACCTTAGAAGACGTTTATCTCTTGACCCACCTGGACACGGAAACAAAGATAAAAATCCTGGAAAAAGGAATCGTCAGAACATTCAACCCCGGAGACCCGGTCATCTTTGAGGGTGACCGCGCGGACACCTTCTATATTATCCTCTCCGGCCGCGCCGAAGTGGTTAAGGGCGGAGAACGGGTAACTGACGCCCGCGGCCGCCAGTGGTTACTGGGCGAAAAACCTGTCTGGACCTTCTACCCCAAGGATTCTTTCGGCGAGGTGGCCCTGGTAGACGACAGCCCCCGCACCGCTACGGTCCGGGCGGCCAGCGGACTAACCGTACTGGAAATCCACAAAGACGATTTCCTCAACCTGATTTACGCGCCGCTTAAAGATGAAGACTCTCCCCAATTAAGACAAATCAAATACTGCCTGGAAGAATGGATCCAGCGTTACTCAGAAGGCCTGATTGACAGTATCTCAGACTTTCACCTTACCCAGATCGCCCGCCAGCTACAGATCAGGCAATATTCCCCGGGCGAAAGAATTATCAAACAAGGAGATGAAGCGGATAAGGCCTACATCATCCTGGACGGTAAAATAGGCATCTATAAGAATCAAGAACGGCTGCCGGTGACCGACCGGGAACACGGCGATATTATCGGCGAAATGGCCCTGCTGGAAATGATCAGAAGCGGAGGAGAGCCGGTACTGCGCAACGCTGATTGCGTTGCCGAAAATGACGTGCAGGTACTGCAAATTGACCGGGAACTGTTTGAACAAATCCTCCATATCTATCCCGGCCTGGACCGCGGCCTGCGTTACGAATACCGCCTGCGGCTCCTGGCTCACGGGGCGGAATATCCGGCACCACACAAGTATATGGTCAGCCGGCCGCAGCGGGTCCCCCAACGAATATCGGAAGTGGAACGGGAAGAGATATTGGAAGAAGTAGAGGCAAGCACTGAAAGCCTTAATCAGCTCACTGATCTGGAAAAAATTCTCTACTTTCTCAATAATATCTTTACCGACTCGGAATTCTCTTCCCCGGAAATTTTTTCCGGCGAATTTTATCACCCGGAAGACTACCGGGAAAAACTCATCCTGCTGACTAAACGCCTCAGTGCCGTCTTTCCGGCTTTTCAGATCCAGCGATTCTATCACAAGTTTATCGAAGTGAGCGTTTACGATCCCGGCACCAGCACAAAAACAATCTACCGCTTGGCCAGAAACAGACAAAGAAACAAATACCGCTGGGCGAAAGAAAGCGAAGTTGCCGTAATCACCGGCCTGACCAACAGTCCGGTAAACAGCCTGCTTATTAACCTGGAAAGCGAACGCTACCGGGGAGTAAAAGGCACGCCGGAAAACACCAAGGCCCTGCAGGCCTATCTGGAAATGTATAATGAAAACTGTAACCTCAACGTGATTGACTGCCAATGGCCGGAAAACAGCGTTGATTTTATTATTGAACGCATCAAATCTGAGAAACCGGAAATGATCTGCGTTTCCTCCACCTTTGGCTGCCTGCCGGAACTGGAGCGCCTGCTGCAGGCAGTGCGCAAATTGCCGCTGCCGCCGCTGGTGGTTGTCGGCGGATTAACCGCTACCTGGTCCCATGAATACCTGCTGGAAAATTACCCGGACATAATCTGTGTCCGCTGGGAAGGAGAAGAGGCCCTGAGCCAGCTGGTAGACCTGGTCTATGAGCAGGGCCTGCTTGACGGAAAAATTCCCGCTGAAGAATTATTGGCGGCCATACCCAATCTTGTCTATCTGTCCGCCGGGAAAATAAGGAAGAATGAAGTAAAAAAAGTGGACCTGCGCCGCGCTCCCCATCCTTCCCGCAGGACCCAACTGGAAAGGATGAAGTACGCCGGATTCCTGCTTAACTCCGAAGGCAGCCGCCGCGGCTGTGAATACGGAAAATGCACCTTCTGCACCCGTACCCACGGCCAGGCCCGTCCGCTGCGCCTGACCCGGGTAACCGGAGATTTTGAAGAGTACCTGCGCAGCGGCGCCAGCTTTATCGTCTATGCCGATGAAGACTTTATTCCCAATGACCCGGCCGGGCTGGATGATTTTATTGACCGCCTTGAACAAATAAAAGAAACCTACCGCAACGAATATTTCCTGGAATACGGCATGGAACCGGAAGGCATATCTTTTTATATTGCCACCCGTGCCCGCTGTATCTGGCGGGAAGGAGACGAAGACGGTAACGAGGTCCGGGTGCGCATGCTCGAACGGCTGAAAAAGATCGGTCTGGTAAAAATATTCCTGGGAGTGGAAAGCGGTTCACCGGTCCAGTTAAAAAAGACATATAATAAGGAAGCAAACTTGACAGAGATAGAACAGGCAATTAATATTATTCGTGCCTTGGGCCTCCAGGTTGTGGCCGGCTATATCCCTTTCGATCCGGTAGTCACCCTGGGACAATTACAAGAAAATTGCCAATTCGCCCATGCACAAAATCTCGTCCGGGTAGACGCGTTAACCGAGCCGATTAATCCCTTTAAACAATTCCGCGCCCAGGCCGGTTCAGTCCTGGCCGGCAGGCTGCGCGCCCTGGGCTTAATTGCCAGCGACCATAATCCGAATACCTTGATGTACGACCTTGTTTTTCGTTCCCAACCAATAAGAATGATCATGGATATCGGCGGAGAGTGGGACAATATGATCTCCCTCTTGGAATATTCCCTTAAGGGAGTAATCTGGCACGCTGAACAATCGCCTGAGGAAATGGAACGCGCGGAACTGTTTATTGAATTATTCAATTGGCTGCGGGAGGAAGGTTACTGCCTGCTGGAAGAACTGTGCGCCGCCCTGGTGCCGGAGGCCCAGGACTGCCGGGCGAAAATAGATATTTACTTTGACCAGCTCTCCGGCCTGGGCAGGGATAAAATTCTCTTTGAGGTAAAACGTTCCCTGTTCCCCCATCTGGATATATATAAGGAAATAGAAAAATACATTACTGATAACAGATTAGAAGAAAATGAAACTATCGAGTTCCTTAAATCATTCTTTAACGGCGACTATCCGGAAGAATGGAACTTTAATGGCACACCGCTGGAGGTATACCGGAATTGGACAAACGACATGGCCCAAAGCCTTTCCTTCCAGGTAATGACCACGGCAGAAATGGCCGCAGCCAGAAACAAACTGCAAGGCATATTTAAACGGGCCCTGGCAAAACGACTGCGCAAATTAAAGCACTTTCAGGATACCCGCTGGGAATCTTATTATTCACTCAGTCCGGATTCCCTCAAACGCGGCATTGAATTTAACCGGCTGCTGGAAGACACAATCCGCGAGCATGAGGAAACAACCGTTGTACCGGAGGCCAAACCCGCCGCTTTCCGCGTCTATCACCGAGTGAGCCTAAAACACTACTTCCGCTACCGGCATCCGGACCTGGCCGAGCCGCTGGCCGTATTAATAAAACTGGCGGATTTTTTAAAAGAACACCGGCAAACCGCGGACCTGGATAAGATATTCTTATATCCGGACGGCACACTGAAATGTGACAAGCTAACACCAGCTGGTAACCGGGAAATGAACGCGCTGCTTTATCAGGGCCTGCGTCAGCTTTATCTCTCTGCCT